>DASXZC010000379.1:0-33921 GCA_036502165.1 Bryobacteraceae bacterium
CTCCGCGCGGGTTGATGGTCGGGTTGTTCGTTTCGATCATTGCGGCTGTTACGCTCAACATGTTCCTGAACATCGGATTCATGGGGATTGTGATTTCGGCCGGCATCGGCATCTTCGGCGTGTTCTCGCTGGTCTTCTCGACCAGCACCGTGTTGAATTCGCGTGAAGCGGATTCGCCAATTCCCGGAGCGCTCATGCTGTTCGCAGGGCTCTTCAACGTGTTCGTTGCGACGCTGAACATCCTGCTGCGGCTGGCTGGTGGCGGCGGCGGTCGCAGAAGCTAACTTCCCTCGAGCATCCACCAGCGCGAATGCGTATCATGTGTGGATGCTCTTCTCGTCCGGGGTGCCGAACGCAAGGCGCCTCATGCTCGGATCTTGCCTGACAATGGCCGTCAGCGGACTGACCTTCGCAGTCCGCGGCGACACTATCGGAGCACTGGGCGATCAGTTCACTCTCAATCACGAGCAGCTCGGTTCAATCGCAGGCGCCGCGTTCTGGGGATTCGTTCTATCAGTCCTCATCGCCGGTCAGATCTGCGATCTCGTCGGCATGCGCCAGTTGATGCGGGCCGGCTGCGTTCTGCACATCGGGGGAGTTGTGCTGACGATGGCCGCTACCGGATTCTGGACGCTGTGGCTCGGCACACTCCTTATTGGTATGGCCAACGCCGCCATCGAGGGCGCGGTCAATCCGCTGGTGGCGACCATCTATCCGGAGCGAAAGACGGAACAGTTGAACGCCGTCCACGCATGGTTCCCGTGGGGCATCGTCGCAGGTGCGTTCGGCGCGTACCTGATGACCGCGCTGCATTTTGGATGGCAGGCGAAGATGCTGCTCATTCTGATCCCCACGATCGGATACGGCATCATCTTCATGGGCCAGAAATTTCCCGTCACCGAGCGTGTGCAGCAAGGAACGTCGACGGCGCACATGTATCGCGAGGCGGCCCGTCCGCGTTTCCTCATATGGATCGTCTGCATGCTGATGACGGCGTCGACTGAATTGGGACCGAATCAGTGGATCCCCGACATCCTCACGAAGACGTCCGCTTTCCCTGGGATCCTCGTGCTTGCGTGGATCAACGGACTTATGGCGATCGGACGTATGTTCGCGGGAAGCTGGGTGCATCGGCTCTCCGCGCTCGGCTTGTTGATGTCCGCGGCCGTGTTTTCAGGGCTGGGATTGGTTGCGCTGAGTTTCGCGAATTCGCCCGCTGCGGCTCTCGCGGCAGGAGCGCTGTTCGCGCTCGGCGTATGCTATTTCTGGCCGACAATGCTCGCTGTGACTGCGGAGTGGTTCCCTGCCGGAGGCGCGCTGCTGCTCGCGATTATCGGGGGCGCAGGCAATTTATCTGTCGCGTTCATTCTTCCCGCAATGGGGAAGATCTACGATTCGAGCGGACCCGCGCTCGCCTTGCGCGAAGTCGCCATCCTCCCGCTGGCGCTGTTCATTGTCTTCGGCATCATTCGCTTGTACGATCGCGGGAAGTTCACGAAGGAATCGTCTCTCACCGCTTCACGACCGGTACGCGTACCAGGTATGTGAGCGTCATCGCGAGAAAATAAAATGCCGCGGGGAACAGCATCACGACCGTCGGACTCCACCCGCGGGTCCGCAGCGCCCCGATTACCCAAGGTCCAACGAATCCGCCCAGATTGCCGACAGAATTGATCATTCCAATCGAAGCTGCGGCGGCCATTTCTCCTGTCAGTAACGTCGGCAGAATCCAGAACGCGGGCATGTATCCGTACGCCGCGGCCCCGGTCGCGCACAGCCACAACACCGGCAAGGACACAGGCTGCCCGGGGATCGCCACCAGCCCCAGCGATATTCCCCCCAACAGGAAGCATCCGCAGGCGAGTAACTGACTGCCGCCCTTCTTGTCGGATCGCCGCCCTATCCACAAACTCGCCGCCGCGCCGACCGCGTAAGGAACTGCGGAGAGCACGGTGGACAAAGTCGGCGGAATCCCCAAGCCACGATTCAGGATGTTCGGAAGCCATAGCGTAAAGCCGTAGCCTCCGACGTTCGCGCAGAAGGCCGCGAGCGTCAGCATCACGATGTCGCGTTGATAAAAGATCGTCCACCAGGGCCGCTCGCGTCCATGTGGTTTTGCGGCGATTTCCTGTTTGAGCGTGCCTTCGATCCAGTCCCGTTCCTCCGGCGCCAGCCATTTCGCATCGCGCGGACGGTCGGTCAGAAGGAATAACGTGACGACGCCCAGGATTACGGAAGGGACTCCATCGAGAATGAACAGCCAGCGCCATCCGGCGCCTACGGTCCACGGGATATGCAGGATCAGAGCCGACCAGGGCGCACTCAAAGTCAGCGAAACCGGAGCCGCAATCGCAAACCCCGCGAGCGCGCGTGCCCGGTCGCCGACGCGGAACCAATGCGTGAGATAAACGATGATGCCGGGAAACAATCCGGCCTCCGCGGCGCCCAGCAGGAAGCGTGCACCATAGAACTGATACGCCGTGTGGATGAACCCGGCGATCGCCGTGACGAAGCCCCAGCTCACGCAGATCCTCGCGATCCACAGGCGGGCGCTCCAGCGTTCGACGATCAGCGTGCCGGGGATCTCGAGCAGGAAGTAGCCGAAGAAAAAGATGCCCGCGCCGAAGCCGAACGTCCCTTCGGAAAAATTGAGGTCCGCGGACATCGGCCCATTCGCGAACGCCACCGCTGAGCGATCGATATAACAAACGACATACAGCAGAAAAACGAACGGCAGGACCCGCCGCGCGATCTTCCGGCGCGTGCGGGCCGGTATCGAGGCATCGCTGTCAAGGCCCACGTCAGGGGTGATCACGTCAAAACACTGTACCAGAAGACCGTAACCCTGGGACGATTCGCGCCGCCGTATACTTGTGACGATACCTGTTCACAATGTCACAAAGCCTCCTCATTGGCCTGCTGGCCCTTTCCGCAGTCGCCGTCCAGGGTGCGGACGTGCCGGGCAAAGCTCTCGATCGCGAGTTCACTGAAACCGTCCAGCCGTTTGTCACCAAGTACTGCGCGATGTGCCACAGCGGCCAGAAGCCCGCTGCGCAATTCGATCTCAAGGCGTACACGACGCGCGATATGGTCGTGCAGGACTATCCGCGCTGGGCGCTGGTCGAAGGCCGCCTCGAAGCGAAGGAAATGCCGCCGAAGCAGTTGCCGCAGCCTTCGGCAGCAGACCGCAAACACATCATCGATTGGATCGAGGCCGTGCGTGCCGATGAAGCGCGGAAGAATGACGGCGACCCTGGCCTCGTGCTCGCGCGCCGTTTGAGCAATGCGGAATACGACTATACGATTCGCGATCTGACCGGCGTCGATCTCCGGCCGGCGCGCGAATTTCCGCTCGACCCCTCGAATCAGGCAGGCTTCGATAATTCAGGCGAGTCGCTCACGATGTCGCCGTCGCTGCTGAAAAAATATCTGGAGGCCGCGCGGAACGTGGGCGACCACATGCTGCTTACTCCCGATGGAATCGCCTTCGCGCCGTATCCTATGCTGGTCGAAACGGATCGCGAGAAGTACGCCATCCAGCGGATCGTCAACTTCTATTTGAGCCAGCCGACCGACTTCGCTGATTACTTCGCAGCGGCCTGGCGATACAAGCATCGCGTCGCACTACACCATCCCAACGCGACGCTCGCCGCGACCGCCGCCGAGGCGAAGGTCAGCCCGAAATATTTGCAGACCGTCTGGCAACTCCTTGAGGAGCCCGCTGCGAAAGCCAAGCAGGAAGTCGGACCCATCGCCAAACTGCAAACGATGTGGCGCGCTCTGCCGGAGCCCGGTGCGGCGGACGCGATCGAGCATCTGCACGTAGAGACCGTGGCGATGCGCGATTTCGTCGTCAAGATCCGCGAGCATACGGCGATGCAGTTCACCGCTCCATTAGTCGAAGGATTATCCGGCGCCTCGCAGCCGTTGCTGAATTGGAAGTTGGGCAAGTTCGCCGCGCATCATCGCGACAGCGATCCTAAGGATTTGCGGAACGATACCGATCCGCCCCCAGTCGTTCCCGAGATTCCTAAGTATCCTGATCTTCACGCGGAAGCGGGTCCACGCTGGGCGGCGCTCTCTGCCAAAGCTCGCGCCAATGACACCGATCTGATTGTTCCCGCGCGCGAACGGGCCCGCTATGAAGCGTCGTTCGAGCGGTTCGCGAACGTTTTCCCCGACGCATTCTATATCAAGGAACGCGGCCGCTACTTCCCCGACGATTCCGAGGACAAGGGCCGCCTGCTCAGCGCCGGATTCCACAACGTCATGGGCTATTACCGCGACGACACCGCGCTCAGGGAGTTGATCCTCGATGAGAAAGGCGTGAAGGATCTCAATCGCCTGTGGGTCGAATTCGATTTCATTGGCAGATATACCGCTCGCACGTGGACGCAGTTCTTCCTCAATGAGAGCGGCGAGGTTTTGGGTAAGGGCGAAGAGTCTGGATCTCCGCGCCCGACGGATCACGCGGTGACGGACACCCCGGTCATCTTTCACCTGATGAATCAATATCTGGACCTGGCTGCAATGGGTCCCGAGAATGATCCGGAAGCGGCGGCGGCCATTCGCGAGCACTTCAACGGCGCCAACACGACTCTCCGCGCGCTCGAGAAAATGCACCTCAATGGCGAGCCGAAGCACTTGGCCGCTCTGCTTGATTTCGCGGCGCGTGCATACCGCAGGCCATTGACGAAGGCCGAGCACGACGACATCATCGCGTTCTACCACCAACTCCGTACGAAGAACGAACTCACGCACGAGGATGCGATCCGCGACTCGGTCGTCAGCATCCTGATGTCGCCGGACTTCCTGTATCGCGTCGACTTGGTCGAGAACGCATCCGCCAGCCATCCAGGTGTCGTCAGGAACGCGGCGATGACTGCGGGCGCCACCAACCCGATCCGCCCGCTGACGAATTATGAGCTCGCGAGCCGCCTGAGTTATTTCCTGTGGTCGAGCATGCCCGACGCCGAGTTGCTGCGGCACGCCGCAGCCGGAGATTTACGCAAGCCCGACGTCCTGCGCGCACAAACCAAGCGCATGCTCGAGGACAAACGCGTCTATGATCTGGCGTCGGAGTTTGGCGGCAACTGGCTCGACTTCCGCCATTTCGAAAACTACAATTCCGTCGATCGCCAGCGGTTCCCGACGTTCAACAACGAGCTGCGCGAGGCGATGTTCGAAGAGCCGATCCACTTCATTGACGACGCGATCCGCAACGATCGTTCGCTGCTCGACATGCTGTACGGCAGCTATACGTTCGTCAATCCGGTGCTCGCGAAGCATTATGAAATCCCCGTTGCTGCGACGCTGAAGCCCGATGAATGGGTCCGCATCGACGATGCCGACAAGTACCAGCGCGGAGGACTCCTTCCGATGTCGGTGTTCCTCACGAACACATCGCCCGGCCTGCGCACGAGTCCCGTGAAGCGCGGATTTTGGATCGTCCACCGCCTGCTCGGCGAGACGATTCCGCCGCCGCCCGCGGTCGTCCCCGAATTGCCGGCCGATGAATCGAAATCGAATCTTCCGCTGCGCGACGCGTTGGCGGCACATCGCGCGAACCCGCTCTGCTCCGGCTGCCACGCGAAATTCGATGTCTTCGGCTTGGCGCTCGAAGGTTACGGCCCTGTTGGCGAGGCAAGGGCGAAGGATCTGGGAGGACGTCCGGTTGACGCGTCCGCCACTTTCCCGGGCGGCATCAACGGCACCGGCGTCGAAGGAATTCGCTCCTTCATACGCGACCATCGCGAGCACGAATTCGTCGATGGCGTCAGCCGCAAGTTCCTCGCGTACGCATTGAGCCGTTCCCTGCAGCTCTCCGATGATCTGTTGATTGATCGTATGGAAGCGGCGCTTGCCGCCAAGCAGAATCGATTCGACGTGATGATCGACTCGATCGTGACCAGTCCACAGTTTTTGAATAAGCGCGTGGCGACTCCCGTGATTCGCAACGTGGAAGCCCGGCCTGTCGCACAGGTCCGATCAGGCGTACATTGAAAAGGTGATGAAGATGAACAGGATTCCTCGCATATCGCGCCGCGCCGTCCTCAAAGGGGCGGGTGTAACGATGGCTCTGCCGTGGCTCGAGTCGCTTCCCGTATTCGCGGATGCACCGACAACTCCGGCGGGAGCGACAGTGTTCCCCAAGCGTCTGGGGATCGTGTTCCTCGGCAACGGCATCAATGAGGATCACTGGAGTGCGGAGGGCGCCGGCGCTTCGATGAAGCTCAGCCAGACGCTTGCGCCTCTCGAACCGTTCAAGCAGAAGGTCAATGTCATCGACGGACTGTTCAACAAGTCCTGCACAGGGCAGGGCATTCATCCCGCGCAGACGGGCAGCCTCTTATCGGGCGCGCACATTTCCAAGGGCGCCATCATTCATTCCGGAATCAGCATCGATCAGATGATCGCCAACAAGGTCGGCCAGGATACGCAGTTGTCGAGCCTCGTGCTCGCTTGCGAGCAGCCGATGACGGGCTATCACGAGACGAACTTCTCGATGGCGTACAGTTCACATATCTCGTGGCAGACTCCGGATTCGCCGGTTCCCGTCGAACTCTATCCCTCGCTCGCATTCGACAACCTGTTCGAGAATCGCGGCAGCCTGCGCAACATGAGCATCCTCGATCGGGTCATGGGAAGCGCTCAGGCACTCGAGCAGAAGATCAGTTCGACCGACAAGTCGAAGCTCGACGAATACATGACGAGCGTCCGCGAAGTCGAAAAGCGCGTCGCCAGCATGCGCAAGGCGAAGGACACTGCGGACGACAACGCCAAAGCAAAGAATCGTCCGGCGTTCACGATGGAACGTCCCGCCAACGGACTTCCCGAGGACCTGCGCGATCATGCTCGCCTGATGTGCGACATCATCGCCATCGCGTTCCAGACCGACAAAAGCCGTGTCGCATCCCTTATAATCTCGCGCGATTTGTCAGCAATGTATTATCCCTTCCTCGGCGTCAAGGACGGCCACCACGCCGCCTCGCACGAGAACAACAACGCTGGATACGAACGCATCGCGCGGTTCCACGTCAGCCAGTACGCATATCTCGCCTCGAAGCTCGACCAGATGCAGGAAGGCAACGGAACGGTCCTCGACAATTCCTGCCTGATGTTCCTGTCGAATATGTGGATCGGCCGCAAGCACGACAACACGCGCTTGCCGGTGCTGCTTGCCGGAGGATTGGGCGGGACTCTCGAAACCGGCCGCGTGCTGAATTATCTGGACGCGGGCGAGGACAATCGAAAGATGTGCAGCTTATACCTTTCGCTCATGGATCGTTTCGGAATCAAGCTCGAGCAGTTCGGTGACGCCGAGAACCGCCTTGAGCGGCTCTAAGGGAACCAGCGCGGTGCAGTGAATCCGGTTGCGGCCGGCTTCTTTCGCGGCGTATAACGCGCGATCGGCTTGCCGTACCAGATCCTCGAATTGTGCGGGGCCCCGGCCCCATGGATTCGCGAATGCGACTCCGATGCTCGCGGTCACACGGATCGGTGTCGTGCCATCGTCTCCTACGACAACTGCAGCCTCAATTGCAGCGCGCAGACGCTCGCAAGCGATCTGTGCGGCAACGCAATCACAATCGGGAAGCAGCACGAGAAATTCCTCGCCTCCCCAACGCGACACCTCGTCGGATGCGCGGACCGTCGAGCTGAGCGCCTCCGCAACCGCGACCAGCACGCGATCGCCTGCTCCGTGCCCGAACGCGTCATTAATCGACTTGAAGTGATCGACGTCGATCAGTGCGAGTGCGTATGGAAATCCACGCCGATGCGCCAGGGACAACCCCGCCGCGGCGCGTTCATTGACGGACCGCCTGTTGAGCAGATTGGTCAAAGGATCGCGCAGCGCCAGATCCTTCATTTGCCGATACGCATCCGCCAGCTCCGCCGTTCGTTGGCGGACGCGTCCCTCGAGCTCGCGCGACATTTGGTCGAGTCTCTCCATCGCCCCCCGGAAGCGGATCGCCAACGCCAGGGCCAACCCGACCACCATCACGCCGAAGCCGTAGGGCGCCCAGGTTGGGCCGACCATCTCGCCGCGATCGAGCAGTGAGTCGCGCGTCATCGCGATGGCCAGTGCGAGGATGCCAATTCCGACCGCGATTGCGTTGCGATCACCTTGATAGATCCAATAGCCGAGCAACCCCAAAACCACCAGGCCGGTCACGCCGCAAACGATCTCCAGGTACGGGAGCAGAAAGATCTGGGTTTCAAGTCCCGGACTCACAATGACCCACAGCCCCACGACCCCGAACACTACCTGCAGCACGCGCATCCACGTGGGAACGCGCCGTCCGAGGAACGTCCAAACGAATTGAAACAAGGGGATCGGCGTGAGGTGCAGGATCACGTTCTCAGTCTTCTTCATCAATATGAAGTCCGAGAAGAATGTGTACTTCCACTGCGTCAGCAGAAAGCCGTAAACGCCGGCCGCGAGGGCGACGGCGGCGAACCAAGCATACTCGGTGGATCGCGGACGCAGCAGCCACAGCCCGAACGTGTAGATCGCCGCCATTACGAAAATGCAGGAGAGCACCAGCCGATCGACTTCCGACAGATGTTTGCGCTCGATCAGCGTGGACAGTGGACCGAGCTCGAAAGGTCCGCTGTTGGTGCCGGCTTCGCCGGGGGGGCGGTTCGGCGGACGCCAGACGCGAAGCGCCAGCGTCAGAAGTGCTGGCCCGCCCTTGCGCGCTGCCGGAAGGAGGAACGTCCCGTGCCGATCGAAGTCCTCGCGCGCATGAGGCGGAAATTCTCCGACCTCGCCGACCTTCTCGCCATCCGCATACAATTCGTAGGCCGAGTTCACTTTCCCGATCGTTACGCCCAGGGGCTGATCGGAAGGCCATGCCGCTCGATTCACCCGAATTCTGTACCAGGCGATGCCGGAAACGTCCTGAAATCCTTGCACTCCCCAGCTCAACGGAACCTTGATCCGCGTCCACGACGAGTCGTCGAAGTCCGCGGCCGCCCACGCCGGATTGTCGCCCGGATGGAACGACCACGATCCCGCAAGCGAGGTAACCTCCTGAGCGAAGGCGCACCCCGTCAAAAGGATTGCTGCCGCCGTTGTGATGTACGCACGTGGGATTCTAGGCACAGGCATCCATAAGAACTCTACCAGTCTCCCCCAAACCGAGGAATGGGAGTTAGCCCGTAGAAGTAAGAAAGAAAACTTACTACGTTCGAGGTTCCTCAGGGATTCACTGTAAGACGAATGGACCATCCTCTCGTCGACGAGCGGGAGAGGTTCTCGCTGAAAGTTGGAACAATTCTATTCCGTCTTCGTATATACTACAAAACGTCATAGTTGACGCACCACGATGATTCGCTCTTCAAAACCGCCCGATCCCGAGCAATTCCTGCCACTTGGGAGCGCCGTCTTTCATATTCTGGTCGCCCTCGCCGGCCGCGACCGCCACGGATATTCAATCATGCAGGACATTGCCGCCCGCACCGACGGGCAGATCCAGCTCAGCCCGGGGACGCTCTATGGATCCATCCGCCGCCTGCTCGAATCCGACCTGATTCAGGAACTCGACGAGCGGCCGGACCCTGAACACGACGACGAACGCCGGCGATATTACCGACTGACGAAATTAGGGCGCGACGTCGCCGAAGCCGAAGCCCGCCGCCTGACGCGCCTGCTCGGTCAGGCCCGCGACCACGGACTGCTTCCCGAACGAGGCTAAATGATCCCGCTGTCGCTCCGGTTTTATCGTCTGTTGCTGTTCGCGTATCCGGCGCCGTTCCGCCAGGAATTCGCGCCGGAAATGATGAGCACGTTCCGCGACCGCTGCGTCGAAGAGTCGGCGACGCGGGGCTGGCCAGGGTTAATTCTGATTTGGCTGAGAGTATTGATCGACACGTTGTTGACCGCGCCTGAGGAGCACTATTACATGTTGATGAACGACATTCGCTACGCAATCCGGTCGCTCGCGAAATCGCGCGGCTTCACTCTGACGGCCATCGGCTGCCTCGCGCTGGGCATCGGCGCCAGTACAGCGATTTACAGCATCGTGAACGCCGTCCTTCTGCGCCCGCTCCCCTATCGGGATTCGGAACATTTTGCGCGCCTCTACACCGAGTTCCCCAAGCAGGGGGTGAAGGGCCTCACCAGATTCTGGTTCTCCCCGCCCGAATACCGATCCATGAAAGAGCAGACCCAGGCCTGGGACCAGATCGAAGGCTGGGTCACCGGCGGCGCGAGTATACAAGGCGCCGAGCGTCCGCTGCGGGTGAATACCTGCTACGTGACGGGAGGCCTGATGCCGATGCTCGGCGTCGCGCCCGCGCTCGGCCGCCTGATCATTCCTCCGAACGACGATCCCGGCGTGACGACGGCAATCGTCCTTTCCGACCGGCTGTGGCGCACGGCTTTCGGTAGCGATCCGAACATCGTTGGACGCGAGTTGCACCTCGATGGCATCAAAGCCGTGGTCGCCGGAGTCATGCCGCCGTCCTTCGAATTCCCCGCCGGCGCCGCCGATCCGTCCGAAATGTGGGTGCCGCTGCAACTTCCCCCGGCGGCTTGGACTCGTGCCGGTTCGCACTTCCTGTCGCTGGTCGCGCATCTCCGTCCGGGTGTCAGCCTTGCGAAGGCCCGCGAAGAACTGCCCGAGATCGAACGCATCATCGGTGTCGATGCCTCGCCCAAAGTCCACCGCATCAATTCGAAAAACCATCCGCTCACGATCTACGGCTTTCAGGACGAAGTGATCGGCAACTTCCGCCCGGCGATGCTCGCGCTGATGGGCGCCGTCGCCTTCTTCCTGCTGATCGCCTGCGTGAATGTGGCGAACCTGCTGCTCGCCCGTTCCGATACGCGGCACCGGGAACTCGCGGTGCGGAAAGCCATCGGCGCGGATAATTCGCAACTCTTCCGCCAGTTCGCAGTCGAAGGTCTGGTGCTGTCGTTGATCTCCGCGGCGCTGGGTGTCGGCTTGGCGTGGATCGGCGTTCGATTCCTGATCTCGAGCGATGCCGGAACCATTCCGCGCATCCGCGAGGCGGGGGTCGATCGCAACGTGCTACTGTTCGCGGTCCTCGTGGCTGTCGGGACCGGCCTGATCTTCTCTCTTGCTCCGATGATGAGTTCGTTCCGCCAATCGTTGAGTGAGGCGCTGAACGCCGGGGCCAGCCGCATGTCCGGATCGCTGCGCTCGAATCGGCTGCGCGCGCTGCTTGTCGTCTCCGAAGTCGCACTCGCCCTGATGCTGCTCATCGGCTCCGGACTTCTAGTCCGCGCCTTCTGGCGGCTGCAGCAAACGGACGCGGGAATGCGCCCCGATCATCTTCTGACCGCGCGCCTCTCGCTCACAAGCCAGGATTACTCGAAAACCGAACGTCTGCGTGAGTTCTGGATCCGCCTCAATGAGAAACTCTCGTCGTCGCCAGGTATCGTCTCGGCCACCATCTCCGCGACGCTTCCGCCCGAGGAGCCCGAGGTCGACAATACGACCGATCTAGAGAATGTCCCGACGTCTCCCGATTCTCCGGCCGGCAATGTCGTCGCGTTCTATCAAGTGGTGGGCGATACGTTCTTTGAGACGCTCGGCGCCAAACTGCTCGAAGGCCGGTTCTTCGATGCCCGCGACGGATTCGGAACGCCTCCGGTCGCGATCATCAATCAGACCATGGCCAAGACCTACTGGCCGGGCCAGAGCGCGATCGGCAAACGCTTACGGCCTTTGAGCAATCCGATGCAGGAATACCGGACCATCGTCGGCGTCGTCGCGGACATCCGCAACCAAGGCGTCTCTAAGCCGGCCGGAACTGAATTCTTTCAGCCCGCCCGCCAGTTGAACAACGTCAGCCAAAGCGCGTACGTCATCGTACGAACTTCCGGCGATCCTACGCTCGCGCGCAACGCGATCGAAAATGCTGTTCGCGCCATCGATCCGACAGTGCCGGTGTCGAAGATCCAAACCATGGAGGACAATCTCGGCGCGTCGGTGTCGCGTCCGCGCTTCCTGGCACTTGCGTTGACGCTGTTTTCCTCGCTCGCGCTCGCGTTGGCGGGTTTTGGAATCTACGGATTGATCTCGTATTCCGTCACGCAGCGAACGCCCGAATTTGGGATTCGCATGGCGTTAGGCGCCGATCGCGGCCAAGTCCTGAAGCAAGTGCTGGGCGAAGGCGCGGCGCTCGCCGGCATTGGCGCCGCGGTCGGATGCATCGGCGCCGCGCTGATGTCGCGATGGCTCGACGATCTGCTGTTCGGGCTGAGCCGCTTTGATCCTGTGACGTTCGGAGTGACCGCTGCTATTCTGATGGCGGCGTCGCTGTTTGCCTGCTGGGTTCCGGCACAGCGTGCGACGCGCGTCGATCCGGTGACGGCGCTGCGAAACGAGTGAGAGGAATCTTTTGAGACGAACGAATTCGCTGTGCGTCTGATGCTCCATGCCAGCTTCAGGAGCGTCCTGAGAGTCGCGGCGATTGCGCCAATGCTTTGGCTCGTCGCCGCGGCACAGTGACAGCAAGTACTCAAAACCGACTGCGGCGCTGTACGAAGCATCGGCAGCGATTCGTCCTTATCGTCTTCGATATTCTGCTTCACTCCCCGCGCACATAGGAAGCTCACGCTCCCACTCCATGCGCCGATACGCTCGTGTACGTCGCGCCGAATTGAAGCCCGCGATCATCAGCCCCGGCCATGGAGCCGTGCAGCGCGACGTTGAATGAAAAGGCTCCGACGAAATCCTCATCCCCTTGGACGATGGAATGCGCGTCCAGGGATTTCGAGGACCCCCTCCTTAGACCTTGCGATCGCCCACGTATCGGGAGGCCCTGTGCATCAGCGTGAACTGGCTTACATAATTCGTCGCCTCCGCTTACCGGCATCCATCCGCAATCCGCCGATTCGATTCGGCAATACAGAAAAACTACAATGACGCCCAAACAACCGTGCGGTATACTCGTCTTGTCTTGTTGACGGCCACTTCTGTATAGCACCACTCCGGAGCGGCGTTGCTGGTCTTCCGCGGACTCACACAATCAATGGAGATGTTTCAAATGTACTCTGTAATCACGCGCCGATCCCTGCTGCCGATGCTCGCCTTGGCGGGACTTTCCGCGGCCTGCCTCATGGCTGCCGACAAGCCCAACTTCTCGGGCAGTTGGAAGATGGACGCCTCCAAGAGCGACTTCGGACCCATGCCCGCTCCGGATAAGCTCGAACAAACGATCACGCACGCGGACCCGAATCTCAGTTTCACCACCGTCTCGAACGGTGCAAACGGAGAGTCGAAGACAGACACCGTTTATACGACGGACGGCAAAGAATCGGTCAATAAAGTCCGCAACATGGAAGTCAAGAGTGTCGCCGCCTGGGATGGCGACAAGCTCGTCGTGAAGTCGAAGCGCGAAGTGCAGGGTATGGAAATCAGCCTGGTGGAAACCTGGTCGCTCTCGACTGATGGTAAAGTGCTCACGATCGTCCGCAACGCCAGCACGCCTCAGGGTGACTTCACGTTGACGACCGTCATGAACAAGGCCGACGGCGCGTCAGCCGCGGCGGCCCCGGCACCGGCGGCTACGGCTTCGGTCGCTCCCTCGAGCGGGAAGCGCGCGGACTTCACCGGTGAATGGAAGCTCAACATCGATAAGAGCAACTTTGGACCGGTTCCCCCGCCCACGTCTGAGACCCAGAAGGTCGATCACCACGATCCGGCCCTCAAAGTCACCACCATTTCGAGCGGAATGGACGGCGATCACACCGACAACGCCGCCTACGCGACCGACGGATCCGAATCGTCGAACGACTTCCGCGGATCCGCCGCCAAGAGCGTTGCCAAGTGGGAAGGCGATACTCTCGTGATCAGCACCAAGGTCGACTATCAGGGTATGGAAATTACGCTGAAGTCAGGCTGGAAGCTGTCCGACGACGGCAAGACCCTCAATGTCGCGACCAAGATCATGACGCCGCAGGGCGATTTCGATCTCGCGAACGTGTTCGACAAAGTGAAGTAAGTTCTGAATAGGCCGGGCGGCAGTTCTAGTCGCCGGCAGGGCTAAACGCTTCCTGCTGCCCGGCACCCATCTGCTCGAGTAACCGCGACATGGACGATTGACCTTCCGAACCGACATTCCTCGATGTCGAGAACGAAGAAGGCAGCCTCGGCAACTCATCCCCACTTGATTCGACCAGCATTTCCGTTTCAATCCAATTCGACAAAGGGATGTTTCGGAAGTACAGCCGCTCCTGCAATACCATCGACTTACGGGAAGCCTGCCCGGTCTTCGCCTCGCGCATGTAGCTGCGTTCCTCGGTGCGGAATTCGGTGAGGAACTCTTCTAGCGCGCGGCGTTTCACTTCTTCCGAGGCTGCTTTCACCTTCTCATCGACCTGCGTCTGCTGCGCCCTGAGCTTGGCGTGCGCCTCGGTCAGCAACTCTCTTTCCTTGGAGATTGCGACATCCATCTTCGATTGCATGATGAAGTAGCAAAGCAGCGCCGAACCGGCGGCTACGAACAAGGGAAGTGACAGCCAGATGATGTTATCCATTCGGACTTTCTCCTATGCGAGCGATCGGGGCCGTAGAATCGGCTCTGGTACATGCTCCGTAGTGATGATCGACGGAAAGTACCAGGAAGCTTAGAGTCTAGAGTGAAGTATTCGGGCTTTCGTAGGTGAGACCCCTTAGTGGCGTTGCGCCAGGGCCGCCACCAACTCCGGCGACGTGATGGTCGGCGCCCAATACTTCTCGATGTGCTCGATTACGAGCTCGGTCCCTTGATCGTGACTCACCCTGGGCGCGTCGGCGGGATTGTACATCGAATCCGTCAAATCCCGGATCAGGATCGTCCGGACTCCCCACTTCGACATCTGTTTAATGGCGAAAGAGCGGTTCAAAATGCACATATTCACGTGGACCCCCGCCAGCAGCAGCGTATCGATTCCACGCAGCTTCAGGGCGCTATAGACCTCTTCGCCGCGATCGGAAATCAAGTCGCCCGGCTCGATCGTGATGGCCGGATTCTCCCGTGTCCAGGCTTTATAGAATTTGTCCTGGCTCGTGTCGCAGCCGCCATCGGAATCGTCAATCGGCAGCTTCGGCGAATCGAGCGCCAGCGCCTCCGGCAGGCTCGCTTTGGGAATCTCGAGCATCGCCTTCCGCTCGGGACTGTCCTTATAGAAATCCATGGTCTCCGACGGCGCGTGGATCACCAGCACCCCCGCCGCGCGCAGCCGTTTCACGACTGCCTCGACCTTCGGCGCCAGCTTTCCCACGCGCTCGGTCGCGCCATGGCACCAATGCTTGTCCCAGATGTCGCACAGAATGATCGCGGTCTTCTTCGGCTCGAGTGCGTAGTCGACCGTCGTCGCGCGCCAATCGCCGCTGCCCTTGAACAACTCGACGCGGCTCCGCAACCGCAGCGTAATCGGACTCGTCGCCGCCGCGAAGGCGATGGCCAATGAAAGGGAAACAAGAGCAGTCTTCCGCATATTGAGCACCATCTTATCGTGTAGTTTCACGGCGTCCAACAAAGATCCAATAGACAGGCGCACTGAGCGCCATGAAGGCGATCGCCTCGATGCTGTTCGCGGTGTCAGTGAAGAACGCCCCCACGAGAAATCCGAGGCCGCCAATGAGCACGATGAGTGTCGTCCACGGATAACCCCAAACCGGGAAGGGCCGCGGCGTCTGCGGCTCCTTCTTTCTCAAAACTAATAACGACGCGAACGCCGAGCAGTACAACACGACATAGAACACGCCCGCCATCGCGAGCAGCCGCTCGAACGTTCCGGAAAGCACAAGTACGATGCCCGCGCCCGTCGTGCACGCGAGCGCGACCCACGGCGTGCCCCCCTTGTTGACCTCTGCCGCCCGCCGCCAGAACAATCGCGTTCGGCCGAGTGCGAATAGAATCCGGCTCGCGCCGAGCAGCGACGAGTTGATCAGCGATGGAAGGGCGCACATCGACAGCAGCGTTACGAGCGTCGCGCCGCGCGAACCGAACAAAACCTTCGCCGCATCCGAAGCCGGAAACTCCGACCCTGCGAGCTTTTGGATCGGCAATACATAAAGGAGTGCCGCGTTAATCGCGAGATAAATCGCCGTGACGCTCAGCACTCCGCCGATCATCGAGCGCGGCAAGTTGTAGCTCGGCTCCTTGTCTTCTTCGGCGAAATACGCCGCCTCGTACCATCCGTCATAGGTCACGACGATCGATTGGAATGCGAGGATCAGCGCGGCGATCCATCCTCGCGACGCGGGAGGCAGCGCGATCGGTGTTCCGCGTTCCGCGGCTCCGCCGAACCAGAACGCCGCCGCGACCAGCGACAGGAACGTGGCTGCAAGAAGGATCGTCGTCCACTCCTGCGTACGCGCCCCTGCTTTGACGCCGATCGCCTGAATGGCCGCAAACACGAGCACTACCGCGATCGCGAGCGCCGTTGTCCAATGAAGCAGCGCCGGCACTAGCGCGGCCGCGAGTTCGACCAGCGTGATCGCAGCATATGCGAGCGACGCGCAGTTCCCGAGGAAATCGCACCAGCCGATCACGAATCCCGGTCCACGGCCAAACGCACGCTCCGTCCAGACGAAGAATCCGCCGGCCTTCGGAATCATCGTGCCGAGCTCCGCCGCATTGATCGCGCCCAGGAGCCCGTACAATCCGCCCGCCAGCCACATCCCGAGGATCAGCGCGGGCGTACGAAGCAACTCCGCCACCGCCCCCGGACGTCTCAGGATTCCCGCTCCGATTGTCGTTCCGACGGTCACCGCAAGCCCGAACGCCACGCCGAGTACGCGGTGCAGTTGGTGTTTGGAATCCGTTTGAAACAAGTTGAGCAAGTCTATCACGTGCGCCTCGAAGACAAGTGATATACTCGCATTGCCGCAAATGACTCGATATTTAGCTCGCGACGCGAGAATCTCCGTGCCAAAGCCGCAATAATACGAAATGTGCGGCATATTCCACCTATCAAATTAGAGGAGACCGCCGATGTCTACACCCACGCAAGCCCAGATCGCTCAGGTTCAGGCGAACCTGACGAACATGCAGGCACTCAACGATTACATTTATAATCAAGGAAATTCGAGAGTCACCAATGCTTATTTATTGTTGTCGGAACAGGACAGCAGCGACCCGGGCCTGACCGTCGGCCTGAATATCCTCGAAGGAGCCTTCTGGGCCGTCGGTTCCGAACTCGGCCCGATCGGCAATTTCCTGGCGTCCTTCCTGTCGGGCATGGTCTCCTGGTGGGCTTCGAACACACCGCCCAGTCTCAACACCACATTCGCCAGCCTGTTGATCCGTCTGCAGCAGACTTCACTGGCCGTCGACACGCAACTCGCGACGTATTATCAAAATGTCGCCGCCAACTGGGACGTCCAGTTCACCTACAACGGGCAGACGCAAACGCTCGCAAACCTCGCGAACATCACCGTTCCGGCGGAAACCGATCCTACGTTTGAAACGCTCGCCGGCGCCGCGATCTTTGCACTCGATCAACAGGTGTGGACGACCGTCATGAAGGCCAACTTTGTCATCACACTTTGGGAACTGTCGAGTGGCCCCGACATCATGCCCGGCAATCAGAACGATCCGCCGGTCGCGTGGGATGAAATGTTCATTGGCAAGAATCCCGCGTATTACAACACCTGGACTTGGCATAACAAATCCGGCTGCGGCGATATGAGCGGCTGGAACGTCCTCGAATACAATATCGGCACGGGCGCCGGTGTTTTCTCTGATGGCTCGATGAGCGACGCCGGTTGCAATTATCTCTTCATCGACAGCTCCGACGGAGTCGTCATCAACGCCAACGGACTTTTCACCCGCGAGACCGTCTTTAGCGGACTCGGAATCAACACGACGACCCGCACCGTATCAGTCGGCGGCGGCGGAGATGTCGGAACGCAACTCTCCATGAGCTACCTGCGCGCAATGAAGACCGGTAACACGCTCGGCATGCTAATTGACCGGGAGGGAAGGGAAGCCGTGCAGCAGCGCATCATCGCGAAGGCGCAAGAGGACTCCGTATTCGCCGCTAACCTCGCCATGCGCCCGCGGCAGACGATTTCGGAATTCCTGAATGTGCAAATTCCCGAGGTCGTTTCCATCAGTGCGATCGTCGAAACGCCGAGAACATTCGCGTTCATCGTTCCCATGAAGAAGAGCGAGTAATTCCATACGGTATCATCGTGTGGAATGAATCTTGACGACTACCGTCCGACGCGGAATCTGGCGGCTGCCACCACGATTCCGGCGCGCTGGTACACCGATCCCGCTTTTCTCGAGCTCGAGCGCGAACGAGTCTTCTGGGCTACCTGGCAACCGGTCGGCCACTCCGCGGATGTGGCCGAGCCGGGCCAGTATTTCTCGTGCGAAATCGGCGGCGAGCCTATCGTTGTCGTGCGCGGGAAGGACAGGGTCGTGCGCGCTTTCGCAAACGTGTGCCGCCATCGTGCCGCCGCGCTGGTCAACGAGCCCGGATGCGCGGACGTCCTCAAGTGCCCGTATCACGGCTGGACTTACACGCTCGACGGACGCCTGCTCGGCGCTCCGGAGATTGACGGCATCGAGAACTGGAAGCGCGAAGACGTCTGTCTGCCCTCCTATCGCGTCGAGTTGTGGGGCCCATTTGTATTTCTGAACGTCGACGGCAAGGCTCCGCCTTTAACGGATGTCATGGGATTGATCCCGCAGGAAACCGCGCTGCTCGGTTGCCCGATCGATCAACTCGTCTTTTCGCAACGGCGTGACTACGTCATCGACTGTAATTGGAAAGTGTACGTCGACAATTACCTCGAAGGCTATCATCTGCCGACCGCGCATCCGGGGTTGTTCAAGGAACTCGACTACAGCGCCTACCGCGTCGACACGTACCGCTGGTATTCGTCGCAATACGCGCCGATCCGGGCGGCGAAGCGTGGCGAGCAGCGCCAATATAATGAATCGAACGTCGCCAATCGCGCCCTGTACTTCTGGATCTTTCCGAATTTTATGCTGAATATCTATCCGGATAATCTGTCGAGCAATATCATTTTGCCGATGGGTCCGAATCAGACGCTCACCATCTTCGAATGGTTCGGCTACGGACCCGCCGCGGAAGTGAAGGAATCGACCATCGAGTTCAGCGACGAGATTCAGCAGGAAGACATCGGCATCTGCGAAGCCGTGCAGCGCGGACTGCAATCGCGCACTTACTCGACCGGCCGCTTCTCGCCGAAACGCGAGAACGGCGTCCACCATTTCCACCTGCTGCTTGACGAGGCGTTCCGCAGCAAATGAGCTATCGCGAGAAGATCGAGCAATACATTCGCGAGGAAGCGACGCCCGTTGACAAGTACGGCCATCAGCCGCGTCTGTACGCGTTGACTCGGCAGGTTGGCAACGGGCTCGACTACGATGACGACATCGTCCACGCCGCCGTGTGGATGCACGATCTCGGCGTCTTCTATGGCCACCGTCCATCCGACCTACGCGAGCTTGAAAAGTGGGACTCCGTCCGCTACGCCATGAATCGCACGCCCGCCGTGCTCGCCGATTTCGGATTTCCCACCTCGAAAATCGACGCTGTCGTCGAAGCGATCCGCACTCATCAGCCGAGCGGCGATCCGCGCACCGTCGAGGGAATCATCCTGCGCGACGCCGACATCCTCGAGCAGCTCGGAGCCATCGCCATCCTTCGCACCGTCTCGAAGGTCGGCCGCGATACGCGATTCACCCGCTTCACCGAGGCAATCGCAAATTTGAAGAAGATGCTCGTGACGCTTCCGCCGATGATCCGTCTCGATTCAACACGTGCGCTCGCGCAGCCGAAGATTGCGGCTCTCGAAGCGTTCCTCGCCGCGGTCGCCGCCGAGGACCAAGGCGCGCTCGAATAGAGAGGAACAACGCACATGCTCAGGGATTTTCTATACGCCGCTCGCACCTTGCGCTCGAGCCCGGCGTTTGCCGCCGCCGCGATCCTGACTCTCGCCCTGGGCATCGGCGCCAGCACCGCCATCTTCAGCGTCGCCGATGCCGTGCTGTTGCGTCCGCTTCCTTATAAGGATGCGGACCGCCTCGTCTACCCGCTCGCCGATCTCAAGAAGCGCAGCGTCACCGATCATCTATGGTCGAACGCGAATTACATGGATTTACGCGACCATGCGAGCGCGACCCTCGAGGATGTGGCAGCCGTATTCACGACGCGCGGGAATGTCGCGCACGATGATGGCACTCCCGAGGAGACGGTCGAGGCCGCCGTGACTCCGAATATCCTGCGTATGCTCGGCGCGCGCGTCGTACTCGGGCGCGACTTCCTCGACAGCGATGGCCAGCCCGATCCTGCGATTACGTCCGACGATGGAGGAGTTCCTCCGCCACCGCCCGATCGCCTGCTTCCCACCTACGCGATCGCGAGTCACGAGTATTTTGTACGCCGGTTTGGCGGCAATCCGAAGGCAATCGGCCAGCCCATGTTCAAGAATGGTCCAGTTCTTGTCGGAGTCCTCGAGTCAGGTGTGGAACTTCTCTTCCGCCCAGACAAGGACATCGAACGGCACCCGGATTTGTGGATCGCCCTGCGCTTGCGCTATGGCCAATCGCGAATCCGCCTGTCGACTCGCCTGATCGCGAAGCTCCGCCCCGGCGTGACGCTCGAGCAGGCGCAGACGCAAGCCGACACGGTCGCGGCTGAAATTCGCGGGCTCGAGCCCGTCTATCAAGGCGCCGGATTGCAGATCCGCTTGGAACGGATGCAGCCGTATCTGGTCGCGTCTATCCGCCCGGCGATCCTCGCGTTGATGGGCGCTGTGATCTTTCTTTTATTGATCGCTTGCTCGAACGTCGCGAATCTTTTTCTCGTGCGAGCCTCGCTGCGCACGCGCGATCTCGCGGTACGCACTGCGATGGGCGCGAGCTGGTGGCGTCTCGTGCGCCAAATGCTCGCGGAAGCGCTGCTCGTATCCGCCGCCGGTTCGATCCTCGGCTTCGGCCTGGCGTGGGCCGGAGTGCACGGGCTGTTGGTGAACGCTCCATCGAACCTGCCGCGCCTCGACGCGACGCGCGTCAATCCTACTGTTCTCGCCTTCAGCATCATCGCCGGCCTCGCCGCCGCGATCGTATTCGGATTGGTTCCCGCGCTGCAATCCGCCCGGCCCGATGTTGCTCAAGTCCTGCGCGCCGCCGGACGCACCAGCGGACTCTCTGGCGGATCACTCTTACGTAACGCCGTTGTCGTCATCGAAGTCGCGCTCTGCTTCGTGCTGCTCGTCGGCTCGGGTTTGATGTTCCGCAGTTTCCTCGCGCTGCAGCACATTGATCCCGGTTACGATCCGCATGATCTGCTGGTGTTCGGAACCTTGGGAGGACGGCCGACTCGGAACGCGGTCGAGTTCGCGGCGTATGTCGAGCAAATGCGGGCCGCCTTAGCCGCCGTTCCCGGCGTCGAAAGCGCCACATCCGCGAATTTCGTTCCCCTGAACGGCTCGTTCTTTTCGAATCGCTGGGGACTCGAGGACGCCGTGAACGATGTCAGCAAATTCCAGTCCGCCGACATGCAGGGCGTGATACCCGGATATTTCGAAACCATGCATGCTCACCTGATCGCCGGCCGCTTCTTCACCGATGCCGACAACCAGCCCGGCGTCCATCACATGATCGTCGACGACATGATGGCCGCGAAAGCATTCCCGAATGCGGATCCCATTGGCAAGCGGATCCTGAGCCGCATCAACACTCCTACGAACGTCTGGTACGAGATCGTCGGAGTCGTCGGGCACCAGCGCCTGACCGGGCTCGCCGAGCCCGGCCGCGAGCAGATGTACCTGGCGGACAGTGGATTTTCAAATCAATGGGCGCTCCGCACGCGTGGAGATCCGGCACAATATGCGGGCGCGGTCCACGCGGCGATGGCGAAGTTCGACTCGAGCCTGCTTCTCACCGACGTCTCCACTATGGATTCGGTGATGACACGCGCGCAAACAGGAACCCGTTTCTCACTGCTGTTGATCGCGTCATTCGCCATGATCGCGGCGCTGTTGGCAGGTGTCGGACTGTACGGAGTACTGTCGACGGTCGTGCGCCAGCGGACCGCCGAAATCGGCGTGCGTCTCGCGCTCGGCGCGGAGCCGGTGGGAATCTTCAGTTTGATGATCGGGTACGGCCTGCGTCTCAGCGCGGCAGGAATCGGCGCCGGATTGTTGGCCGCTTTGCTGCTGACACGAGCGATGACGACGATGCTCGTAGGAGTGAAGCCGACCGATCCCCTGACGTTCGCAGGGATGTCGGCAGTATTCTTATTGATCGCCGTGCTGGCGACGTGGATCCCCGCGCGCCGCGCCGCTGGGCTCGATCCGCTCGCTGCGCTGCGTGAGGAGTGAGTTTACAGCTCCGACAAGTGCTCGACCCGCCCTGTCGAATCGCCCAGCGTCTCGGGCTTCACACCCATACGATCGAGCAACGACAAATACAGATTTGTCATCGGGGTCGCCTTCTCAAACCGGATATGCCGTCCACCGCGCAACGTGCGACTCCCGCCGCCTGCGAGCAGCACTGGTAAGTCAACGTGCGTGTGCGCGTTGCCGTCGCTCAGGCCGCTGCCGTAGACGATCATCGAATGATCGAGCAACGTCCCATCGCCATCCTGAGTGGATTTCATCTTATTCAGGAAGTACGCGAACAGCTCGGTGTGGAGCTCATTGATCTTCGTGAGCTTCTCGATCTTCTCGGTATTGCCCATGTGATGCGATAAGCCGTGGTGCGCTTCCGGCACGCCGATTGAACGGTACGTCCGGTTCGATCCCTCGCGGCCCATCATGCAGGAAATGATGCGGGTCGAATCCGTTTGGAACGCCACGACCTGCAGGTCGAACATCAGCTTCGCATGCTCCTCGAACGTCACTGGGATCCCTTGCGGCTTGTTGATGGCCGGTAGCTTGTTGAAGGCGTCATCGCCATCCGCGGCTTGCTTCTCAGCCGTTTGGATGCGGCGTTCGATCTCACGAACGGAATACAAATACTCGTCGAGCTTGGTCTGATCGTTCTTGCCGAGCGATCCGCCGAGCGCCTTGGCGTCGTCCTGCACGAAGTCGAGAATCGACCGGTCTTCGCGAGCCATCTTAAGGCGAGTGGCGCGATCGTAAAATTCGCCGTCGCCGAACAGCCGCTCGAACACCGCGCGCGGATTTACTTCCGGAGGCAAAGGGCTCGTCGGCGAGCGCCATGAAATCGAATTCGAATAGGCGCAGCTATAACCGGAGTCGCAATTTCCAACGAGTCCGCCGCCTTCGAGCCCAAGCTCGATCGAGGGGAACTTCGTCAAATGCCCGACCGCCTGCGCCGCGGCCTGATCGGCCGATACGGCCAAGTGGATGTCAGAGCCTTCCGTCTTCTTCGGATGGACTCCCGTGAGGAACGTCGCGGCCGCGCGCGCATGATCGCCGGGACCGTCGCCGAGCGGCAATCCGTTCTTGTGCGCGAGGCCCGTGAGGACCGTCAGGTTCTCGCGATAGGCTTCGAGCGGCTTCAGCAGGCGTGTGAATTCGAAATCCGCGCCGTCCGTCGCGGGGATCCAGTTCTTCATGATGATCCCGTTCGGCACGTACACGAAGGCCAACCGTGTCGGAGCGGCCGCCGCGGCGCCCGCGCGGGCAGGCGCGCCAAACGCTCCCGCGGGAACCATTGCGTCGAGCATCGGCAACGCCAGGGCTGTGCCGAGACCACGCAGGAACCGCCGCCGGTCGAGTGCTTTTCGAGTCAGGATCATTTTGTTCTGTTCTCCGTAACTTCCGTGCTGAGAGTCCTTCTGGTAGTGAAGGGTTCACTATTCACAATGCCCATGACTAAGGACGAAAAACGGTAGCCGTTCGCCGCCAAGTCGCGGCTGATACTTCTAACGACAGGTTTATCATATCTCTCCAGGCCGCGTCCGAGGGCGTAGGTCAGCAGCTTCTCGGTCAGGCACTGGACGAACTCGCCTTTTTGCTCGAGCAGGAGAGTCTTCAACTCCGCTGCATTCTTGAAGGACTCGCCGTTCGCGAGCTTGCCGGTCGCATCGATGGGGAACTTGCCTTCCTCGGTGCGCCAGTGTCCGATCGCGTTGTAATTCTCGAGCGCGAACCCTAGAGGATCCATACGCGCGTGACAAACGGCGCACGACGGATTCGCCCGATGCTCCTCGAGTTGCTGGCGCATGGAAACCTCCTGCCCGATGCCGGCCGTCTTCAAATCGGGGATGCCCGGCGGCGGAGGAGGCGGAGGGGCGCCGAGCAAATTCTCGAGGATCCACTTGCCGCGGATCACTGGAGACGTGCGCGTCGGATATGAAGTCACCGTCAAAATGCTGGCCTGCGTGATCACTCCGCTGCGTTCACTTCCATCGAGATCGACACGGCGGAACTGATTGCCCTTAACGCCCGGAATGCCGTAGAACTTCGCCAGCCGTTCATTCAGGAATGTATATTTTCCGTTGATGAAATCGAGGATGCTGCGATCTTCCTTGACGATCGCCTGGAAGAACATCTCCGTCTCGCGCCGCGCGGAGTTACGCAGGGAGTCATCAAAATCCGGGAACACTTCCGGATCCGGCTTGATCAACGCGAGGTTGCGCAAATGCAGCCATTGGCCCGCGAAATTTGCGACCAGGGCTTTGCTCTTCGGATCGTTCAGCATCCGCTTCACTTGGGCGGTCAAAACGTCAGGCCGCTGCAACTGGCCCTTTTCGGCAACGCTCAACAGTTGCTCGTCGGGAACTGAACTCCACAGGAAGAAGGAAAGACGCGATGCGAGTTCGAGGTCGGTCAGATGGCGGATCCCGCTCGGCGACGGCTTCGCGAGGTCGTCCCGCTCCAGGCGGAAGAGGAAATTCGGGGATACCAGCATCGCCTTGAGCGCGAGTTGAATGCCCGATTCGAAGTTTCCGTTCGAATCCTCAAAACCCATCTTGTAGAACTTCACGAGCGACGCTGTCTCCCGCGCCGTCACTGGACGCCGGTACGCCCTGCGCGCGAGCCGCCCGAGAATCTGGGTCGCGCATGTCTCGCCGTCGATCTTGTCATCGGGACGGCAGGAAAAGATCGTCTGCCGGCTGAGCGTGTTTCCAGGGCCGGTCGGGTGGAACGGACCGCCAATCTCCACATAATCGAGCGACAGCTTTTTATGCTTGAGGTGACCCTTGTCGTCACGTTCCGGAGCCGCCTCTTCCGATTCGAGCGACTCCCGCAAGAACGTCACAACCACTTCGTGGACCCCGGCCGTAATCGGCGTACGCAGCTCGACGCGTCGCGTGTCCTCATCTTCTTCTTTATCGCTGAACCGGATTTCCTCGGTCTTGATCCGCTTGCCGTCGAGGCGGAAATCCAGAATCGGATGCCGCCCTGGCTCGACATCGCCGGTCAGCCTCCCACGAATCAAATATTCCGCATCGACCGGGAAACGGTGCGAGATGAGCGCGCCGCCTCGGGTACCGACGGGCACCGTATCGGTGAGGCGCTCGGCTTGACTCTCTTTCCGGTTAAGCGTCGTGCGATCGAGGAACGGATCGATTTTGACGTTTCCAACCGCCATGCGGCTGACCTTATTGGCCGCCGACAGGTACTTTTCCATCAGCACGGGCGGCATCGACAGGACGTCCGCAATGTTGTCGAATCCGTAACCGGCATCATCGGGAGGGAAATCATCGGCTGGCGTGAAATCGATGCCCAGGACGTCGCGAACGGCGTTGTTGTACTCGGCCTTGTTCAAACGATGAATGGAGACGCGGCCTGGATCCGGATGCTCCGCCGCATTGCGATCGAGCTCAGTCTCGAGATACTGCACGATGTAAGCGCGATCGTCCGTCTTCGGCTGCGGCATCCCTTTCGGAGGCATCTCGCCGGTCCGAAGTTTGCGCAGGACTTTCTCCCACGTGCCATTATCGCCGCCGATCGAGTCCGCACTCGCGTATTGATCGAGGACGATTCCCGCGACTTTAGCTTTCGAATTGTGGCAAGCGACGCAGTACTGTTTGACGAACGGTTGAACCTTAGCAGTGTATGGCGCTTCGATTGTCTGCGAGGTGGCGCCCGGACTCCAGCACAAAACCCCCGTCGCGAGCAAAATCAAGCTGATGGAGTAACGTCGCATGGGTAATGTGAGATCTTAAATGTTATGACGGTCAACCGCTGGCGGCATGTTACTCAAACCGCTCTCGTTTTCACGCTGAATCTCATTGTAACCGGGGCGACGCCCGTTCGCGGCGCTGAAAATGTCACGAAATTGTCTGACGCGATTCGCGACGGCGACCTGACGCAGATCAGAGACCTCATTGCGCACAAAACCGACCTCAATACGAAGGGCGGCGACGGCTCGACCCCGCTGATGAACGCAGTCGATCATGGCAACCTCGATATCACGGCCGCACTGCTCAAAGCCGGCGCGGATCCCTCGATCGCCGATGAGAACGGCGATACGCCCTTATCGGTCGCCGCCATTCACGGCCGCGCTGATTTGGCGAAGATGCTGCTCGACGCGGGCGCGCCTGTCGATTCGAGGAAATGGAACGGCGAAACTCCGCTCATGGAAGCAGTGCGTTCGGGCAGTGCGCCAGTGGTCGATCTGCTGCTCGCTCGCCATGCCAATCCGAACGCAGCCGAAGCGCGGGAAGGCCAAACCGCTCTCATGTGGGCCGCCGCTGGGAACCGCGTCAAAATCGCTCAGGCATTGATCGCGAAGGGCGCCGAGGTTAATGCGGAGACTCAGGAGGGCACGACTGCGCTCGACTTCGCGGTCGAATCCGCAAAGGTCGAAATGGTTGGAACGCTGCTCAAGGCCGGCGCGGACCTCAAGCATAAACGCAAGGATGGCAGCACGCCGGTTCTACTCGCCGTCAGCTACGGCCAGCAGGACAATCTATCCGCGCTTCTCGCCGCGGGCGCCGATCCGGAATCGCGCGATGGCAAGGGCTACACCCTTATGCATCTGGCAGCGAAAGCCGGCTATAGTCCGATCATCAATGCGCTCGTTAAACAAGGCGTGTCGCTCGAGGGGAGACTCCCTGACCAGAAAATGAAGCCGTCGCGGTACCGGCAGAGTGTGAACGGTGCGACTCCGCTGATCATCGCGGCCGAGAACGGCCATTTGGACGCCGTCGAAGCACTGCTTGCCGCCGGCGCGGATCTGAAGGCTAAGACAGAGGACGGCAATACCGCCCTCGACTTCGCCGTGCTGAGCCAGAAACTTCCACTTGTGAAATTGCTGATTTCGAAAGGCGCGGACGTAAACGAAGCAGGCTCGCAAGGCCGTACGCCGCTGCACTACTCAGCGCTGCGTATTTCTTCGCCCGTGATTACGTATCTCGTCGAATCGGGCGCCTCTCTTGAAACGCGCGACGCGAGCGGACTCACCGCTTACGGCCTCGCAAAGCGGATCAACGAACCATCCGTGATGGAAACCTTCCAGAAGTTGTTCGCAAGCAAAGGACTCGAACCGCATTGAAACCAACCTCGCTGTTGTTGCCCATGATCCTGGCTGCTCTCGGATGGGCGCAGACCAATCTGGTTCAGGAACTCGTCGAAACTGCCCGCCTCGATCCTCACTCGGTCCACTTTTCCGAACTCCTTGCGAAGGAAATGCCTAAGGGCGGCATTCAGGTGTGGGGCCAGGACTACCTGTTCGCAGCCGCCTCGGACCAGCCGGTGACGATCTCGATCGATGAACAGCCGGCAATTCCATCGACTGCCGTGCCGGGCACGAATCTCTGGTACACGCTCGTCAAGATGCGCACGGGCGTGACGCACGAATATCAATTTTTCGCGGCGGGTAAGCCGCTCGGCAACCGTGGCGACGCCACCGGCTACAATCCCGATTCGTATCCGAAGGCGAGTGTTCCCCGGGGCGTCCTCAGCGAGAAACACTCGATCACCAGCACGACTTATCCTGGAATGACTGCCGATTTCTGGTATTATGCGTCGCCTGGGGTTGATCCCGCGAAACCCTCCGCCCTGATGATCTGGCAGGACGGGCAGGGCTTGATCGACCGTGATCGCTCGCGCCTGCGCCTGTTCACAGTGACCGAGAATCTGATCGCGCAACATCTGATGCCACCGGTGGTTTATGTGATGATCGCGCCCGGATTCGTTGGGAAACAAGCGATGCGCGCCGTTGAATACGACACGGTGTCCGACAAGTATCCGCGCTTTGTGATGGAAGAAGTCCTGCCCGTCGTCGAGAGGACGTACAAGCTGCGTTCCGACGGCTACAGCCGCGCGATCGGCGGCGAGTCATCGGGCGCGATTTGTTCCTTTAACGCCGCCTGGTTCTACCCCGAGAAGTTCGCCCGCGTCCATTCGACGATCGGCAGTTATACAAGCATCAAGTGGCACGTCCCCGAGAACTCGGACGGTGGGAATGCGTACCCGTTCAAGGTCCGCAAAGAGCCGAAGCGGAACATCCGTATTTGGATGAGCGACGGCAGAGATGATCTCGAGAATACGCATGGTTCGTGGCCTTTGCAAAATATCCAGCTTGCGAATTCACTGAAGATGCAGGGCTACGATTACCACTTCCGTTTTGGAACCGCGACTCACAATTCGGCACAGGCGGCACTCGATTTACCGGAGTCGCTCGCCTGGTTGTGGCGCGATTATGATCCCGCGAAGACCGAGCAGGTTTTCGAGCAGGATCCGGGTGAGAAGGACAAGCCGCTCTATCGCGTGAAGCTCCTGAATCGCGATGCGTGGTGAGGTGATGCGGACAGGGTACCTGACTCCGGAACAGTATCTTGAAATCGAAGAAAAAGCCGACTTCAAGAGTGAGTATTGGAACGGTCAAATGTATGCGAGGGCAGGCGGAACGCCACGGCACTCGGATGCGGCTAGCGGACTTCTCGTTGCTTTGCGCACACGCTTGAAGGGCAAGGGCTGCGGCGTCTTCAACTCCGATCTTCGGATCCGCGATAACCCCAAGGGCCTCTACACATATCCAGACGTCGCGATCGTTTGCGGCGAACCGTTGCTCGGACCAGGGCACACTCTGACCAATCCGATCGCGCTGTTCGAAGTGTTGTCTCCATCCACCGAGGCAAGGGATCGGGGATTTAAATTCGAGCAATACCAACTGATCGAGTCGCTGCGCGAATACGTCCTGGTATCACAGGAAAAACCACGCGTCGAATCTTTTTTCCACACGGCGCAAGAATCATGGGTCTATCACGCTGTCGAGGGATTTGAAGCCGCAGTCTCGATTCAGTGTGTCGGCATCGAGGTCCCGCTCGCCGAAATCTACGACGGAATCACCTTCCGCGACTGGTTTCCGCCTACGAGCCCTGCCCCCGCCGTTTGACATCGATCGAGTGCCGCTTGATCTTCTGATTGAGCGTCGATAAAGGGATCCCCAAATGCTGTGCGGCCTCGGTCTGGCTCCAGTTGGATGACTCGAGCATATCGACGATCTTCCGCCGCTCGAAATCGGCGACCTGCTCGAATAGCGTTGCGTCCGGCGCGAGCTTCCCCGTCGCGTCCCGCCTCACGCGGAGGCCACCGGCCTGCAAGAGTCCATCTGGAAACACCGTCGCCGTCACTGAGGGCTCGCTCGCCAGCACGACCGCCCGCTCGACGACGTTCTCGAGTTCGCGCACGTTGCCGGGCCAGTTGTGCTCCATCAGGATCGACAATGCTTCCTCATCGAACCGGAATGCCCAGAGCTTGTCGTTCTCTTTGCCGAATTTTTGGAAGAAGTGCTCGGTCAGCGCGGGGATGTCCTCTTTGCGCTCACGAAGCGGCGGAAGCACGATGTGAATGACGTTCAGCCGGTAATACAGATCCTCGCGGAATCGGCCTTCTTCCACCAGTTTTTTGAGGTCAGTGTTCGTCGCCGCGACCACTCGCACATCCACGCGGATCGTCTCGTTCGATCCGAGCGGCATGAACTCGCGCTCCTGAATCACGCGCAGAAGTTTCGACTGCGTCTCGAGACTGATCGTGCCGATTTCATCGAAGAAAATCGTTCCGCGATTGGCCGTCTCGAAGTAGCCTTTCTGCGATGCATACGCGCCAGTGAATGATCCCTTCGTGTGGCCGAAGAGCGTCGATTCCAGCAGATCGACGGGCAGGGAACCGGTGTTCACGGCGACGAACGATTCATCGGCGCGCGGAGAATTCGCATGGATCGCCTTCGCGATCAGCTCCTTGCCGGTGCCCGTCTCGCCCGTTATCAGAACCGTTGCGCGGCTCGGCGCGACCTGCGATACGAGATCGAGCATCCGTAGCATACGGTCGCTCTTGCCAACAATATTTGGAAAGCTGTAGCGCTGCTTCAGCGCGCGCTTCAGCTCGCGATTCTCGCGTTCGAGCCGGCGCTTCGAGATCATGCGCTCGATCTCGATCAGCAGTTTTTCGTTATCCCACGGCTTCGAGAAGTAGTCGTTCGCGCCGCGCTTGATCGCATCGACAGCGATCTCGATCGAACCGTACGCCGTGATCAGAAAGATCGGAGTCTCAAACCCGCGCGAGCGCAGTTGCTGCAAGACGTTCAGTCCCGACCCATCCGGCAGCGACAAGTCGAGCAGAATCAAATCGTGCCGTCCGGATTCCGCCCGCTCGATCCCCTCCGTCGCATTCACGGCGAGATCCACCTGATAGTCGTACAGCGTCAGCAAATCGCTGAGGCTTTCGCGGATATCGGCTTCGTCGTCGATGACAAGGATGTGGCCCTTCGTCAACGAACTCATGTGCTCGACACCGCTGCCGCCGCGGCCTCTGGGATTTCAAAGGAAGGCTGAGGATCGACGGCGACTGGCGTTTCAATGACGAGCACCGGCAGAGGCTTCGGCAGCAGTCGCGGCTGCTTCACGGACAATGGCAGATTCAATCGGAATGTCGTACCGACCTCGACTGTACTCGTCACGTCGATCGTGCCGCCGTGCTCGCGTATGATCCCGTAGCTGACCGCCAAGCCGAGCCCGGTCCCTTTCTTCGCGGCCTTCGTCGAGAAGAAAGGATCGTAGATCCGCGCCAGATTCTCGGGCTCGATCCCGCAGCCGGTATCGGTCACGGTGACCTGCGCGACCTTGTCCTCGATCGAGGCACGTATGTCGAGCTTTCCGCCCGCCGGCATTGCGTCGCGTGCATTCAGGAACAGATTCAGCAGGACCTGCTGCAGTTTACCGCCGTTGCCTTTGACGAGTAGCAACTCCGAGCTGACATCGAGCGTCGTCACCACCTGTGATTTCTGCAGTTGATGCTCGATTAGGGAGTACGTCTCGCGCACCAGTTTGTTCAAATCGACCTCGACATAATCGGTCGTCGAGGTGCGGCTGAAATTCAAAAGCGAGTTCACGATCTCACTCGCCCGGAAGGTCTGCTTGGCGATCTTCTCGAGGAGCTTCGATTTCTGTTCATCGCCCGAAATCTGCTTCGCCAGCATCTGCGCGTAGGTCGAAATCACCGCCAGAGGAGTGTTGACTTCGTGCGCCACGCCCGCCGCCAGCAATCCGATTGAGCTGAGTTTATCGGCCTGCACCAGCTTCTGCTCGAGCGCCGAACGATCCGTAATGTCGTCGAAAATGATCAGCCGCCCGATCTGTTGCAGATCCTTTGACACCAGCGGAGCAATCGCAATATTCAGGATGGAGTCGCGATCCGCCCCTACCGGCTTCAACGCGAACTTATAAATGTTCTGGACGCCCGATTCCGGCTTCGGCTCCGCGAACTGCTCGGCAAGGGCTTGCGGGAACAGCTCACTCAGCCGCCGCCCCACTGCGTCCTCCCGCTTGATTCCCGTCAGCCGTTCGATCTGCGTATTCCAGCTCTCGACGCGATCCTCGAGGTCCGCGGCGAGAATGCCGACGTTGATCGACTCGACGATGTTCTCGCTGAATTCCTTGAGCCGCTCATACTGCTCGACCTTGCGTTCGAGCGATTGATAGAGGCGCGCATTCTCTGTGGCGATCCCCACGTATCCGGCGAGCGTCATCAGCAACTCGACGTCGTCGCTCGAAAGAAAGTCCCCGCGATTGGTCCGGCTCACGCCCAGATAGGCGATCGTCTTGCCGCGCACTGTACACGGCAAATAATAGGTGAGATCGAGCTCGCCGATCGTGTGCCGCACAGACTGCGACCAGTCGTGCGAAATGATATCCAGCGGGAACTTCGTACGTTCAAAGAACAAGTACGGCTTGTCCAAATCGGTCGGCAGGAAACTCAAATCGAGCGGCAGCACGTTCGCATCGCCATGCCGCTGCCCCCGATCAGTGAGCATCTCGAGCCGGAACTTCGTTTCGGTTTCATCGAGCAGGAAGAATGCAATCCGATCGGTCGACAGCGTGTTCGCCAGCCGCTCAGACACCGAATGCAGCATCGCCTCAAGATCCGTCTGCGACCCCAACTCGCGCGCAAATTCATTCAGGCTGCGGCGGTAATCGTATTTGTCTTTGTAGAATACATACCGGTCCATCACTTCCTGCAGCCACGCGCGGATCGGCTGGAACACGAACGTCGCAATCAGGATCAGCGCTACGAGCGCCTGCGCGCTCAGTTCCTTCGGATTCGTAAGTGAGAAGATCACGCCGTACAGGCAACCGAGCACCGCCAGCGTCGCAAGCGTGTGCACGTAGCTCTGCTGGAAAATGATATCGACGTCCATCAGCCGGTAGCGCAGCACCGCGTACGCCCAAGTCAGCGGAATCAGGATCAGCGACAGCACCGTGAGCTTCATCATGTGCGTCGGCACGAACCCGAGCACGTAAGGTAGCACTCCGAAAATTGCAAACGGTGCGATCCCGAACACCGCGCCGTTCCGCAGCCACGTAATCTGCGCCCGCACGATCGGATCCTTCGCCCGCCGCAGCTCGAGCGTCAACGCCAGCGCGCCCGCGAAATACATGACGCAATAGAACGCCTGCCACACCCGGTCAAGCAGCCATACCGCCTCGAGCACCGGAGCCTCTGAACGCAGGTATCCAAACGCAAAGCCGAAGTAGAGCCCGATCAGCACCATCCCCGGCAGGTACAGCAGCGTGATCCGCCCGCGGCCTTTCAGCCATCCGCGAACTTCCGGGAACGTCAGACAGAAATGGAGGAAGATCGTCGGCGCGAGCACCCCTGCAATTACGTTGCCCCAATAAATGACCTTGTCGAAGTTGTTCAGCTTCGAAGTGTAGTGGAAGCACGACAGAATGAACGACGCGAGACACAGTGCATAGAAATGCACAGCCTTGTCCGCGCTCGAACGCCGCAGGTAAACAAACAGCCCGATCGCCAGATACACGAAGCCGACGACGTACTGATAGTAGATCGCCGAATCCGGCTGATGCTCGCCGATAATCAGCCTTGCATCCAGATCCTCGCCGTTCCGCTTCAGGTGATATTGCGCCGACTTCCAGGATCCCAAACGGATCAGCACCTGCGTCACATCCGTTGCCGTGAAGATGCTGTGGTCCTCGATTTTGTCGACTGCGTCACCCTGGTGGATGCCCGCCTTGTCGCCCGATCCATCCGGCTGCACGTGAATCGCGGTGACGCCCTGAGCCGTGTCGTCCCAGATCACTCCGTCATCCGGAGGATGGTACAACCCCTGCTGCTGAAGGTTGATTCCCGCAGCCACAAGCCCGGCCACCGTCAGGATGGCAAGCAGCGCACCGGCGAATTGTCGCTTCAGCTCTTTCACGGACGTCTAAGACCCTTACTTGCAGACCCCTCCCCTTGGAGGGACACTACCCCGCTCTAGTCAATAGCAATTTTTTGGCCACCCCGCGACGATATCCCGTTACCATCGATCCTACATGATTTTTGTTGCACTTACAATCCCACTTCGTGCTTGTGGATTTCACATTTCGGAATCCCGTCTATGCATTCCCGTATTCCGGCCGTGTCAATCAGGCCCAGACTGTTGAAACCAGATACAGTTCAGTCGAGTCTGCTAAGATACGGGTCGTGCGCGTTCAAGTCTTATTTTTCGGTCTGTTAAAGGACATTGTCGGCCGATCGCAGGACTCTTTGG
>DASXZC010000380.1:0-5661 GCA_036502165.1 Bryobacteraceae bacterium
TATACTCACCAGCGTGGAAGACCGGCCAGTCGGTCGAACTCTCGAATAAGCCGATCCTCCGCCTGGCCTTGTACCAACTCCAGACGCGCACCGTGAGCGGCGGCCAGGTCGGGCAGGACGTCAGACAAGGGCACCTCCTGCACGCTCTGTCCCGGACAGAACGCTTCCGCCGCGCTGCGATCCTGCACTACCAATCCTCCCGCACATCGCAACACTTTTACGCCGAGGCTCCACGGAGCCACCAATAGATGGAACCGGCCCATCTGCAGGGCCTGGAGGCCACCTGACAGGCCCCATATTCCCTTTTCACGCAACTCCTGCAGCAACGCCAGCTCACGTGCCTGTCTGTTGTCAGTGATGAAGGGAAGTACCTTCTTAAGTATCTCTCCAGCACTGGCCTCCGGGTTGGAAGGGGGAGGAACGAGACCGGCCGTCCGCGTCCGAAGAGCACGCGGAAGACATTGTTCGAAGTGGTGCGTGTCCTCATCCGGGCCCATCAGAATCAGCCAATCGGTGTGCGCCGTGTCGACCAGCTTCTCGAGCAGATGGGCCGCGCGCTTGTAGAAGCGATGAGCCAGCGCCTCGACGTGCCGCTCGAAACGATCGCCTTCGGCGCCGCCTCTCAGTACTGCTCCTTGGACAAGGCGCACCGCAGGCCGCTTCTCGAGTTTGCGCGATTGATCAGAGTGCAGTTCGAGGAAAGCGTCCGCGCGCTCGTCGATATCGCCGAGAAACACGTCATAGAACCGCCATCGCTCTCGATCGACGAATACTACTCCGTAGCGCTCGTATTCGTCGATCATATAAACGAGCGGAAAGACATAAGGCTCGCCCCATCGCGCGTCGACTCGGCCATGCGCCAAGTCGACCACGGGCAGGTCCACACGCAGCGTGTACATCCGCAGGAGATCTTTACCGGCGAAGAGCGCGCAGATGCGCGCTTCGGGACGCTCGAACTCCAGCGCCTCGATCACCTTTTCCTGCACATCACGAGGAAGCGAAAGGCTCCGCAGAGTGTTCTTGACACGGACCAGCCAGGCGCGTCCGGCATTGTCCCGATTGGCGGGATTGATGTCCGCGTAAAGCGAGAGCAGCGGCGCGGAGTGCGGTACGATGGTATCCTTGATGAAATGAATGTCGTCTTTGCGTAACACGATTCGTTCACCCGCAACTCATGACGGCACGCCTCGCCGGTCGCCCGGCTGAAGCTGGGTGATGCTCCAGAACGGACCGGGCGATCGGAGCGTCGCCATGCCAAATAAATGATCCTCTGTCGGTGAGGTCTCTATCAAATCCAGATCGCCGCGGCCGTTGCGCCGCACGATTTTCGCCCTTAGCGTTTTCTCTTTGCCGTTGTTGATTGGACAGGTGGAGTCCACTGGCGTGAAGGTCAGCTTGGCATCGTAACCGCCGGAGCCCCTCGCGAGAGTATAGTCGCCGGAGATAAGAAAGTTGCACTTGCGGACGGCCCTGCTGCCAGGCTCATGAAAGACCGCGACCGCTTCTCCGGAGATGTCGCCTAGCCAGTCGAAATCGAGGTCGCCGTACGCCGGGAGAGCCGGGTGCTCGAAAGACGCATGAAAGCTGTAGGAGCCGCTCAGGTTGTATGTATTGATGCTGTTCGGCATCAACGGAAGTGCACCCAGCGTCGCCAGCACAAGCGCAACGAGGGGCAAGAACGATCCGGCCGCGGCAGCCCGCGAAAACGCGATAGCGGGGCGGCAGAGCGGGCGCAAGCCTCGCCCGCCGCTACATCGCGACCCGTCTTTGGACCTGTGCACGAGCGGTTCGCGCGCAAGCGTTCCAACGTCGTTGTAGCGGCGGGCGGCTCCGGTCATACCCTGAGGCCGTTCAGTTTCCGACCTTGATCTTGTTTTCGACCTGCGAAACGCCCGGCGCGGCCCACGCCGCCAGTTCCGCCTCCTCACGCTCGGCCCAGGAACGTACGTTGCCGCTCAGTATCACCTTGCTCCCTTCGGCCTCCACCGTAATCCGGCCGGCGTCGAGTTGAGCGCTGCGCTTAAGCGCCTCCTCGATTTTCATCCGAACCTCGACCGGTGACACTTTCGGCGTGACGGCTAGCGCATTGGTGACCCCTCTCACGCCGGTCAAGTAACGAACGTCACTTTCGGCCGCCGATTTCTGATAGTAAAAATCGACCGTTCCTTCCAAAGTGATCCAGCCGTGATCGACAATCACCTTCACCCGGTCGGCAGGGATCCGGTTGTCCAGCTTGAGCGTCAGCCGGGCGGACTCGGCGATATCCGCGTCGGTGCGCTCCTTCGACAATCGGACTTCGATATCGTTCGCGAGCGCGGTCACTCCCGCGACCCGCTTCGCGATACGCTCCGCCCGCCACCTGTCGCTATAGCTGGACACATTTCCGGTCAGCGTCACCACTCCATTTTTGGCCATGACTCCGATATTGCGAGCGTCGATACTGGGATCCGATTCGAGTTCGCGCTCGACGTCGTGGCGCAGTTCCGAATCCGATTTCATATTATTGCCTCCGTCGTCAGGGAATTTGCTCTCCGGCCTTCGCCGGTGAAGCGGCCTTGAGCACATTGCGGGCTACATGTGTGGACCGTCCTCTACATTGTTGTGGCAACCGCCGCACGTTCGCGGCGTCGGCCGCGCGGAGTTCTTCGCGCCGGCTATCTGGCCACGCCGACATAGTTCCCCGGATTCGCCAGGAAGTCGGTCCTGATTTCCGGATATTGGTTGAAGAACATCGCGAGCTCAGCATGTTTTTTCAGGAATCGCGGGTTGTTGGCGAGCCTGGGGTTTCTGCTGAGCGTGGTCACAAGATCCGGATGATCGTTGGCGAACTTGTCGAACGCCTTGTATCGATCGATCGGTATGTCGGTGGAGTCCGCAGGCGCAAAGACGATTTCCGTGTTTCCGGTGCGGACCACCCGTTCCTGACCACGAGCGGGAGACGCCAACACGATCATGCACACGCCAAAGCCGAGCACGAACGGCAAAGTTAATCTTTTCATGGCAAACCTCCTATTGTCGGTGTAGCCAAACGCAAAGAGCGCGCCGAAGATTCGAGCCGGATAGGATGTGCGTTGCCGAGGTGCGGGATTGCGCCGGCCGAGCCCTATCTTCCGGCGACGGCTGCGGCGGCCGTGGAAAATAGCTCGTCTTCGTCCAACGCTTTGCCCGCGAGAAATCGCTTGAAGTGTTGATTGTCCGAAAACATAACTTCGGAGACGCTGCCGGCGAGCTCGATTTTGCCCTCATTCATGTAGGTAATCTGATCCGAGACCTCTAACACCTGCGGCACGTCGTGACTCACCATCACCACCGTCAGGGCGAAGTTCTGCTGCGTGCTCCGCACCAGGTGATGGATTGAAGCCGTTCGGGTCGGGTCGAGACCGGTCGTTGGCTCGTCGAGCATCAGGATTTTCGGCCGCCGGATGAGTGCGCGGGCGAGCGCGACGCGCTTTTGCATGCCGCCGCTCAGTTCTGAAGGATATTTGTTCTCCATCCCTTCAAGACCGAGGCGCTTCAGCATCTCCGTCACGCTCGTGGCGATTTCGGCGCGGGTCCTGCGCGTTTTCTCGACCAGCGGAAAAGCGACATTGTCAAAGACGGACATCGAGTCGAACAGCGCGCCGGCCTGAAACAGCATCCCAAACTTCTCCCTCACCCGATCCAGACCGCGCGAACTGAGCCGGGTTACGTCATCGCCGTCGATGATTATCTGGCCGGAATCCGGACGGAGCAGCAGGCCTAAATGCTTAAGGAGTACGGTTTTGCCGCATCCGCTTGGACCAACGATCGTGGTAACCTTGCCCTGCGGACAGTCGAGATTGACGCCGTCGAGAACCTGCTGTACGCCGAAACGGCGGCGCAAATCGCGCACGATGATCGTCAGATCGGCTTTTTCGTTTCCTACGGCCAAAGGCTAAAAGCGACTCGGCAGTCCGGTCCAGATAGCTAGACTCATAAACGTGCAATAGACTCGCGCTATGGGCGCCACAAAGACGCGAGAGCATATTCCGTTCCGCGTGCGTCCGATGCTCGCCACGCTGGTCCCCGAGGCGTTTCATAGAGCGGGATGGGTATACGAAGAGAAATACGACGGCGAGCGAATCCTTGCCTACAAAGAAGGCGCCGACGTGCGTCTTCTGTCGAGAAATGCGAAGGACTATACCGCTCGGTTCGCGGACATCGCGGCCGCTATCACAGGGATGTCTGTTCGCACGTTGCTTTTCGACGGGGAGGTGATTGCGCTCGATCGCCACGGGGTTTCGCGCTTTCAACTGCTTCAGCGCGGAGCGAGCAAGCCGATTTATGCTGTTTTCGACTGTCTGTACAAAGATGGGCGCGACTTGCGGAGCGATCCGCTGAGCGACAGGCGCGTCGTGCTGGAGTCTCTACTGGGAATGACCGGACTTCTGTTTGTCGCGAGACGGCTGGCGGACAATGGACTTGAGGCTTATCGAATCGCGAAGCGGCGCGGTTACGAAGGGGTGGTCGCCAAGGATTCATCGGCGCCCTATATCGAAGGCCGCTCCACGAAATGGCTGAAGGTCAAGGTGCGGGAAGAGGAAGAGTTCGTGATCGCTGGCTACACAGCGCCCTCGGGCTCGCGCAAATATTTTGGTGCTCTACTCCTCGGTGGATATCGCGGCCGGGAACTGCACTACGTCGGAAAAGTGGGAACAGGATTTTCGCAACCGGTCCTGGCCGCGCTCTTCAAGAAGTTTCAATCGCTGGTACACTCGAAGCCTTCCCTGGTAGATCCGCCGCGCGAAAATCATATCACCTACGTCGCGCTGCGGCTCGTGGCGCAGATCGCCTTCCAGGAATGGACCGGCGACGGGAAGCTTCGCCAGCCGGTCTTTCTAGGTCTGCGCGACGACAAGGATCCCCGCGAGTGTGTGCTCCCCGAGGGCTGGCCGCACCTCTGACCTGCCATCAATAATTAATAATTGATGGCCGTCGCAGCCTTGCCTCTTCAACAACCACCTTTGCACTTTATAAAGTCCGCCACGCAGTGATCCATGCAGGCCTGATACTCACTATTCGACATTACCGTCGATGATAAAGCCACCCCACACGCTTTCAAGCACGCCGTTTGTCGATTTACGCATGCTGTAACGCATAAATTCGGGATGGGTGTCGCTTCACCAGCGGGTGCTTCCTGCGCCACAGTCGATTGCACTTCCCCCGCGAGCGCAAACAGCACCGAAAAATAGATAGCTATTCGCTTTGTCTTCACGGACAGATCGTTCCCGCCAGATCGTTACCGCTTGAGCCCGGCATATCGAGGCGGTCGTAAACCGGAGCGTGTTCTATCGCACTTGTCGCGACGCTCGGCCTCTACTGGGACTGCGTCACCGTTTTCCAGAACGGATGGTCCGCGATGTGGAGAAGATTCTTCGGCTCGAAGATATCCGCGGGTATTTGCTTATTCGGTATCACTTTTATCACGTCAATCTCGGAACTGTTGCCTGACTGAACGTTCTTCATCACGATTTTGGTGATCATCGGAACGCCGTCAACCGTCTCGATCGTGCAACGCTCGGTCTTGAAGAGCTTGCCAGCGCGGTCGTAAAAATCGCGCTCGACGGGCATCAATGAATCGGTCGCTACGTAACTTATGACCTTGGAGTAGTAAGGATGATTGATTGGATGATCTTCCAGTTT
>DASXZC010000381.1:0-9829 GCA_036502165.1 Bryobacteraceae bacterium
CAGTCCCCGGCCTGTGAGCCGCGGAGTCCGCAGGAGGCGATGCGGAAGCCGTCGTCCTCGAGCATAGTGCGGAGTTCGTGCTCATCGGGTCCGCCGGGTTGGATCGCGATATGCAACGTTCCCTGACGATCGCGCCGTAGATGATTCTCGACTGGCTTCAGACCGGTGAGTACCGCGATGCCGATTGCACTGGCGGCGAGTCCGAGGGCGATTTGACCTCCGCCAAAACACAGTCCTAATACAGTGAGGAACCAAATCGTCGCGGCGGTGGTCACGCCCGCCACGAAGTTGTCGCGGCGAACAATCGCTCCTGCGCCGATGAATCCGATGCCGGACAGGATGCCGAGTGGAAGGCGCATGAGATCGTTCATCACGAATGAATTGGATGCTCTGCCGCTGAGCGAGAGCAGCAGATTGACTTGCAGCATCGCAACGCAGGCGGCCATGCAAACCAGGATCGATGTCCGGAGTCCAGCGGCGCGACCATGTTCGGTGCGGTTCAGTCCGAAGAGAATTCCAGCTACGAGAGCACAGAGCAAGCGGAGGGAGATGTCCGGCCAACTCGGCGTGATCGGCATGGTCATCTTTCCTCCTTTGAACTATTTGGTCTTCATGGAGTCCTGCTGTTTCTTCATGCCGTCCTTCAAAAACTTGATGGCTTTCTTGGGGCCGCCCGTGCCGGTGATTCTGAACTTCTTGCCGCGCTGCTTGTTATAGGAGACGAAGAATGCCTCGAGCTGGGAGAGCAGCGTCTTGCTGACATCGTCGATGCTTTTGATCTGCTCGTGATCGTAGGAATGAATAGCGACGCCGAGCAGGCGATCGTTCGTTTGCTTCCGCCCGTCCTCAATTTGCTCCGCAAGAATGACACCGACGAGTCTGACCTGGATGAGACATCCAACATGGGCGGGGGCGTCCATGAGAACAAGGATGTCGACGGGATCGCCGTCATCGCCCAGGGTTGACGGAATGAATCCGAAATCGAAAGGGAACATCATGCCTTCCGGCAGGAGTCCGCCGAGCATGAAGAGTCCGGAGTCGGGATCGTAGTCGAACTTATTGCGACAGCCTTTGGGTGTTTCAATGATGGCGAAGCATGTGCCCTGTGCGGCATCCAAACGATTGGTCAGCATTGTCAGATCGGACATTTATCTTTAACCTCGTAACGATATCGGGAAAATACACCTTAACGGTGTTTATATTGCATTTCCGTGACCACGTGCTGCAACATGGCTAACAGATTGCGAAGGAAGTTTTCTGGAGTTTAACGGATGCCAGCGACTGTTTGGAAAGGCTATTTGACGTTCGGACTTGTCTCGTTCCCTGTGCGCTTGTATTCAGCGGCGCGCGCAGAGACGGTGCACTTTCATATGCTGCACAAGAAGGACCTCTCGCGGATCAAGGAGGTTTGGTACTGCGCGGAAGAAGACAAGCCAGTCGAGCGGTCGGAGATCGTCAAGGGCTACGAGGTGAAGAAGGGCGAATACGTCACCGTCGACGACGAGGAGTTGAAGAAGATCGCGCCGGCCACTGCAACCACGATGGAGGTTTTGCAGTTCGTCGCCAGCGAGGATGTGGATCCTCTATTGTTCGAGAGCTCCTATTATGTAGCGGCGGAAGAGAAGGTCAGCAAGCCGTACGCGCTGTTCGCGGCAGCGCTTGGAGAGACGAAGCGCGATGCCATTGCGAAGGTGGCCATGCACAACCGCGAGCACGTCGTTTTGATCCGTCCAGCGGAAGGCGGACTGGTGTTGCACACGCTTTTTTACGAGGGAGAACTGCACAAGGCCAATCGAGCGGAGGCGCCGAAGACGAAGTTTACAGGCAAGGAACTCGACTTGGCGAAGACTCTCATCGAGCATCTCACCGGCAAGCTGAAACTCAGCGAATTTCATGATACGTACAGTGAGAATGTCGAGCGGCTTATTGCGGAAAAGAAGAAAGGCGCGAAGATTACGACTGTTAAGCAGCCGCGCGTCGCGCCCGTCATCGACCTGATGGAAGCACTGAAGAAGAGTCTCAAAGCGGGCGGTTCGGCGCGATCCTCAGCGAAGAAATCCGCCCGCAAATCCAAAGCCGCTTAAAAGTGATGTGTAAATAGCGCAATCAAAAGAATAAGCGGAATCGGCAATCCCAGAAAGTAAAGTATAACTGATCGCATTTGTTGTTCTCCTTATTTAACCGCTTTAACGTGATCGCGCTGCCGGCCACCGACGGTGGCAGCGTAGCTCGCACTGAAGGCTCCCATCAACAATGAGAGGAACAGCCAGAGCAGAAAATGTGCGGTCGCTTTGCGGGCGGTGTCTTCCGCCTGCCGGGCGTCCGTGATTACATCTGCGACGCGCTTCTCGGCATCCGGCTGGCTGAGACCGGTTCGTGCGGCCACGATGCGAGACAGATAAGCTTGATCGGCGGACTGCATTTGGGGGTCTTTGAGTCCGCGTAGCATGATCCGCTCGGCTTCCACTTTCGCTGCCGTATCGCCCGCTTCAGCGGTGATGTGGTCAGAGCGGAAGAGCTCGTCGACGAAGTACATGTTGGGACTGCTGATGGCAGCGGCGGGAGCGTTGGCTGACGAGGCCCGTGCCTGTTCGGCGCTTCCGGCCATGGATGTCGCGGCCGAGGCCAAGAACGCAGCGCTCACGATGAGAGCAACGGCCCAGGCTAGAAATCCGTTGGCGGTGTCGCGAAAGAAAACCTCGTCGCTGTGAATGAGCGTCCACTTGGTGCGCAGGCGCCCGGTGAGATATCCGCCGAATCCGGAAGCGACGATTTCAATGACGATCAACCAGATGATCGCGAGGGTTCCGACGGTCGAGGCGGAGGCTCCGGAGTTCGCCCACGGCGAGACAGCGGAGAGGCCAAAACCGGCGCCAAGAGCCAATAAAATAAGGTATAACGCGGAGGCCACAAACGCGCCGCCGATCACCGCGCCCCAGGACACGCCAGAGGACTGCGATTCACGGTTGGGCTGTGGGCCTTCTGTTTGAGCTGCGACGTATTCAGGAGAGACAATGTGGGTTCCCATATCAATTCCTCGAGTGTTGGATAGCATTTAAACAGCCATTTTCATTTAGGCCCGGATTGTGGCCATTTCGCACAATCAGCTTACGAGCATTCCTATGGTCGCGAGTGTCATGAGTGCGAAGGTAATCCATCCTAAAATTCGCAAGAGGGAAGAATTTACCCTTTCGCCCATCACGCGCGGATTGCTTGTGAGGAGGATGACCAAAAGGATCAGCGGCGGCGCCAGCGCGCCGTTTACGACGGCGGACCAGAACATCATCTTGACGGCGTCGAGGCCGGCGAAGTCGATGGCGAGTCCGCCGAGCATGGCGAGGGCGAGCACGGTGTAGAAGCGGCGCGCGCCTCGGGGCTTCTTTGCCAAGGATCCGCGCCAGACGGATGCCTCCGCGATCGCATAGGCGGAAGAGCCGGCGAGCACCGGCACGCCGAGCATCCCCGTCCCAATCAGCCCGAGACTAAAGAGCCAATAAGCCGCGTCGCCGGCGAGTGGACGGAGCGCCTCGGCCGCTTGCCGGGCTGAATTGATATGTGTCGTGCCATGCGCGTGGAGAGTGGCCGCCGTCGTCAGGATGATGAAGTACATGACGAAATTCGATGCGAACATCCCCACGATGACATCGTTTCGCGCGCGCTCGAGTTTCGCGTTACTGGCGCCTTTTCGCTGCGCCAGGTTGCGGCCTTCAGCGCGTTCCTGTTCGACTTCCTGAGCCGCCTGCCAGAAGAAGAGGTACGGTGAAATCGTTGTGCCCAGGATGCCCACGAGGACCGAGAGGGATTCACGCGACCATGAGAGCTGAGGGAAAATCGTCGCGGCAAGAGCGCTGTGCCAATCGACGTGCGCGAAAAAAGCGGTGGCGACGTACGCCAGCAGGACGAGTGTGATCCACTTGAATACTCGCGCGATTTGGCGGTACGAGGACCAGAACAGAAAACTGACGATGAGCACGGTGAACAGGGGCGTCCACAGTCGGGCGCTGATGCCCGATACCATGGCGGCCGCTTCGCCCATGCCGCCAAGATCCGCGGCGATGTTGATCACGTTCGCTGTGACGAGCAGCAGGCAAGCGCCCCAGAGGACCCAACGCGGATAGTTCCGCCGGATGATGGATGCAAGGCCGCGTCCTGTCACCATGCCGAGGCGGCTGCACATTAACTGGACGCTGACCATCAAGGGGAAGGAAAGCAGGGCGGTCCAGAGAGTCGCATAGCCGAATGCTGCGCCTGCGATCGCATAAGTGGAGATGCCTGAGGGATCGTCGTCCGCGCAGCCGGTGATCAGGCCGGGACCGAGATCGCTAAAAAACACGTCCACGCGGCTGAGCGGTGAAGGATCTTTTTGCTTGGATGGCGAAGGTTTCGCAGGGCCGGAGGCCATGGCCGCTTTGCGTTTATGCGCCGTAGTAGCCGCCGATGACTTTGCTCGTGATACAGGTATCCGGCTTTCGGTTACGCATGCCCACGCTTCTCGAAGCAATTGATTTGCCATCCGTTGCATCCGGAGCTTGCGAGCGATCTACAGAATATGAGCATTGGTCGAAGACAGTGGGCGATCGCCGAAGGCTACATTCCGCCATCGAGCCACGGCCCCGCACCGCAGATGACGAGTCATGAAGCTGTGTGCATTCTGAATGCGGGCGACGAGGCGGCGCACGTTGAAATGATGGTGTTTTACGAAGGAAAAGATCCTGTGGGTCCTTATCGCTTCAAAGTTGCGCCCCGGCGCAGCCGTCATTTGCGTTTCAATGATTTCGATGATCCGGAGCCCATTCCGAAGGACACGCCGTTCTCGAGCGTCATTACGAGCAATGTTCCGATCGTCGTACAGCACACGAGACTCGATTCGCGCCAATCGGAAAATGCGCTGTTGAGCACGATCGCATTCGCCGGGGAACAGTAGTTGCGAAACAAGTTTTCGTGGCGGCTATCTACTAAGTAGTGGAACGTTCATCGACCCCGATAGTGGAGCGGTTGGAAGTATCGGCGTATACAGTTCCCACCGAAACTCCGGAGTCGGATGGAACGTTCGCGTGGAATGAAACTACTGTTGTGCTGGTGCGGCTCGCGGCTTCAGGCGCGACTGGCCTTGGGTACTCTTTCGCCGACATCGCGACTGCTCATCTGATCGACGCACATCTGAAGCGCGCCGTGGTCGGTCAGAATCCTCTGCACATCGCCGAACTCTGGCTGGCGATGGTCCACAATATCCGCAACCTGGGGCGCCCTGGAATCTCCTCAATGGCGATCTCAGCAGTTGATAACGCTCTATGGGATCTGAAGGCGCGGCTGCTTCATATGTGCGTGGCGGATCTTCTAGGCCGTGCGCATCCCGCGATCGCTGCATATGGTAGCGGCGGATTTACTTGCTATTCCGATGCGGAGCTGAAGCGCCAACTATCCGGATGGATCGATCAAGGAATCACGCAAGTCAAAATGAAGATCGGCAGCGATCCTGAGGCTGACGTGGATCGCGTACGCTCCGCGCGAACGGCCATCGGATCGGAAGCGGAACTCTTCGTCGATGCGAACGGCGCCTATGATCGCAAGGATGCGCTGCGGAAATCCGCTGAGTTCGCCGATCTCGGTGTGAGTTGGTTCGAGGAGCCGGTGTCCTCCGACGATCTCGAAGGCTTGCGATTCATTCGCGAGCGCACTCCGGCAGGCATGCGGATTGCGGCCGGTGAATACGGCTACGATTCGTTCTACTTTCGCCGCATGTTGCAAGCGGGCGCGGTTGACGTGCTGCAAGCCGATGCGACACGTTGCGCGGGGATCACAGGATTCCTCTCCGCAGGCAATTTGTGCGATTCGTTTTCCACTCCTTTTTCTGCGCACACTGCACCTTCGCTGCACGCGCACGCGGCTTGCGCTGTGCCCTCCGCGATTAACGTTGAATATTTTTTCGACCACTATCGCATCGAGCAGATGTTTTTTTTCGGAGCTCTGGTTCCAACGGGTGGAATGCTGCGTCCCGATTCGACGCGTCCGGGCTTCGGCCTGGAATGCAAATTGCAAGACATGGAAAGGTACAAGATCTATGGCAACGCTGGTGGTTGATTCGCAGATCGGGTGGGCACAACCACGGGTTGCGGACTATCCGTCGAGTGACGCCCATGCACTCGAAAGTGAACTCAAAAAACGCATCGCAGGAGAAGTTCGTTTCGATACCGGCAGCCGCGCCCTCTATGCGACCGACGGATCGAATTACCGCCAAGTGCCGATCGGCGTCGTCATTCCAAAGACAATCGAAGACGTTCTAATAACGGTCGACGAAGCGCGACGATTTGGTGCGCCCATTTTGGCGCGCGGAGGTGGAACGAGTCTCGCAGGCCAGTGCTGCAACGTTGCGGTCGTCATGGACTTCAGCAAGCACCTCAACAAACTAATCGAACTCGATCCGCACGCGAAGACGGCGCGAGTGCAGCCGGGCATTGTGCTCGATTGGCTGCGTAAGGAAGCGGAGAAACATCACCTGACGTTTGGCCCCGACCCATCGACGCACAATCACAACACGCTTGGAGGAATGATCGGCAACAATTCCTGTGGCACGCATTCGGTGATGGCGGGCAAGACGGAAGAGAACGTCATCGAGCTCGACGTCCTCACGTACGACGGAACGCGGCTGCGTGTGGGCGCGACCACGGATGCGGAGTATCGGCACATCGTCAACGCCGGCGGCCGGCGTGGCGCGATTTACGAAGGATTGAAAGGGATCGCGGAACGTCATGCCGACGAAATCCGACGGCGGTTTCCGAAGATCCCGCGCCGCGTGTCGGGCTACAATCTGCCGGACCTGTTGCCCGAAAACGGATTCAACGTGGCGCGCGCGCTCGTCGGTACCGAGTGCACGTGCGCGACGACTCTCGAGGCAACGGTGAGGTTGGTTTGGAGTCCGCCGGGGCGCTCGCTCGTGGTGCTGGAATATCCGGATATTTATCAGGCCGGCGATCACGTCATGGAAATCCTGGAGTTCAAGCCGATTGCGTGCGAGGCGATCGACGCGCTGCTGGTCGAGAACATGAAGATCAAGGGTCTTCATCCGAGTGATCTCAAGCTGCTGCCCGACGGCCGCGGATGGCTGCTGGTCGAATTCGGCGGCGAGGATCGAAAGGATTCCGACCATCATGCGCACCGCATGATGGACAGTCTCAAGAAGCATCGCAACGCGCCGACGATGAAACTCTACGACGATCCCGGCGAGGAGCATCTGGTTTGGGAGATCCGCGAGTCTGGTTTAGGAGCGACGGCCTGGGTGCCTGGCGAGCATGTGACGTGGGAGGGTTGGGAGGATTCCGCAGTGCCGCCCGACAAGGTCGGACCTTACCTGCGCGAACTGTGCGACCTCTACAGCAAGCACGGCTATAAAGGCGCACTTTACGGGCATTTTGGGCAAGGCTGCATCCACACGAGGATCACGTTCGATCTGTTTACCGCCGAGGGCATTGCGAATTATCACTCCTTTATGGATGACGCGAGCTCGCTCGTGGTGAAGTATGGCGGGTCGCTTTCAGGTGAGCATGGCGATGGACAGTCGAAAGCGGAATTCCTTCCGAAGATGTTCGGCGCTGAGATTTGCGAGGCTTTTCGCGAATTCAAATCGGTGTGGGATCCGCAAGGGAAGATGAATCCGGGCAAGATCGTCGACCCATATCCCATCACATCGAACCTGCGTCTCGGTACGAATTTCTCGCCGAAAGATCCGGCCACGCACTTTCACTTCATCAACGACAAAGGCAGCTTTACACATGCCTCGATGCGGTGCGTTGGGATCGGCGAATGCCGCCGCCAGGAGAAGGGCACGATGTGTCCGAGCTACCGGGCGACGATGGAAGAGAAGCACTCGACGCGCGGACGCGCCCATCTCCTGTTCGAGATGATGCACGGCGATGTAATCCGCGACGGCTGGAAGAGTGAGGAGGTTTTCGACGCGCTCGACTTGTGCCTTTCCTGCAAAGGATGCAAAGGCGATTGTCCAGTGAATGTCGACATGGCCACCTATAAGGCAGAGTTCCTCTCGCATTATTACGAAGGCCGCACGCGTCCGCGTTACGCGTATGCGATGGGGAAAATTCACGAGTGGGCATTGCTCGCGTCTCATGCTCCGAGGCTCGCCAATTTGCTGGCGGCGCTGCCTGGTGCGAAGTCGATCGCGGGTATCACATCGAAGCGCGAGGTTCCGAAATTCGCGACCACCACGTTTAAAGATTGGTTCCAGCGGCGAGGAACGCGCAACAAAGGTAAGCCTGAGGTCATTCTATGGGCCGACACATTCAACAATTACTTCCATCCGCAGGTGGCGGTCGCGGCGACCGAGGTATTGGAGGATGCGGGATTTCGCGTCGTTGTGCCGAAGGCGCCGCTGTGCTGTGGACGTCCGCTCTACGACTACGGATTCCTTGATGACGCGAACAAGCTGCTGGGCGACATCCTCACGCACCTCAAATCCTCGATCGAATCGGGTACCCCAGTGGTCGGTCTCGAGCCAAGCTGCGTGGCGGTGTTCCGCGATGAAATGCTCGACTTGCGTCCGAACGATCAGGATGCGAAGAGGCTCCACGGGCAGGTCTTCACGCTGGCTGAATTTCTCACGAAGAAGAACTATCAACCGCCCGTGCTGAAGCGTGAGATCGTCGTCCACGGTCATTGCCACCAGAAGGCGATCATCAGCCTCGATGCCGAGAAAAAGCTGTTCGAGCAGATGGGCGCGAAAGCGGAGATCCTCGATGACGGGTGCTGCGGGATGGCTGGCAGCTTCGGCTTCGAACAGCATAAGTACGATCTTTCGATGCAGATTTACGAGCATAAGCTCGGTCCGCACCTGCGCGAGATGCCCGCGGAAAAGCTGGTGGTCGCCGATGGGTTCAGTTGTAAGACGCAGATCGAACATGCGACCGGGCGGCGTCCGCTGCATCTTGCACAACTTCTACAGAGGGCCAAGCATGGCGATCATTGCAACGATGGCCTCGGAGAAGAAGGCAGGTCTTCGCTGCCTCGAAACGCGGCGCTGCTTTGCGGTGGCCTCGGTGTTGCGCTGGGGGCTTGGTACCTGGGGCGGAGGATGTTTCGATGAAAAGCAAGAAATTGAACAGCGGAACGATTCTGGTCTTCGAAAGTGGCGATGAGGTCATTTCGACGCTGACAAAGTTCGCAAAGGAACAGCGGATCGCGGCTGCTCACTTTACTGCGATCGGAGCGTTCAGCGATGTAGCCATTGGCTATTTTGATTTGCAAAAGAAGGACTACCTGAAGAATCGGATAGACGAACAGGTCGAGGTCGTTTCCCTCATTGGCGACATCGCACTCGATAAGGGCGAACCCAAAGTCCACGCGCACGTCGTCGTCGGCAAGAGGAACGGGGCGGCGATGGGCGGACATCTTCTCGAAGCGCACGTGCGGCCGACGCTCGAACTCGTGCTGCAAGACTCCGGCGAACAGTTGAAGAGGAAATTTGATCCCGAAAGTGGTTTGGCTTTGATCGATCTGGGCGTGTAAGCGGCGACAGGAGCAACGTACATCGCGATGGCACACTTCCGTGGAGAGCGTAGCGCGTTTGGGGCGCCGGGTTGCGAACCCCGTTGGACCGATGCGAATAAGGAAGGCATCGGGACGGCGTATTCGAGTGGCGGCCGCGTGTGGTTCACGATCCGTCAAGGAATCCTGACGGAGGTCTATTATCCGACCATCGATCGTCCTCAATTGCGCGACATGGGACTTCTGTTTGCCGATGGAAATGGGCTATTTCTGGAGGAAAAACGGGATCTCGAATCGACGGTGCAGCGACTCGCGCCTTCTCAGGGATATCGAG
>DASXZC010000382.1:0-5797 GCA_036502165.1 Bryobacteraceae bacterium
TTGTAGCCCCAACTGGCCAGCACAGCCACAAGGCTGAACGCGAGTAGCGCCACCTTGATGACCCTCGAGAGCAACGGCAGCACTGAGCTCGAAAACCGCGGGTGCGTCGGAGTGAGAAATCCACGCAAGCGCGCGATGAACAGATCGAGCAGCCGCAGAGAGAACCACGCAAGGCCGAGGATCGAGAAGAAGGAGAGTCCGCGCGTGAAGTAAAGCAGGACGACGGCCGGCGGCGCGATCCACTCAAGGCCCGCTCGGAACAAGGCCGCTGCCAGCAGCAGTTCGACAGGCCCAACTAAACCCTGCCGTGCCGCGCCACTCGAGGGTGGCGCGATCTTTCTGGCGATCGGAACCAACACGAGCGGAAGCAGGCGTCCAACGATGCCGATGATCGCCGCGACCCCGATGGCCAGAACGAGAATCGCCAGCCACCGCCAGGCCGACATCGAGAAAAATTTTAAGTCGACCAGAACATCGGGCAGGTACCGCTGCCACGGCGACTCGCTCGTGGCTCTCGCCAGTTGGGGAATTACGTTGACGCTAGCGGCCGAGAACTTCCATACGAGCGCACCGGAGCGGAGCTTCTTTCGCTCCAACTCCAACGTGCCATCTTTCCCATCGAGTGGGAAAGACGCGACGCGTTCGCGATCCTTGGTGGCGTCATTCGTACCTTCGGGATCAGCGCTGAGATTGGCTACATCGAACTGCGCATCGTGTACGAGAAAGTACTCGAGCTGTTGAGCCAGCACCGGACCTTTCTTCGTTCGATCCTTTTCAGGGATCGCGCTCAGATCCAGATAATGAACCGCACGCGCGTAGTCCTTCGCTTTACAGGTTTCGAGGAACGTGACCACCGCACTTTGCGGCGTGCTTCTCTTGAGAGGATCGGGCGGGTCTGCGGCGCATAAGGAAAATGCCAACAGCAGTATTCCTGCAAGTGTTCGGATTGTGCGGGATCTGACCATGGCGCGCCTATTGGACGCCGTGGAACAGCTCGTCGAGCTTTTGCTCCGTGAGGCCGCTCCTTTGTGCGGCGAGTTCCCGTATTGTTTTCCCCGTGTCCGAAGCTTCTTTGGCGATGCTCGCGGCCTGATCGTAGCCGATTTCCATCGCGAGGGCGGTTGCCATCGCGGTCGCGTGTTCGAGCGGCTGTCTTCGATGACGTCCGTTCGCTTCAAGCCCATGGATGCAGCGCGTCGTGAAGTTTCGCGTTCCTGCGCTCAACAATTCGAGGGAATCCAGTAGGTCGTATGCCAGCAGCGGCATCATCGTGTTCAATTCAAAATTTCCTCCGGCGCACCCCCAGGTGATCGCCGCATCGTGACCGATCACCTGCGCGCAGATCATCAGTACGCTTTCCGGAATGACAGGATTGACCTTGCCTGGCATGATGCTCGAGCCGGGCTGCATTGACGGCAGTCGAAGCTCGTCGATTCCAGAGGATCCAAGCCAACGGATATCGTTGGCGATCTTCGTCAGTGCGACAGCGTAGGTGCGCAAGGCTCCGCTGAGGAACAGGATGGCATCTTTCGCCGCCTGGGCTTCGAAATGATTTTCCGCCTCGCGGAACGCCAGCCCGGTGCGCTGCGCGATAAACTCGGTCACCCGCGCGCCAAAACCGTTGGGCGCATTGACGCCTGTACCGACGGCTGTTCCTCCAAGTGGAAGCTCGAGGAGTCCTTCACACGCCGCCTTAATGCGCGCTGCACTTGATTTCACCTGATGACCATAGCCGCTGAATTCTTCACCCAACCGAATCGGCGTCGCATCTTGTAAATGAGTGCGTCCGACCTTGACCACGCCCCAAAATTCTTTCGCCTTGGCTTCAAACGCGGCCTGCAAATCTGTCATCGTGGGCAAGAGGACGCGATGAACGTCGAGCGCCGCCGCGATGTGGATCGCCGCGGGAATCACGTCATTGCTCGATTGGCTGTGGTTGACGTGATCGTTTGGATGAGTCCGCGACAGCGATGCGATCACCTCATTCGCATTCATATTGGTTGAGGTGCCGCTTCCGGTCTGAAAGACGTTCACTACGAATTGATCGAAATATTGGCCTTCAGCGATGGCGGTTGCCGCTGCCTCAACCGCCGACGCCAAGTCCGCGGGAACCACGGACAGCTCTCCGTTCGCTTTGGCTGCGCAAGCCTTGATCAGGCCTAGGGCTTCTATGAATTGCCGCTGCAGACGGTAGTTTCCGACCGCAAAATTCTCGACGGCACGCTGAGTTTGCGGACCATAGAGAACTCCGGCCGGAACCTGGACCTCGCCCATTGAGTCGCGTTCCGTCCGGGTGGAATGATGTTCTTCGGGGGGCGGAGACGCACCGAGGGTCCAAGGCGGCGAATCGGATGCTGGAAATGACTCCCATGATGCGAAGTCGACTTCATCGGCCGCTAATGGCGGACCCTCTTTAGGCGCTGGCATTTCTTACATCGCTCCTCTGGCAGTTTAGGCGAACGAGTGAATAAATCTGGTATTGAACCAATATTCGGCCAAAGGATTTAAGTCCGCGAGAATTGCGGAAATTCTCCAGGCCACTGCCTCGGACGGGCAGAACGCGATGAGGAAACTGTCGCCGACATGGCTCCACTCCAGATATCGATCCTCGACATAATGGGCGTTCCCGTCGAAGATTCGCGAAATGTGAGACATCACCGCTCCAGTCACGCCGCACTTCGCGCGTTGCCCTTCGAGGAACTTCGCGAATTCTTCACCTGTCGCCGCGAGGACTTGGTCGCTGGGAAATCCGGCATTAGTCAAGCGTCCGCGAGCCATCGATGCGAGTTCGAACGATTCGACGACTGCGACCAGATGACGCGTCGGATAAAACGTGCCAAATCGATGGCTGTTGCGGTCTTCTGTAAAGTAGGCAGCCAATTCAGCAGCGGTCGCCGATCGGCCAGGCGCCAGCTCGAAATGGTTCCGTAATTGGTCTGGATGTGCATGCGACCGCGTGCCACCGCCACCGGGGCGGGCAAGGCTTTCTAGCATGCCATCGATCAATGCGACGCATTCCTGACGCAAATTCTTATCTGGAAGAACGTCGGCAGCCCGGCGAGCCAACTCGAGATTGAACGCACATTCGGCCGGCATAGCGCCGTGAAAATACGCGTGCGCAGTTTCGAGATGCTCGACTAACAGGGCGCGCTCTTCTTTGGGCACCGAGTCCTTCAACTTATTAATCAATGCATCGAGTTGAGCGGAGTCGATTTTCGGGAAAGTCTGGGGATGAGGTTGCGATACATCAATGGTGTGCATCATAAGAGCCACCTCCTGTGGTGGAGTCACTCAGGAGGAGAGCAATTGACTCACCATGCTCGAACGGGCGGCAGCATCCAGTTGGAAACGCTAGGTCAAAAGGGTAAAAAGTCCAAAGAAAGCGCAGGCAGGAGAGCCGTCCGTCCAGGAAGTTTTTACCTCAAAAAAGCCAGTGCGGTGTCTAATTTTCTTTCTGAAATTCGGTGAGGATACCGGTTAGTGATCGGTAAGGAGGACTGTCTGTTTTCCCTGATTTGGTGGACGGCATGGGATTCGAACCCACGACCCCCACGTTGCGAACGTGGTGCTCTCCCAGCTGAGCTAGCCGCCCATTTCCTTGTGGCAAGCAGACAATCGTAGTTTAACACGTGCGCATGCGGAGCCGCGGCAGTGCATAGCTCGACCTTCCTCAAGAAGACCGGGCTATGCCGAGCGTCCAGTTTGGTGACGAGGACGCTCTAAAGCCACGACGCTGCTTGAGTTTCTCTTCGTCATCGGGAAGGGAACTGTGAGTATTTCCTGAGCCCCGATCACTCGTAGCGGAGCGCCTCCATCGGATCGACCGCAAACGCACGTCGCGCGGGAATCAGAGTCGCCAGTGCGGCAGTGAGCAGCAGAAGCATCGTCACGGCCGCGATCATCAGGGGAGACTGCGCGCTCCCTTCCGCCCAGCGGGCGAGGATGCTGCTGAACATGATGCTGAGCAGCGCTCCACCGGCGAGCCCGGCGACGACGTTCCATATGGTCGAGCCCAGCACCAAGCGCAGCACTTCAATCGGCGTTGCGCCGAGCGCGAGCCGGATGCCGAATTCATTGGTCCTTTGAGCGACGCTGTAAGACACGACGCTGAACAAGCCGGTCGCGGCGAGGAACAATGCCAACAGCGAGAATCCGCTGAAGAGCGCCGCGATCAGGCGGCCGTACGTGTATTCGCTTTCCTGCTCGATCCATTGTTCAAGGTCGCGAGTCTGGCCGAAAACCTGCTGATCGGGATCCACTTGCTTGACCTCCGCGCGGACCCGGTTCAACACGACCAGCGGATTCGAACGGGTGCGTACGAGGATCTGCGTCCACATCCGCATCTCGAGCGCGTACGGCACGTAGATAGAGGGTTTCACGGGCTTGCGTAGCCCGTCGTTGCGTGCATCGGCGACAACGCCGATGATTTGCATCCAGCCGTTTGCCTCCGGAACCGCCAGGCCGAAAGGAGGTTCGCCCTTGAGATCGGGGATCCGGAGCTGCTTGCCGATCACATCGCCGTTGGGCCAGTAGCGGCGGGCGAGCGTTTCGTTCACGATCGCAAGACGAGCTCCACGGCCCATTTCGGGCTCATCCCAGAGGCGGCCCTGCAACAGCGGGATGTGGAGCGTTGTGAAATATCCGGAACTGACCCAGTTGAGACGAAGGTGATCGGCTTCCGGATTTGCATGGCCGAAGATTTCAACCGCCGCGTCATTGCCATTCGAAGGCGGCGTGGCGTTGGTCGAGATGCCCGCGGACTCGACCTCCGGCATCGCGGAAATCCGCGCGAGCAATTGCGCAAAGTAGTGCGATCGATCTTCCCAACTGACGTGCGAGTTCTGATGCACCGGGATGCCAACCGACATCGTGTGATGCGGATCGTAGCCGAGGTTCGTCTTGATCAGACGCGTGAAACCGTTGATGGCCGCGCCCGCGGAGGTCAGAAGCAATAACGTCAGGGCGATCTGTCCGGCGACCAGGACTTGATACGTCCGTTTGCCACCCGCGCCGCCGGTCGACCGGCGCGATGTGGACTGGATCAGTTGCGCCACTTGCGGACGCGAGAATTGGAACGCCGGCGCGAGACCGGAGACAACTCCCGTAAGGACGCCGACGATCACGCTGAAGGCGAGCACCGGGACGTTGATCTGGATCACCGCTTCGTGCGGAATGGCGCCTTGCGGCAGCCAGCGTATGAGGAGTGGAAGCAGCCCATAGGCGACGAGAACTCCGGCGATGCCTCCGGTGACGGCTAGAGTGAGGGACTCCGCGAGCAGTTGACGTTGGATGCGCCAGCGGCTCGCTCCGATGGCGCTTCGGATCGCGAGCTCGTGTTGCCGCGCCGTGCCGCGGGCGAGGAGGAGGATCGATACATTCGCACATCCGACTAGCAGCAGGAGCGCCACCGCGCCGAACAATAAGTAGAGCGAAGGCCCGATCCGATTGATGAACGCGTCATTCAGTCCCTGCACCTGAACGGTGAATTTCTTGGGGAAATGATCGGGGGCATCTTTGGCGAACTGTTCGAGCAGCGGCTGCAATTGGGCGTTGGCGGTGGCGTGTGAGATGCCCGGCTTCAACTTGAGAAGCGGACTGAAATCGATTTTCGGATCGTTGGTGAGCTTGAGCGGAAGATAGACATCGGCATCATCCCAAGTGAAGCGCGGCGGCAGAACGCCGACGATCGTGTAGTTCTTGTGGACCAGTTGTAGATTGTGTCCGACGACCGTCAGATCGGAGTTGAAGTGTCGCTGCCAGAAACGGTAAGCCAGCACGACGACCGGCTGGGGATCCT
>DASXZC010000383.1:0-7715 GCA_036502165.1 Bryobacteraceae bacterium
CTTGTCGAGGATTTCCGCCAAATTGCCGCCCGTACGCTTTTGGAGGAGGACGGCTGAAACGAAGAAGTGCACGTCGAGTGAGGGGATCCGTTGTGCGAGTTTCTGCAACGCGACGTCGAGAGGCAGCCCCAGGTTATGCTCTTCGAACGCCCTCCGGAACTCGCCTGAAATAGGCTCCTGAAATTCGCGATGAATCATTTCGAGCGACACGCTGAACGCATGGCCGGCACGCATCGACCTTGCCACGAACTCGAGGCTTTCCGGAAATAATTCTTCCCATCGCCGCAGGCGACTCGAGCGGGTCCGGAACAAATACAAGATCGGAAGCGATCCCAAGATCGCCCCCGCGATCAGAGAAAACATTCGGAACTGGGACGGCAATATGAACCAGCAGAACCCACCGCCGGCAATGAAGAGTGCCATGCATAAGTGAACCGTGCGGATCGGACTCCACCGCAGCCCCGCCTGCTCGATCAGGTCGTTGAGTCTCGGGAGGACGTTGTACCGCTTAATCAGGTTAGGCAAGACGCCTTTCGTAGCGCCCATGTCCGCCTGCAGCAGTTGCTTCGACTGCACAGGGCCGGCCTTGGCCTTCTTCTTCTGGCCGCCGCTCAGGCGTTCTTTGACTTTCGAGAAGTCTGACGAGCGCAGGAAACTCGACAACAGCCACCAAACGGTAAGCGCCGACAGCCACACCAGAACGATAATGCCTATAAATAACATTTTGGTTTCGCCCTCCTACGCTCAGATCTCCACTACTTCGTCAAACAAGTCGGACCGCAGGCGAATGCCGGCCGCGAGCAATTTCTCATAGAATTTGGGACGGATTCCCGTTGCGGCGAATCGCCCGACTACTTGTCCATCGGGATTCAAGCCACGCTTTTCGAAGACAAACAGGTCCTGAAGAGTGACGACTTCGCCTTCCATTCCGGTGACTTCCGTGATACTGGTGACGCGACGCGAACCGTCGCTCAAACGCGCGGCCTGCACGAATAAGTGGACCGCACTTGCGACCTGTTGGCGGATCGAAATCAATTGCATATTGCCGTTGGCGAGAGAGACCATCACCTCGAGACGCGACACGCCGTCACGGGGTGAATTCGCGTGGATCGTGGTGAGAGATCCGTCATGGCCCGTGTTCATGGCCTGCAACATATCAAGGGCCTCTTCGCCGCGGACCTCACCGACCACGATGCGGTCGGGACGCATACGCAAGCTGTTGACGAGCAGTTCGCGCTGCCGGACCGCTCCGTTGCCTTCGAGGTTGGGCGGCCGCGTCTCGAGGCGAGCCACATGCGGCTGTTTCAATTGCAATTCCGCCGCGTCTTCGATCGTGACGATGCGTTCCTTCGGCGCGATGAAGAATGACATCGCGTTCAGCAGCGTTGTCTTGCCGGCGCCCGTTCCCCCGAGGATGATGATGTTGAGGTGCGCCTTAACGGCAGCTTCGAGCAGTTCCATCATTCCGGCCGTGAGCGCCTTCTTTTCCACCAGATCGTGCGGCATCAGCTTGTCCTGGCTGAATCGGCGAATCGAGAGCAAGGGCCCATCGACTGCCAAGGGCGGAATGATCGCATTCACGCGCGAGCCATCGAGAAGACGGGCATCCACCATGGGCGTCGATTCATCGACACGCCGTCCCACCTGCGAGACGATTTTGTCGATGATCCGCAACAGATGCTGATCATCGCGGAAAGTGACGCTGGTAAGCTCGAGCAGTCCTTTTCGCTCGACGTACACTTGACGCGAACCGTTGACCAGGATGTCCGAAATCGTCGAATCCTGCAACAGCGGCTCGAGTGGTCCTAATCCGAAAACTTCATCCAGGACTTCGTCCGAAATCTGTTGCTTCTCGATCGAGCTGAGCAGCGTCGGCTCCGAATCGATGAGTTGGATCAGTGCCTGCCGCACCTCGCCCCGGACCCGCTGATTGTCGATTGTCGCGAGGGCCTCGAGGTTGATCTTGTCGACGAGCTTGCGGTGGAGGGTGAACTTCAGCTCTTGATATTCGGGCTTTAAGCTCGACTTCGAGCGTCCCGAATTCTTGAGGATGCGATTCTCCCAGCTAACTTGCTGGCCGGATTTGGGGTCATTGGGCGAGAACATGATTCGTTAGTCCGTTTTACAAAACCGATAGAGCGGGCTTCTGAGCGCTTAGAGTTGCCGAGGCTTTCTTCTTGGCCGCCTCGTGTTGGCCGGCGAGCTTGGTCGCCAAGCCATCGATTGCTTTGCCGAGTTCGCCGTCCCCAGATAAGGGCTGGCCGAGCGTGATGACGCGGTGAAGGGAAAAGTAGTCGTTGGGGACACTCGAGTAGACCGGGCAATTGAACAGCTTTTCCATGTCGGCGGTCGCAATACCATCGCGCTTCCCCACACGATTGACGACCATTCGGAAGCGTTCCTTGGGCAGGCCCAACTGCTCGAGCATGTTCACCGCCTTACGTGCCAGGTGGAGGCTCGGCAGTTCGCTTGTCGAGACGAGGAATGCATGATCCGATTCCGACAGCGTGATAAGACTGGTGCGTTGAAACACCAGCGGCAGATCGACAACGATCCAGTCGTAGATCATCTTGCTGTAATTCAGTACGACGTGCAGCCGCGCATTCTCGACCGGGTCGGTGTAAGGAGACAGTGGGGCTGCCAGAATATCGACGCCGCCGGCGTTGACGACGATCGAGTTCCACAAGGCAGGGTCGAGATGATCGGCATGCTGCAGGGCTTCAATTAACGAATAAGCGTGGTCGACCTTCAAATAGAATCCGATGGTGCCGCCCATGAGATCGAAATCCGCGAGCAGTACCTTCTTTCCAGTCGATCGACGAAGAGCGAACGCGGTCTGCGTGGCGAGCGTCGACGCTCCGGAACCAGGCTTTGCGCTCGTGAAAACTACAACTGAGCCGTTCTCGTCGGACGAGTTGATTTCCTGCGCCGGCTGACAGAGGCGGCTCAGTCGGGCGACGGCTTCCCGTTGAGAATTCGGCTCAAACGGTGCGTGGAGGAACTCGGTTGCTCCGGCCCTTAGGACCTTCAGTAGAGTTTCGGAGTGATTGTCCGTGTGCAACCCGACAATCAAAACTTCCTGCCCCAGCCCGGTGATGAATTGGATGATTTCCGCCGCGCGATCGAGGTCAGAAGCAACATCGAGGAGCACGACTTGCGGACGCCACTGCCGGAGCTTCATTTCGAGAGCCTGCAAACCGGGATACGACTTCATATCGGCCAGGATCTGAAACGCCTGAACCTGCGATGCGGCGCGGGTGAATTGCTCGGCCATATCCCGTTTCTGGGCAATCAGAAGTGCAGTCAGTTCCATCGGTATCCTCGCCGGTCGGCGTTCTCAATCCATCGAAGCGTCAGTCGCGTCCAGGCTGGACTAATTCCCTGACTCTCCCTTGTCTGCCGGATCGGCCTTCCGAACCGCCGCGGTATCCGCCTTCTTCGCCTTCGCCTGCTGGTCTTTTGCGTCCTTCGATTGCTTGGCGCTCTTCGCGTCCTTGGCGGTCTGAGCTTTCTGTTTCGCTTCCTGCCGGGCTTCGAGCTTGGCTTCCTTAGCTGCTTGTCTGGCTTCTCGGTTCGCCGCGGGCGATCGCTTCGCGTCCGCAGATCCCGTAGCGCCCTTGATGGCTGGCGGAGGGGCAATCGGAGACAATGGCACGAGGAACTCGTTCGGGAAGTCGGGCATCGGCTTCAGGTCGTTCTGATTCATCGGCAGTGTAATCTCCGGCGTCACTACCATCACCAGTTCGTCCAACCCTTTGCTGACGTTGTTGGACTTGAACAACTGACCGAGGACCGGGATACTCGAAATCCCCGGGAGCTTCGACATGGATTCCGTGTCTCGGTTGTCGAGCATGCCCGCCACCAGAAAGCTCTGGTGGTCGGCCAATTCGATGCTGGTGTTGGCACGCCGGGTTGTGAGGGCCGGAATCACGAAGCCGTTGAATGCGACGCCGTGGGCCACATCGATGTCGGAGACTTCCTGCATCAGGTCCAGCTTGATCGTCTTATTGGTCGTCACGGTCGGCAGGAACTTCAGACGGATGCCGTACTCCTTGAACTGCACGGTCACCGACGAAGCGTTTGAGCCCCCTTGCAGTACCGGGACCGGCACTTCGCCGCCGACGATGAAGGATGCTTCCTTTCCATTCGAAGTAACCAGGTTCGGCTCGGACAGAATCTGCAGAATGCCTTTGGTCTGGAGTGCGGAAATGAACGCACCCATGTTGAGGCCCGGCCGGAAAGCGAAGATGTTCAGCGCTTGTGTGATCGTGAAAAGTGGACCTACTGCTCCGGATGCGGCCGAACCGATCGAGCCGCCGACCGAGGGAGCGCCAATCTGGCCCGTCGTGAGACTGGTCGACTGCCCAAAAGCCGTCGAAAGGATATTGACCCCAAATTGGTTCGCCTTCGTCCGGCTCAACTCCGCAAACCGCACACGCAGGACGATCTGCTGCGATACCGTCGTGTTGACAGTCAAATTGTTGATCACGGTTCTCGCGAAGCCGGCGGCCATCGCCGCTGCCCGTTCGCTGGTTGCCGGACTCGAGACCACTCCGGTCAGGGAGACTGAATCTTTGGACGACTGAATCTGGATCGTGTCTTTCGGGAACGTTTCCTTCATCAAGCGGCGTAGCGATTCGAGACTCATCTCGACCGTCACGTTGTAGAAGTACCGCTGCCCCTCTTTGTTCCACACGATCAAAGTCGCCGAGCCGAGACCCTTGCCCTGCAGGATCACTTCGCGCGTGGTGATCGGACTCGCATCCGCAATCTCAGGATTGCTGGTCGAAATCTGCCGGATGTCGCTCGCGTAATCGATGACGACGCTCTTACCGACCGTCAAGCGCAAATCCTCAGCAGCTCCGTCGGCCTTCGCCGCCGGGACAAGTACCCCGGCTGCCGCGAACAACACCGCCGCCGCTCCGATCGCTCTTGCGATTCTCAGGGAACGGCGCGCAATCGAGTGCCGGGCCGGTTGATTGGGAACGGAACGGATGGCGCGCGCCGCAATGGTTGCGCTGGCCTCAGTCTTGTTTTGTTGTTTCATGTTTCTACTCCCTTGCCGAGACATCCTTCGTATGCCATCCACCTACTGTTTGCTCGAGCGCACGGTCTCGACGCTCTTTTGCGTTCCGCGGATTACGATTACCTGGTCCGGCGGCGGCGGCGGAGCGGGCACGGCCGCGGGCGGCGGCGCTTGCGCTACTACGACCGGTGCCGGCGCATGGCGGCGCACCACTGCGGCGGGACGAGGCTGATCGTCGTCATCCGGCGTGTTGCGACCCGGGCGCGGCGCATAGCCTCCGCCCCAGGATTTGTACAGCTCACCCGATTTGCTACCTCTGGTCTTTTCGATGGCCTGATCGCTACCGCTGCGGAGAATCAACTGGATGTGCCCCTCGCTATTAGCGAGCGTCAGCAATTCGGCCTGATCCGGTGTCGCCATCAGCGTCACGGTCGGCGCCTGAATCGCCTGCCCGCGTGCGTCGGCCTGCATCGCCTGACCAGTCGCGAGCACCTGCATGTTTTGGAGGAATGTGCGGGTGACCGTCTGTTCGGCACCCGGCGGATGTCCCGTGACCAGGACGTCCACGTGCGATCCGGGGAGAACGTAACCCGCGACACCGGTGACGTCGTTGACGCGAATCGTGACCGCGCGCATCCCAACGGGGATGACGACGTTCAAGCCCACACCGGCGCCTCGTGCCGCCAGGCGGCCGTCGAGGATTGGTTCGTCAGCCAGAATATTGCTGATCACCGGGCGGTCGAGCACCTCGGTGTCCTTCGAGAACGCACCCTTCGGGAAACTCTCGGCAGCCATTTTGACGATTTTGATATCGCCCGGCTTGATCGTCGTGCCGAGGCTGAGAGGCCGCGCCGAGACAACGACGTCCTTCAGTTCCTGCGCCGCCGGCCCCTTGGCCTGCGAGGAGTTGTTTCCCTTGGCGCTCATCTGATAAAAAATGCTGGACACCACCAAGGCGAACACCAGGCTCACGCCCAGCACCGTCAAGAATCTTCGATCCATATCAGCCCCTTGCTCCTACAAAAATTAATTCCGCGAGTCTCTCGCGCTCCGCTTCCGTTTCACGGTTCCCGAGTCAAAAATCCACTTCGCCGCTAATGGGCGATCAATGCCAGCCACGAACCGATCGCAATCGCAGGCGCATACGGAATCGCATGGCCTTGTTCGCCCGAGGATCGCCGGCCTTTTCTCAGCGATGACGCGCCGATCGCCACCAGGGCGATCAGGCCGCCGACAGCCGCTGTCCACAATGACGCTTCCCAAATCCGCGACCAGCCGAGCACCGCTCCAAAGCCGGCCATCAATTTCACATCCCCGCCGCCCATCGCTCCCAGAGCGTAGAAGACGAAGAACACCGCAAACCCCGCCGCCAATCCCATCAGGGACGATCCCGCACCACTCCATCCCCGGTCGTGAATCGCGATCGCCAGTCCACCGGCAATCGCCGTTACCGGGATCCAATTGGGAACCTGCCGCCGCCGCAAATCCTCGACAGCCGCGACCAGGCCGATGAACACGGCCCATCCGATCTGCAGATTCCATTCGTCGATTCCGATTGGCATTCTCACAACCTCTTGCCGGCACCTGATGCCGGACGCGTACCGTGCCGGACAATCTTCTGACTGGTCTCACCCGGCTCCGCTCCCGACTCACCACTACGGCACACTCCCTCGGGGAGCGCCCGCTTCACCTGCTGCCGCTTGGGCTTCGACAAGCCCAACATCAGGGGCGCCAAAAAACCCGCTTGCAGCGCGAATTCCGCTAACGCCTTGCCCGATGGCAACCGCCAACAATCCGGATCGAGCCACTCGATCGGGATGGGACTCATTCGCGACTCGGAAGGCTGGCGTTTGACATCGTCAAACATCTCGCCCTGCCGCTTCGCTTTGCTCATCCGCGAATTCGTCTCCTCATGTACCATCGGCACTTCGGTGGTTTTCATTAGGCTGGACTCGCTTCTCGTCTAAGCCCCGTAGAACCTTGGTTTCCGCTCTCAATGACCATTCGGCCTCCGGATTCGCTCGAATAAAACAGCCTTGCCCGTGTCGTCGAGCAGCTTCCAATCCGGGTCGGATTTCAGCAGACTCGCCAGCGGCCAGTCGAGCGGCGCCAGCACGTGGTCGAACCCATGCTTCTCGAGCAGCGACTTCCATTGATATTGGCCCTGCAGCAGTTGCAGGTATTGATTTCCAACCTCGGGTCCGTAAAAATCGCTGCGGCCATCCACAAACACCCGCTGCTTCGGGTAGTTCAGATAGATCAGGTAATCGCCCCACTGATCCGTCGTCAACAGGCGCGATTCCGCGAGCATCTGTTGCCGTTTGTGGATCAAGTCGACCGGGAACATCTCCTTCGGATAATCCGAGGGCCAGTGCCCCAGGCCTACTGGGAGGAATAAGGCCCCCACGAGGGCAAGAGGTAACCAGAACGTCGTGCGGTTAAACGACGGCGTCAGATCGGCCGCCATCTGATTGAAGATCCCCGCAATGGACTTCTTCGCCGAGTTCGCGAACGCGCTGTTCCACCAACGCGTCAGTTCGACTGCGATAAAGGGCGCGGTCACGGCAGCGAAGATCGTCACATGCCGCACCGATTGCAGCGCCATGTGCCCGAATCCAAAGATCCAGAGCGCCTCGGTGATCCTCTTGCGCCCGATCAGTCCCGCCGCCGCTAGGATACCCACGAACAG
>DASXZC010000384.1:0-24027 GCA_036502165.1 Bryobacteraceae bacterium
GCGAGTAGTTCACACGTTTGGTAACGAGGCTCACCAGGACTGCGAGCGCAAGGATCGACACGACCGAGACACCGAGGGAGCGTAGAAATCCGCCGCCGGCGAACTTCGACGCGATGAGCGTGAAGACGAACGAGAATAAGAAACCGGCGATGGTCAAAGTGCCAGTGAGCAACTCCTTGCTTTGAGCGTTGTCGCCGCGGCCGGTCGACCAGTCCGTCGAAATAGTCGCCGCGGCGATCGAGCCGATGAACGCTGTTACGACAGCGGCGCCCATACTTCCCCAATTCATTGCAATCACCCAGTAGGACTCGTCGGGCGTTTGTGACATTCGACTAGCGCGCTCACGCGGCGGAATGTCAGAATATAAGGACCACTCGATCGCACAGAACCCCATGAATATAGGAATCCTCGGTACCGGCGCCATTTCTCACAAGCATGTCCAGGCGTACACGAATATTGGTTGGAAGGTCGTCGCCTGCTCGGATATCTCGAGCGCCGCTGGCGAGGCGTTCGCGTCGCGGTACGGTTGCGATTTCGTTCCGACACTAGCCGAGCTTGTCGATCACAAGGACGTTCAGATCGTCGATGTCTGCACGTTTCCGAACGTCCGGCTCGAACCTGTCGAACTCTGCGCGAGGGAAGGGAAGCACGTGCAAGTGCAGAAGCCGATCGCGATTCATCCGGACGTTTCCGCGAAGATGATCGCCGCCGCGCATGCCGGGGGGATCGTCTTGAACGTCGTCAGTCAGCACCGGTTCGACGACTCGATCATCTTCCTGCGCAAGGCGATCGCCGATGGACGTCTCGGCAAGATCCTGCAAGGGGATGCGTATGTGAAATGGTTCCGCTCGGCCGAATATTATTCGCGTCCTATCAAAGGAAGTTGGGATGTCGAAGGCGGGGGGGCCCTGATCAATCAGGCGATCCATCAGGTGGATGTGCTGCTGCATCTGATCGGGCCGGTCTCGAGCGTTTTCGGCACGTGGCAACTCGGCGCGCTCCATAAGATTGAGTCGGAGGATGTCGTGACTGCGATGCTGCGCTACGCGAACGGAGCGACGGGTGTAATTCAAGCGTCCACAGCGTTCTGGCCGGGGTACAGCGAACGTGTGGAGATCCATGGGACGAAGGGGACGGCGATCATCACGGGCGATCGGCTGACGGCTTGGGACGTGCTGCAGGGTGACGAAGGCGAGCCTGCTCCGCTGTCGTCAACCGTTGCCTCGGGAGCGTCGGATCCGATGGCGATTTCGCTCGAGCCGTTCGAGCGGCAGTTCCGCGATTTCGGTGAGGCGATCCGCGACAAGCGTCCTCCGCTGGTGTCGGGTGAAGAGGGGCACAAGGCGTTGCAACTCGTGGACTCGATCTATCGGTCGTGCAGAACGAACGAAGTCGTCAAGGTCTCCGTTTGATTTACAGCCGCGTCCGCGTTCCGGCGTCGAGCGCTAATCTCGGTCCTGGATTCGATGCGCTGGGGCTTGCGCTGGGTGTCTATCTCGAATGTGAATTCCATAGTGCGCCGGAGCTCAAGATCACGGTGTCGGGGCGCGATTGCGAGTCGATCTCTGTTGCCGGCGACGATAATCTGATCTGGCAAACGGCGCTTGCGGTCGCTACGAATACGGGCCGCACGCTCGCGCCGATCGAACTGCATATAGCAAATGAAATCCCGCTCGGCAAGGGTCTTGGATCGAGTGCGGCCGCGCTGACGGCGGGAGTCGTGATCGCGGATCAACTGCTCGGGCTCGAATGGGATACTCATCGGATCCTGGACGAGGCGGCGCGGATTGAAGGACATCCCGATAACGTCGCCGCTTGCGTGCTGGGATCGATTGTGGCGAGCGCGATTGATTCCGAAGGATTCGCGAGAGCGGTTCGTTTGACGTTGCCGGAGAGCTTCGGACTGGCAGTCGTGGTGCCCGATTTCGTATTGCCGACCAGTGAGGCGCGGCGTCTGTTGCCGGCAATCTACACGCGCGATGACGCTGTGTTCAACGTGCAACGGAGCGCCTTGTTGATCGCCGCGCTCGCGATGGGAGACACGAGTGCGTTCCCCGCGGCGCTCGAGGATCGGATGCATCAGCCGTATCGCGCGCGGCTTGTGCCGGGGTTGATCGAGATGACTCGTCTCCGGAAGCCGGGGCTGCTCGGATGTGCGCTGAGCGGGGCGGGTCCTTCGGTGCTCGTGTTCTTCGAGCGTGGCAGCGAGACCGTTTGCGAGGCGATCCGCGGGATCTTTCTGCGGAACGGTCATCAATCGGAAGTGCTGCACGCCGACATCGCCGAGCGCGGGTACCAGTTGAGCTGAGGCCGGAACACGGCCCGATATAATAAAAGAACATGTCCTCAAGCCTCGCCTCGCCGGAGCAGATCGCCAAATATGAAGTGGTCGTCGGCCTGGAAACGCACGTCCAACTTTCAACGAATACGAAGATCTTCTGCGGCTGTCCGACGAGCTTCGGAGCTCCTCCGAATTCGAACGTCTGCCCCGTGTGTCTCGGACTTCCGGGAGCCCTCCCCGTCCTGAGCCTGCAGGCTGTCGAACTCGCCATGAAGGCTGCGTTCGCGCTGAATTGTAAGCTCAATCCTTCGTCGCAATTCGCGCGCAAGAATTATTTTTATCCGGACCTTCCGAAGGGCTATCAGATCTCGCAATACGACAAGCCGCTCTGCGAGCATGGCTACGTCGACATCGTCGTCAACGACAATCCGAAGCGTCTGGGCATCACGCGCATACACATGGAAGACGACGCCGGCAAGAGCATACACGATGGATTCCGCGACTCCGATCAGTACAGCTATGTGGACCTCAATCGCTGCGGCACGCCGCTGATTGAAATCGTCAGCGAGCCGGATATGCGCAGCTCCGATGAGGCGCATGCGTATCTGACCGAATTGAAGCAGGTGCTCGAGTACGTCGAGATATCCGACTGCGATATGGAGAAGGGAAATCTGCGCTGCGATGCGAACGTCTCGGTGCGTCTCAAAGGCGCGGAGCAGTTTGGCACGCGCGCGGAGGTCAAGAATCTGAACTCGTTTCGGTTCCTCAAAATGGCGATCGATTACGAAGTCGCGCGCCAGGTGGCGACCGTCGAAGGCGGCGGGCGGATCATCCAGGAGACGCGCTTGTTCAACACGGCGACGGGTGAAACCGTGTCGATGCGCAGCAAAGAGGAAGCCCACGACTACCGCTATTTCCCCGAGCCGGACCTTGTTCCTCTGCGCCTTTCGGAAGCCTGGCGCGAGCGTGTCCGCGGAGCGATGCCGGAGCTGCCCGCCGTCAAGCGTGCGCGGTTCCTACAGGATTTTGGACTGCGCGAATACGATGCGCAAGTGCTGACGTCGACCCGTGAACTCGGGCAGTATTTCGAGGAAACGGCCAAGGTCGCAGGCGATGGCAGGGCCGCCGCCAATTGGGTGATGGGCGACCTAGCGGGCGCGCTGAAGGAGGCAGGAAAGTCGATCGCGGACTCCCCGATTTCTTCGTCTGCGCTGGGGGAATTGATCAAACTCGTGCTGTCGGGCGAGCTCTCGGGCAAACTCGCGAAGGAGATTTTTCCCAAGATGTTCGCGACCGGCGACTCGGCGCGCGCCATCATGCATCGCGAGGGGCTCAAGCAGATCAGCGATTCCGGCGCGCTCGAGAAAATCATCGACGACGTGCTCGCAGCGAATCCCAAACAGGTCGAGCAATATAAGGGCGGCAAGACGACCGTCGCAGGATTCCTCGTGGGCCAAGTGATGAAAATGAGTAAGGGGCAGGCGAATCCGGCCGCCGTGAACGAACTCTTAAAGAAGAAGCTCGGCTAGCCATGCGCCATAAGGTTCTCATCCTCGGAGGCGGCTTTGCAGGACTGAGCGCGGCGCGCGCGCTCAAGAAGGCCGACGCGGATATCACGCTCGTCGATCGCCGGAATTTTCATCTGTTCCAACCGCTGCTCTATCAAGTTGCGACGGGGACCCTTTCGCCGAGCGACATCGCCGGCCCCTTGCGATCGATCTTCTCGAAGCAGCGCAACGTCCGCGTGCTGCTCGGGGAGGCACGCGATATCGACGCGGCGAAGCGTGTGGTGACGCTCGCCGATGGCACGGCACTCGAATATGACACACTCATCGTCGCCGCCGGATCAACGACCACGTACTTCGGCCATGACGATTGGGCGCCGCACGCGCCATGTCTGAAGAGCATGGAAGACGCGGTCGAGATGCGCCATCGCATTTACTTCGCGTTTGAAAAGGCGGAGCTCGAGGGCGCGGAAGGTCAGTCGCCGTGGCTCACGTTCGTGATTGTGGGCGCTGGCGCCACGGGTGTTGAACTGGCCGGGGCGCTGAGTGAGATCGCGCGCAAGACGCTGAAGGACGACTTCCGTTCGATTCATCCGGAACAGTCGCAGTTGCTCATCGTCGACCAGGCGCCGCGACTGCTGCCGGCCTTTTCCGAGCACCTCGCGATGAAGGCCGAGAAGCAACTGCTCGAGCTCGGGGTTCGCGTCCGCTGTGGTCTGCGTGTGACGTGCATCGACTCCGATGGAGTGAAGCTCGAGCGGCCTGATGGCACGAGTTTCGAGATCCCTTCGAAGACTGTCCTATGGGCCGGCGGAGTGGCCATTCCAGGAATCGTTAAGGATCTCGTACATGCCGCCGATGCGCCTGCCGATCGCCGTGGACTCGTCAAGGTTCAGCCGGATCTCACGGTGCCGAACCATCCTGAAATTTTCGTGGTGGGCGATATCGCGTTCGTCGAACAAGAGGATGGTCGCGGATTGCCGGGCGTCGCGCAGGTCGCGATGCAGCAAGGCAAGTACGCGGGTCAGACGATCCTGCGGCGGCTGAAGGCGCAAGGTCCGCTGCCGCCGTTCCAATATTCCGATCGCGGCGACCTGGCGGTGATCGGACGAGCGGCAGCCGTCGCGAAGGTCTTTGGCCACGAGTTGTGGGGATTTCCCGCATGGTTCGTGTGGGCGTTCATCCACATTTTGTACTTGATCGAATTCCAGAGCCGGATCATCGTGATGATCCGCTGGGCATTCCAATACGTGACCTTCAGCCGTGGCGCGCGTTTGATTACCGGCGCCGATCACGAGAAGAATTAACGAAGGCCGAGTCCGCCATCGATGGTCAGCAATTGCCCGGTCACGAAGTTCGTTGCGTTCATGAAATAGGCGACGGCATCCGCAATTTCAGCGGGAGTGCCGGAACGTCCGGCGGGCGTCTGCGCGATCATCTTTGCGACGCGCTCGGCGGGAGGGCGATCGCCGAACTCGATCACTCCGGGAGCTACGGAATTCACGGTGATTTTGTGCGGTGCGAAGGCTTTCGCGAGCGCGCGGGTCAGGTGGATGACGCCGGCTTTCGAAGCGCAATAATGCGCGTGCCAGGCCCAAGGCTTGATGCCGCCGAGTGAGCTGATATTGACGATGCGTCCGCCGTTGCTGTCGTCGATCATATGCTTCGCGGCCTGCTGGCAGCAGAAGAAGACGGCCTTCAAATTGACGTCGTGAATGAAATCCCAATCGGATTCTTTGATCGCGAGGGGATCGAAGCGGGTGAAACGTGCGGCATTGTTTACGAGGCCGTCGATGCGTCCGAAATGCGCGTGGACTTCATCGAACAGCCTTATAATTTCGTCGACCTTGGTGAGGTCGGCCTGGAAGACGGGTGCGTTATTGCACTCTTTCGCTGTCGCGCGGGCGTCCTCGGCGGATTGGCCATAGTGGATCGCGACGCGAGCGCCTTCTTGAGCGAGGCGGAGGGCGATGCCGCGGCCGACGCGCTTGGCCGAGCCGGTGACGAGGATGACGCGATCGGTCAACATTCCTCTAGCTTAGACACGAACGGTTGCGGCGAACAAGTCCTAAAGATTTAGTTGACACCGCGTGCGATCCGCGTCATACTCCTAATTGTTTAGGACACCTGATGCCAATCGCACCGCGTAAGAAGCAGACTCCGACGCTCACTCCGCTGGAGCTTGAGATTATGAAGGTCCTCTGGGAGCTGGGCTCTGGCACGGTGCAAGCGGTGCTCGATGCCATGCCCGGCGAGCCTCTCGCTTACACGACTGTGCAGACGATGTTGAACGTTCTGCAGACGAAGGGCAAGGCGAAGCGCGTGCTCAAAGATCGCGCGTTTGTCTACCGGCCGGCGGTGACTCGGAAGCAGGCTGTGTCGTCCACGATGCGCGATTTGATTGACCGGATGTTCGGCGGCTCCGCGGAGGCGCTGGTGATGGGACTGCTTGAAACCGGGCAGATTAGCGCCGAGAAACTTGCTGAGTTGCAGGCCAAGGTCGAGAAACGATGACTCCCGCGATCCTCAAATTACTGGTGAACGCCGCGTGGCAGATTCCGCTCGCGGGAGCGTTCGGATGGTGCGCGGGGCGGATGTTGCGAGGCTGGTCGTCGGCGTGGAGCGTCTGGGCGTGGCGGATGTCGCTGGCACTCGCTGCTTTGTTGCCGGTAGCTACGGCTGTGTGGACGAGGCCGCTCGGTGCAGCTACGATCCAAATTCCTGTATCCGTCACCGCATCGCCCGCTCAAGCGACCTCGACATCGATCCCGTGGATCGCGATCGCGTATCTGCTGTTTACTACGTTCCACGCACTACGGCTGCTGTGGCGCTGGTTCCGGCTACGCGACCTCAATCCGGACACTGTGAGCGCGCCGGTCGTATTCGGATGGCTGCGGCCGCGCCTGATCCTGCCTCGCGTCTTTGCGGAGTCGGCATCAGAACTCGCGAGGCGTGCGGCCGTTGTTCATGAGACCGCTCACGTCCGGCATCGTGACTACGTACTGAATCTCATCATCGAAATCATGACTCTCCCCGTGGCTTTTCATCCGCTGCTTATTTGGATGAAGCGGCGAGCGGCGAGCGCCGTCGAGATGCGGTGCGATGAGGATGCCGCCAGGGAATTCGACGATCCCGCACAATACGCGCTCGGCTTGATCGAGGCCGCGCGAGTATTAGGATCGTTTCCCTCGCCCCATTTGACTACAGCCTTTGTCGATCCCAACACGTTCGAGGAGCGTATCGTGAATCTCACTATTCCCAAATCCCAACCACGCCGCGCACTGCGGCTCACCGCGGTGGCTGCGATCGCAGCGGCTGGCCTTCTCGTCACTGGCGTCTCAGTCAGCTATGCCGCCCAGGCGTCTGATGAGAAGGTCCATGACATCCACGAAAAGGGTGTGACGCCGCCCAAGGTACTTCACAAGATTCAACCTGACTACACCGAAAATGCCCGTGCAGCCAAGATACAAGGTTCAGTGGTGCTGGCGGTTGAAATTGCGACCAACGGGAGAGCCGAGAACGTCCGCGTCGAGCGGAGCCTCGACGAGTCGCTCGATCAATCCGCCGTCGAAGCCGTGAAAAAGTGGGAATTCAGGCCGGCCGACAAGGACGGGCAACCCGTTCGCGTGAGCGCTCACATCGAAGTCAATTTCCATCTGAAGAATGACGGCCACGACAAGATCAAATTGCCGTAACGGGCTAGCGCGCGGGGCGTTCGGCGCCCGAGAATCGGAGGTACGGACCCTTCTTCCCGTTCGGCAAAGTCGTGCGATCGTCAGTGCGGGCGCGCCCCAGTTGTTCAGCTGTCAGATCGCGCGCGCCTTCGAGGTTCGCTCCACGAAAGTCGGCGCTGGTCAGATTCGCGCCGCGGAACCGGGCCTCCAGCATCCGCGCCTTGGTGAAGTCGGCGTTCTCTAGGTCGGCGTCACGGAAGTCCGCGCCGAACATATTCGCCTGATAGAAGTTGGACCGGCTCAGCCGCGCACGGGCGAACATAGAGAGCGACAGATCGGCCTTCGTGAAGTCGCAACTGGGCCCGAAGACTCCCACGAATTGGGCCTCGGTGAGCGAGGCTCCGATGAAGCGGGCGTTCGGCATGCGGACATTCAACCAGTTCGAACGGTCCGCCACCGCATCGAGAAAAATGGCACGCGCGAAACGGGCGTGATTGAGGCCGGCGCCCACCAGGCTTGCGCGGGTAAAATCGGAGTCGTCGGCGATTGCGTCGAGCAGACGGGCCTGATCGAGCTTGGCGTCCTTGAAACTGGCTCTTGTGAGAGTCGCCTCGCACAGCATCAGTCCCGTGGCGAACATGAAATCGAAGTGGCCCTGGACGAGATTGGCTTCGGAGAGATCCGCGCCGGTGAGGGTCGAACGCTCGAGGCGGACCTGCAACATACTGGCGCCGACGATGCTGCATCCCGACAGGTTCGAGTCGATGATGGAAGCGCCATCGAAGGATGCGCGATCCCAGGGGCCAGGGCGAAAATCGGAGTCGTTCAGGGTCAACCCGGAGAAATCCGCACGCTTACCTTGCGCGTGTTCGCGGAGCCAAAGCTCATGGCTCTTACGAACGGAGTCGATATCGACTGCTACAGCATCCACATCAATCTGATCGGCCACGGATCCTGGGACTTTAGCCGCGTCTTATGGAAGGGCCGATAGCAAACGATCGACGTCCTCGGCGCTTGTGTAAAAATGAGGGGATACCCTTACCCAACCCTGCCTAGGTGAGGACGTCACCCGGGCATCCTTCAACTGGCGTACGACGAGCCGCGAATCTGTGCCATCCTTCTGGAAACTCATGATTCCTGAGCCCGTTTGCGGGGTGCGATCGACCATCAGCCGATAGCCGCGAGACTCGACGCCGGCGGCGACGTGCCCCGCTATTTCCATGACAGACTTACCGATAGCCTCGACTCCGATTTCGAGCAGCAGTTCCATTGATGCGCGCAAGCCGTAGCAGCCGATCGTATTGAGCGTCCCTGGCTCGTAGCGCCCGGCATCATTGCGGAGGGCCATATCGCGGCAGGAGTAGTCGTTGTAGCCCGCGATATTCGTCCATCCGAACTCGACGGGCTCGATTTGATCTTGCACGTCCTGGGCAACGAAGAGGAGCGCGCACCCTTCCGGGCCGAGCAGCCATTTATGTCCATCGGCGGCGAGGGCGTCGATGTGCATTCTGCGGACGTCGATCGGGAAAACGCCCAGACCCTGGATAGCGTCCACAAAATAGAAGCAGCCGTGCCGCTTGCAAATGTCACCGATCGCTTGCAGATCGACGCGGAAGCCGCTCAAATAATTGACAAAACTGATGGCCAGCAGACGCGCGCCCTTGGCCGCCTGGTCGATTTTCTCGAGCGGATCGTAGATCGAGAGCCACTCGACATGGACGCCCTTCTGCTCGAGGCGAAGCCAGGGGAAGTAGTTGGCGGTGAACTCCTCCTTGAAGGCGACGACTTTGTCCCCGGGCTTCCAAGCCATCCCCATTTGGATGGTCGCGATGCCCTCGGAGGTATTCTTGGTGATCGCGATCTCCGACGGTTGGGCGCCGATGAGGGCGGCAGCCGCCACGCGGAATCCGTCATAGGTAGCCATCCACTTGTCGTAGTGGAACGATCCCCAGGTGCAGGCGTCGTCGGACAGAGCCTTCATCGCGTCCGACGCCCGGGCGCAAAGGGGGGCGACGGCAGCGTGATTGAAGTACGCGAGATTGCGCGTCGCGGGGAATTCCCGGGCGCGATCCAAATGATTGAAACCCATCCATCTGACTATACGTTACTTAGTACAAGGCCTGTTTTGTGTTCCGAGCGGCATTCGAGCGGCGCGAAACTGGCGTATACTGTTGACGGGAGTCCACATGCGCAAATTTTCCTCCCTGCTGAGCATTTTCACTCTGGTCCTGACTACATCCGGGCTCGGGTTTGGCTCAGAAGACAAGAAAAAGGACCCGGAGGCGATCGGCGATCGCACGGTATCCTGCAAGGTCAACTGGTACTCGATCGAGAAAGAGATCGCGATCGGGAAGCAATATGCCCAGGAAGTCGAACGGGCCTCGAAGGTCGTCGACGATCCAGTGATTTCGGAGTACGTGAACCGCGTCGGTCAGAATCTGGTGCGCAATTCGGACGCGAAAGTCCCGTTCACAATCAAAGTTCTCGATTCTGAGGAAGTCAACGCGTTCGCCCTTCCGGGTGGATTCTTCTTCGTCAACACGGGCCTGATCCTCAAGGCTGACAACGAAGCGGAACTCGCTGGTGTGATGGCCCACGAAATCGCCCATGTGGCGGCGCGGCATGGCACCTGCCAGGCGACCAAGGGGACGATCGCGCAGTTGGCGACAATTCCATTGATCTTCTGGGGCGGCTGGGCCGCTTACGGCGTCCGCCAGGCGACGAGTATCCTGCTGCCTCTCGGATTCCTGCAGTTCTCCCGTTCGATGGAGAGCCAGGCCGACATGCTGGGTCTCGAATACATGTATAAGACCGGCTACGATCCGACGGCGTTCGTCGATTTCTTCGAAAAGCTGCAGACGCTCGAGAAGAAGAAGCCGGGCACGTTCTCGAAAGCCTTCTCGACGCATCCGCCGACCGACGATCGCATCAAGGCGGCGCAGAAGAATATTCAGGAACTGCTGGCGGAAAAGCCCGAGTACGTCCTGAACCGCTCGGAATTCAACGACGTCAAGAATCGCCTGCTGGTGATGCATAACCACCGCAAGATCGACAACAAGGACGCTGGACGGCCGAAGCTCCGCAAGGCTCCGGGTTCCGGTCCGGTCGACGCCGATGACAAGGGCAAAGGCGGATCGAATGACGACGATCGTCCGACGCTGAAGCGCCGTCCGGATGGCAACAACTAAGACCTTTCCCGCACGCAAGCAAGGAAAAGAATCGAAGGGCGTTCAAGCTATGCTTGGGCGCCTTTCGTGTTTTTTACGTTCCGATCGAGTACAGTTAAATTGATGCGTATCCTGGTTGTCGAAGACGAAAAGCGAATCGCCGAGTTCCTGCAGCGCGGCCTCGAAAGCGGCGGCTATGCCGTCGATGCGGTCAATGATGGCGCGACCGCTCTCGAGCAAATTCATCTGACCGAATATGACCTGATCATCCTCGACCTGGGGCTTCCGGACATGGATGGACTGACGGTGCTGGGGAAGGTCCGCAATCGCAAAACGAGTCCGCCGGTGCTGATTTTATCGGCTCGCGAGGCGGTCGACGATCGCGTCAAAGGGCTCGAGGGTGGCGCGGATTATTACATGGTCAAGCCGTTCGCATTCGTCGAATTGCTGGCCTGTGTACGAGCGCTGTTGAGGCGCGGGCAGCCGACACCGGAGCGGTTGGTTGTGGGCGATTTGAGCCTCGACTGCATCCGGCGGAAGGTCACGCGCAATAACGAGAACGTCGAGCTTGCGCCGAAGGAATTCAGCATTCTCGAATACATGATGCGCAATCGCGGACGTCCGCTGAGCCGCACTATGATCGTCGAGCACGTTTGGGATATGGATTACGACGGGCTGACGAACATCGTCGATGTCTACATACGCCATCTGCGCAGCAAGATCGATGATCCGTTCGAGGTGAAGATGATCCACACGGTGCGGGGGATCGGCTACATGCTCGACGCCACCGAGAAGATCGAAGCCAAAGCGCCCGCGCCGATCGCAGGCGGAGTCGCAGGAGCCGCCCCGACTGTTTAATCGATTATGCGCAGGCTGCTGAAGCGTCCCGCTCTTTACCGCCAGATCCGGCGGCTGGCGCGAAGCTTGCGCTTCCGCCTGGCGATCAGCTACGCGATCTTCTTCGCTATCCTTGTCGTTTTCGTCGGATTGATCCTGCGGCCGATGCTCGGCTCGAGCCTCGAGAGCGAACTTCAACTCGTCATCGACGAGGAATGGGCCGCCGCCAAGGGCTACATGAAGATCGAGAACTACCGGCCGGAGTGGGGCTATGACCGCGCCGATCCGGAAGAGTCGCTGATCGTCAACAAGATTCAGGGCGGAGTTTATCTGTTGACCGACTCGAGCGGCAAGGTGCTCGAGCGCTCGGAGACTTACAAGGGAATTCCGCTGAGCAGCCTGGCGGATATCACGGCCGTTCTCTCGAACAAGAACAATCGCGTCTGGACCTATAAGCAGGACGAGGACGGCGTCTGGTACCTGCTGCGTCAAGGCGTGATGGTCGATGTGCGCCAGAATCGCTATTACATGGTGATTGGCAAGCCGTTGTCGGAAATTCAGGGTATGGTCGGAACGTTCACGCGCTATTACATATTCGTGGTGGTCGGCGCGATTCTGGTCGGCATGGTGCTCGGCTGGGTAGTGGCCGGACGCGCGCTGATTCCGCTGAATTCGGTGGCGCAAGCCGCGCAGGAGATTCGGGGGTCGAACTTGAAAGTCCGGATTCCGACGCGTGGAGCGGATGACGAACTCGACAGGCTGATCGGCGCGTTCAACGACATGACGTCGCGGCTCGATAAGTCATTCGAGCAGATCCGGCAGTTCTCGACGGATGTGTCGCACGAACTGCGGACGCCGCTGACGTCGATTCGCGGGCAGCTCGAGGTCGCGTTGTTTACGGCCAAGACGAGTGACGATTTCCGCGATGCGATGGTCGATGCGCTGCAGGATGTCGAACATCTTTCGAATATCGTGCGCGCGCTGTTGCAGTTGTCGCAAGCCGAGTCAGGGCAACTGGTGCTGCAGATGTCGCAGCTCGATTTGTCGCCACTCGTTGAGGACATCGCGGATCAGTTCCAGATTCCGGCCGAGGAACAGAAACTGACCCTCGAGACGGCGATCCAACACGATGGGTGCGTGATCAAGGCTGATCGCACACAAATCGGACGGCTGATCACGAACCTGATTTCGAACGCCGTGAAGTACACTCCGGCAGGCGGTCGCGTGAAGATCGAATTGAAACGGGCGGACGATCTGGTGCAGTTGATCGTTTCCGACACTGGCGTCGGCATCGCGGCCGATGCCTTGCCGCACATTTTCGATCGGTTTTACCGCGTGCGGAAGATGCAGACGAAATCGGTTCAGGGACTGGGGTTGGGATTGAGCTTCGTCGCCTGGATCGTGCAGGTGCACGAGGGCAAGATCGATGTCGAGAGCAAGGAAGGCAACGGGACCACGTTCACGGTGTCGCTGCCTGCGTTCGATTTCGTCGTCGAGGAGCTTACGGCTCCGTTGTCGTTGATCGCGTCCGCGCGTCCTGGCTCGCCATCCTAGGTGGCCGCGGGCACGGGTACGGGCTTTGGACTCGTTGAGAAGAATCCACCTGCCAACGCTAATGCCGGAATCGCGCTGATCGGCGACGCCATGAGAGCTACGAAATACGAAATCGGAGCGGCGAGCAGCACGGCAACTTTGTACGATCGGCTCTCGACCGAAGCGAACGCGGCGACCGCCAGCAGCAGCATGCAGTCATGCGGTCCCAGGTGATGGCTGACCAGCAGACTGGCCGCCATCGACATCGCCACCAGATGCTCGAATTGATCGGGTTTCGAGCGGATGCAGGTGTAAACGAGCCACGCGAATACGAGGATCGTTCCGGTCCATTCAATCACGCCGTCGTAGGCTGGCAGGGCGGTTGCGAGTCCACGGAGGTTCGGTAGGGGAAACGGGATTTTGTGGATGCCCGGGATCCGGAGCATGTCGACGAACGGCACGATCCAATTCCAGCCTTGCATCAGGGCGGCCGCGACGAAGAATATCGCCATTCCGGCGACTCCGCCGGCGATCATGCGCCAACGGCGTCCGGCGATGAGGGCGACTGGTACGAATACGAACAGGTGCGGTTTGATGGCGCACAAAGCGAGCACCAGTCCACCGAGGAAGCTATATCCCTTACGATCGAGTGCCACCGCGCCTAGCAGTGCTGCGAGCACCAGCGGCACATCCTGGCCGTTCACGAAGCTGGTAATGACGGGGATCGAGACCAGGCCGAGGACGAGGACGTCCTTGCGGCCTCTTACCAAGTAGAGCGCGAGCGCCATCGCCGCGGCATTGATGAGCGTGAAGACGATGTAGGCCCAGCGGAAAGGCATCCAGGCGAGCGGCCGGAGCATCACCGCGTAATAGTCGGGACGAATGAAGACGATGGTGGGGATCGACACTCCGACGGCGTGGACCTGCTCCAATTGGCAAGCCTGGGGATCGTGCAGTTGGGGAGTTCCCGCGAGCTTCGCGCCGCAGTATTGCCCGAGAAAGTCGTTCTCGCCGGTGACAACCCGGTTCCACGGAATGAAGAACAGCCAGGTCGCGCAGGCCGCGACCGCTCCGAGCAGGGCAATCCACCTCATAAGACGAGGATCGGCCCCGCGACGGCTTTCCTTTATAAATTAGTGAGCAGCGGACTTCTTATAGTCCTGGATCACGCGATCGACGTACGTCACGGTCTCGAGATAGGGCGGCACGCCCTTGTACTTGTCGACCGCCCCCGGGCCGGCGTTATAAGCCGCCAGCGCCTTCGCGGCATCGCCATCGTATTTCACCAGGAGGTCACGCAGGTAACGGGCGCCGGCCTCGATATTCTGCTGGGGATCGTTGGGATCCGCTTTGAGGGAGGCGGCGGTCGCGGGCATCAACTGCATCACGCCGATCGCACCGGCCGAGGACTTCGCGTCAGGCCGAAATCCGGACTCCGCCTTGGCGACGCTACGGACGAAAGCGGGCGGCAAGCCGTTGCGTCCGGCGGCCTCGTCGATCATTTGGGGAATGGGCTTCAAGGCCGGCTGGACGGCAGCGGCTTGCATGGGCGCGGGAGGTGGAGCAGGAGGAGGAACGTAGTCGTCTTTCTCAATTCGCACGACGTCCGATGCGGCGAGTACAGTGACGCCGCCTTCGGTGATCAAACGGTAGGTATCGTCTTGCTTTTCAATGTGATCGGCGGGCATGCGGAACCCGGATTTCAGGACTGCATATTCGCCCGCCTGGGTGGATGCCGCGAGCAATAGCGCGGGAAGTAGTCGCGGCCAGATCATTCTTAAGGGACTCATCAACTCTGACGCCCCGACCCGGTAAAACGTGCAAAACGTGACACGGCAAAATTGGACAGGGCGACACAGGGCTTCGCCAGCCCGTTCCTATTATGTTCCACTTACGCGCAGTGGCCCGCACCGTGCGAGAATAGCATAGGTGCCCCTTAGGTTCCAGGTTCCGAAGTCGGCGTTTCTGGTCAAGATCCTCATGAGCCGTTGGGGCAAGATCTGTCTTGCCTCGCTGACGCTCCTGCTGTGCGTGGGAATCATGACGTTCACGTATTTCTACGTGACGTACGCCAACCTGATCGATGAAAAGCTGAAAGCCGGAGCATTTCCCGCGACGTCCGCGCTGTATGCCGCTCCGAGGACGATCACGGTCGGAGATGTGGGATCCGCGCCGGAGATCGCGACCATTCTGCGTAAGGCAGGATACACCGAGAACAACCACAATACGCTTGGCTGGTATCAGTTACAGCCGGACCGGATCGATATTTATCCCGAGGCTGACTCGTACTTCAAGCGCGAAGGGGCGGTGATCAAGTTCGAGGACGGCAAGGTCAACGAGATCATTGCGCTCAAAGACAATGCCGGTGTCAGTCAATATTTGCTCGAGCCAGAATTGATCACGAGCCTGTTCGACGAGCGGCGTGAGAAGCGCCGGATCGTCAAATTCGAGAACATACCCAAGCTGTTGGTGAATGCGGTCCTCTCGGCTGAGGATAAGCGGTTCTTCGAACATTCCGGATTCGATCCCTTCGGCATCCTCAGAGCCTTCTGGGTGGACGTTCGGGAGCGGCGCCGGGCTCAGGGCGCCTCGACGTTGAGCATGCAGGTGGCGCGTACGCTGGTGTTGACCAACAAGCGCACGGTCGACCGCAAGCTCGCCGAAGTCCTGATCACGATGCACCTCGAGCAGAAGTTGACGAAGGAACAGATCTTCGAGTTTTACTCGAACGGAATCTATCTAGGGCAGCACGGCAGTTTTTCGATCCACGGATTTGCGGAAGCATCGCAGGTGTTCCTGGGCAAGGATCTCGAGCAACTCGACGCGGCGGACGCGGCTTTGCTGGCCGGTTTGCCGCAGGTGCCCATCGTCGGGAATCCTATCCTCCATCCCGATCGCGCGAAGCAGCGGCGCAATCAGGTCCTCGCACTGATGCGGGATAACGGCTACATCACCGCGCAGGAGTACGAACAGGGGATCGAGAAGCCGATCCGCACGGTGAACGACGCCAGCCGGACCGCGGACGCGAACTACTTCGTCGATTTGATTAACGATCAGCTCGGGCAAAAGCTGGGCGCGGATTACCAGGGCAAGCCGTTCCGGATCTATACGACCCTCGATGTCGAGCTGCAGCAGGACGCCAACGCGGCCGTCCAAAAGGCGCTCGTCGGTGTGGACGCGGCGCTGAAAAAGAAATTCAAGGACTATGGAACGGCGAAGTTGCCGGTCGCGCAGGTGGCTCTCATTGCGATCGATCCGCAGACGGCGGAGGTGCGGGCGATGGTTGGCGGCAGGAACTACGGCTTGACGCAATTGAACCGCGTCCTCGCGAGGCGGCAGCCGGGGTCGTCGTTCAAACCGTTCGTCTATGCAACTGCTCTGAATTCGGCGCTGACAGGGCAGCAGCCCGTTATCACTCCGCTGACGACTTACGAGGATGAACCGACGACGTTCAACGTCAATGGAGCGTCTTATACGCCCAACAATTTCCACTCCGCGTATTACGGCAAGGTCACTGTGCGGCAGGCGCTTGCCCGCTCGATGAATATTCCGACGATCAAGATCGCCATCCAGGTCGGATTGCGGAAGGTCGTGAACCTCGCTCGTCAAGCGGGGATGAATGCGGATCTGCGTGCGACCCCGGCGCTGGCATTGGGCGCCTATGACGTGACTCCTCTCGAAGTCGCGGGGGCGTACACGATCTTCTCGAATCGAGGGATGTACGTCGAGCCCTCGTTCATCCGCGAGATCATGGGGCCGGATAACGAAACGGCGTTCGAAAATACTCCGAAGCGGCGGCAGGTTCTGGATCCGCGGATCGCCTACATGATGACGAATCTCATGCAGGAAGTCATGCGGACGGGCACCGGCGGCGGCACACGCGCCCTGGGATTCTGGCAACCGGCGGCGGGCAAAACCGGATCCTCGCGCGATGGCTGGTTCGTCGGTTACACGAGTAAGCTGCTGTGCGTGGTCTGGGTCGGATTCGACGACGGAACGAACATCGAACTCGAAGGCGCGCGCACCGCACTTCCGATCTGGACGGAGTTCATGAAGAACGCTCACAAGCACCGGGCCTACCGGAACGTGAGCGAATTCATGGCTCCCGATGGAATCGTCAGCGCGGAGGTCGACCCGACGACGGGGATGCTGGCGACGCCCGGCTGTCCCACTAAGAAGATCGAAGTCTTTATCGCGGGCACGCAGCCGGTCGAAGTCTGCAAGCTTCACGGTGGAGCGTCGACGCAAATCTCGACGTGGGACGCGGGTCCGGCAGCGGCGGCGCCTGTCGCGGTGCCTGCGCCGGCGCCACAAGGTCCGGATATTAATGCCGTACCTTCGGCGGCTCCGGAGAAGCCAAAGCGCAGGAAAGTGACGTCGATTCCGGTGACTCCTGCTTCTTCAGCCGATCAGCGGGCGCAATCCCAGGAGCCTGGGGATGCGAAACCAGGCGGGAAGAAAACCCTGATCGAGAAGCTCTGGGGCTCTTTCAAAAAATAGAATCCGGGGAAACCTTTCGCGGTGAATCGCGGTATAGTCGTAAGTATCGCGGATCTTTCGCGGAGCTATTGTGGCGGTCGCTTTCTTCCGATAGATCTGGCGAGAGATGTGCAAGGGAGGCCTCTTATGTTGTTCGGGGTTTCGCATCGAACGCTTGCTTTCGGTATCGTCATGACCACGGCACTCGCAGCCGCTCAGGACGTCGCCAAGAATTTGGAAACCGGTACGCGCTCCTCCGCGGCCGATCAAACCACGCCCATCACAGGCGTGCCGAACCTCACGACCGAGATGCGCGCCGACATCATGATGGCCCGCAAAATGTATCGCGAGGCGATCGACATGTACAAACAGGCGCCGCAGGATTCGCCGGTCATTCTGAATAAGATTGGCATCGCGTATCATCAACTCGCCGAGCTGCAGATGGCGAAGCGGTACTACGAACAAGCGGCACGTATGAAGCCTGACTACGCCGAAGCGATCAACAACCTCGGCACCGTGTATTATGCGAAGAAGAGCTACCGGAAGGCCATCACCGAATATAAGAAATCGCTCGAATTGTCGCCGGAATCCGCGGCAGTTTTGATGAACCTCGGCACGGCATACTTCTCGCGCAAGAACTACGAGCTGGCGCTTGCGACCTATCAGGATGCCCTGAAGCTCGATCCGGAAGTCTTCGAGCATCGCGGCACGCAGGGAACGACGCTCGAGGAGCGGTCGGTTGAGGAGCGGGCGAAGTTCCACTTCTATCTCGCGAAGACATACGCCAAGGCGGGCTCGACCGATCGGGCGCTGCTGTATCTGCGGAAGTGCCTCGAAGAAGGATTCAAGGACAAGCGCAAGATTCTCGAGCAGCCGGAGTTCGCATCGCTGAAGGATCTGGACGAGTTCAAGCAGATCATGTCCATGGAGCAGAAGGTTCTCTGAAGCCCGGCGCCTCCATTCTTGCAGCGGTACTGATCGTTATTTCCGCGGGATGCACCGAAGCTCCCCAGGCGGCCGAACAGGAGCGATTCGCGTTCCTCGCTCCCGACAACCAGACAGGCGATGCGTCGTACGACTGGGCGACGCTCGTCGTGAATCGCGGATTGGCGGCCACGGTCGGAACGTCCATTTCAGCCGATACGATCGCGGATGCGCGAGGCGAGCCCGGCTTGAACCGCATCGTGTACAGCACTCTTACCAAGACAGACACGCCCGGAGAGGTGCGGTTGCACTCGACAGTCTTCAATCCCGATGGGCACAAGTTCGTACGCGAATTCAGCGTCACCGGCAACGTGCTGCAGGTGATCAATCGCATGGCGAGCGAACTTTCGGCGGAGCCGTACTCGTTGGGCATCAAGTCCGAAGATTCTCTGAGGAAATGGCCTATATTTGCCGGCGACGTCCAGGACTTCGCGAAGAAGTGCGTCGGCCTCGCCACCGCGGAGCCGGCGTTCGGACCGGCGATCGGAAGCTGCCTCGATCAGTTGCGCGCGTCCCAATCCGCCGATCCGATGCGTGACGTCCTGAGCCATGTTCCCTCGAGTCAATACGAGGGATTTTCTCCGGAAATCCAATTCTCCTTCGGCCAGGCGTACATGGCATTGAAAGACTACGCCAAAGCCGCGGACCTCTTCCGGCTCGCGAGCATGACGCGGCCGGGTGTCAAGAACTTGCTCGGCTATTCACTCGCCATGACCGGCGACTGCGAGGGTGCGAAGAAGGCGCTCAAGGAGTACACTGCGATTCCCAGCGAGGAGGCGAACGGCCTCGATTCGCTAGGCGAGGTTGCCTATTTTTGCGGCCAATACAAAGACGCGGAGCAGTATTTCACTGAATCGGGTCCGAAATGGAAAACTGAGCAGGGGCAGCTCGAACCGATCAAAGCAGCGGCCGCGCGTCTGATGGCGGGGGACCAAAAGGGCGCCGAGCAGATGGCGTCCGCGTTCCTCGCGAAGATCGGCAAGAGCGATCCCCGGGCAGCGGCCGCGATTGGCCCGGCCTGGAAAGCGATCCTCAATGCGCCCACTGTGGAGGAACGTCGCGCGAAGATCGAAGCGACGCTCATCCACCGGCCTTAGCGTTTCTTGTACGGAAATTCCTTCGCCAGGTAGTCGACGATCGCTTCCTTCTCGGAAGCCTTGTACTTCGATCCCCAGGCGCCCATCTTTTCGACTTCCTTCGTCCATTGGGCTTTCGACAGACGCTGCTGCGTGATCACGTCCTCCTGGTGGCATCCGATGCAGTTCGAACGGACGTGCGGGGGCAACGTGACATGCTCCGGCGGCGCCGGCGCGGCAGGTTGCGCCTTGACCTCTTTGACGACATTCACGCCGATCATTTGCACGGCGTTGTACAAATATCCGGAGGGATTCCACGACTGGACGAACGGCTGTATGCCTCCCGATCCATCAGTCGCACGGCAACCCATCCGCAGATAGCCTTCTTCGAGCGGCGTATGCGTATATTGCCAGCTTCGCCAGGCGTATTGGTTGGCGAACATTCCGGGCTGCGGCTGCACCCAGGTCATGCCTCCGTTGAAGGTCAGATCGAGGGCAGTCACGCGTGTGTCGCCGCCGGTCCACGTCACGCCGCGGACCCACATAGGCTTTCCCACTTCGACTTCGGCGCCGTCGACGGGCGTCGCGATGACCGACTTCACGCTCAGTCGCGTCACCGGCTTCATCCAGGCGGGATCGGCGGCGGAGCCAGGCTTCATCGCGCGTTCCGGATGCCGGTAGGCCGTCGCCATGAAGAAGCCGGTGAAGGCTTCGCGCCTTACTTCAATGCTGGTCAACCACTTCACCCAGCAGTCACCAGCCCAGCCGGGGACGATCAATCGCAGCGGAAATCCGTGCAGCGACGGAATCGGCTCGCCGTTCATCTCGTAGGCGAGGATGGTGTCGGGGTCCATGGCCTTGCCAATCGGGATCGAACGCTTGAACTCCGGCATCGTTCCGATCGGAACGTCCGCGCCATCGAACAACACTTCGACGGATTTTTCCTCGACGCCCGCGAGCTTCAGCACATCGGCCAAACGAACGCCTGCCCATTTTGCATTGGCGACAGCGCCGTATTCCCATTGCAAGCCGGGCATCGAGGGCTCAAACAATCCGCGCCCGTTGCCGGCACACTCGAGGACGGCCGGCATCAGGACCTTCGGCATCTTCTGTAAGGTTTCGAGATCCAGCTTCAGCGGTTTCGACACCGTGCCCGATACGTCCAGCTTCCAGGTCGCGAGATCGACTTTCGCCGGATAGTGGTGGCTGCGCGTAAAGAATCGCTCGACCGGGGTCCATTCTTCGAGGAATCCGTCGAGCGGCATTTCGAGATCCAGCGGATGTTCGGAGCGCACGATCATGTTGACTTTTTTGCGATCGGCGGGAGCCCAGGCGGCGGCGTGAGCCGGAAAGGGCAGTACTGCGCCCGCCGCAGCGGCGCCTCCGAGCAGGCGGACCAGATCACGGCGAGAAATAGGTTGATTCATGGGAAATTTACGTTGAGTGTTCCTGGCATTCCGTCTCTGACGGTCACGGTCGACGAATCGCGCCGTCCGTCGGGACTGATGATGACGACTTGATACGTGCCGGGCTTGATGTGCAGTTCAGCGGGCGTCTTTTCGGGGCGTTCCTGGCCATTCAGTTGGATCGTGGCGCCCGGCGGCGTGGTCTTCACGACCAGAATTCCGACCGTCGCGACCATGTCGACGGGAATGGTGGTCTCGCCCGTGACTTCGAAACTTCGCTGCATGACTCGATAGCCGTCCATCGAGGCGGCGAATGTATGGCGCCCCTTGGGGAGCGATACGGTGCACGGAATCTTGCAGGGAAGCGCAGGATTTCCGTCGATGTCGACTTTGACTCCCTCAGGAGATCCGGCGAAGCTGACTTCAAAGGGTCCGGCCGTCCCGGCGCTCGGCTTCGGCTCCTTGCCAGGCGTTACTGGGGGCAGACTTCCGGTCTCGGATTTCGGCTCCTGCGGCTTGACGGGAGTTTCCTTGGGAGGCTCGCCCTTGGGCGTTTCTGGCGACTGGGCGACGGGCTTCGTAGGACTCTCGGGATTCTCGACGACTGGCGGCTTGGGCTCGAAATATTTCTGATAAACGAAGTAGCCGCCACCGCCGGCGAGCAGCACGAGCGGAATGATATACACCAGCGGACTCGATCGCTTTTGCTCCACGCGAGGGCGGGGCAGGGGAATGGCTTCGGTCGACATCGAGGCGCCCGTGGAGGCGGGGCCGAGGACTGGAACATTCTGGAAAGTCGGCGCGGGAGGCGGCGGCGCGAGCGGAGGAGGAGGAGGAGGAACCCGCGACATCGGCTGGCCCAAAGTGGGAAGGCTCGCACTGCCGCTCGAACTCGGCGCGAACGGCGGAGGCTGCGGGACGGCCGCCGACGAAGTAGCGCCGATCAAGGCCGGCCCTGACATGATGGAATCGACGGTCAGGGATCCTGCGCGCGCGACAGGGATCGCCCCTGACGTTGCCGCTTCGGACTCATGATGCCCCGATCCAGTGGTTGTGTCGTCGCCGGGGAATCCTTTGCCGGGCAGCATCCAACCTGGACGCTCCTCGAGGGCGCGGCGCAGTTCCGCAATGAAGGCGCTGCAACTCGGATAGCGATCGTCGGGATTTTTCGCGAGGGCCTTGCGCAAGACCGGATCCACCCAGATGCCGAGCGTTGTATTCAATCCGGATGCCGACGGAGGATCCGCACGGCAGATCTTGTACAGCAGAATCGGCAGCGATTCACCGGCGAAGGGTTTTTCCTTCGTCAGGATGTCGAACACCATCACCGCGAGTGCGAACTGGTCGGAGCGTCCGTCCATCGGACGTCCTTCGATCTGCTCCGGCGACATGTAGCTCGGCGTGCCCATCAGCATGCCGGCTTGCGTCATCTGCTGCGAGACAATCTTGGCGACTCCGAAGTCGCAGACCTTGGCGGTTCTGCCTTCGTGCACCATGATGTTGGCGGGCTTGATGTCGCGATGGATGATGCCGTTCTTATGCGCATAGTCGAGCGCGGCCGCGGTCTGCGTGAGCAGGTCCATGACGAGCGCGCCGGTCGGTGCAGGCGCGGCGCGCAGCAGTTCGTCGAGGGCCATACCATTGACGAATTCCATGAAGATGTAGGCCATGCCTTCTTCTTCAGAGACATCGTAAATGGTGACAATGTTGGGATGCGAGAGGATGCCGGCGGACTGCGCCTCGCGGAACAGCCGTTCGCGCATGCGGCCGCGTTCCTCAGGATCGGTGAGTTCGTTGAGGCGTATCGATTTGATGGCGAGGGTGCGTCCGATTTTGGGGTCGAGCGCCCGGTACACCACGCCCATCGCGCCTCTACCCAATTCGCCGACAACCCGGAACCTGCCGATTTCCACTGTTGTACTATCTTAGCTTAGAAGCGCGTGGACTCCCTCCGCGCGATCGATTTCATTATCGCGCCATTGCGGCCCGTTCGTCCGAGGTCGGTCCGTACATTCCGGGAAGCGGAATTTCGTTGAGTCTCAGGTACACGCCCAACTGCGCGCGGTGGTGCACGAGATGATTGATGAAGCTCCGGATGACCTTCGTGCGAGGCGACGAGAACGATACGAACGAGCCGTATTTGAAGGTCCAATTCTTAGACATCTCTTCGTCTGTGGCAGCGGCTAGGCAGGCGCGGCCGGCCTCGACGCTCTGTTCGAAAATCTCCATCAGCTCGGCTGAAGATGATACGATCCGCGGTGTGAAGTCAACCGCGAGTTCGAAGGTCTCGCTGTCGAGCGCCATTTTCGGCCATGCGGGAAGCTCGGCGATGTGCGTGGCGAGTCGATCGAGAGCCATGGATTTCGGGTGCGGCTTGAATCCGCGATGAGCATCGTCGAGTGGAACGCGCTCGAGAATTTTGCGTGTGCTGTTCATTTCGTCTTCGTAGTCGAGGGTGATCTGCTGTGCGATTGTCATAAGCCGATCTTACAATTCTCTGCGGACAGATTCAGTCCTCAATTGCATGCCACACTGAGTTCATATGATCGAAACATCCGCGCGGCTGTTGCGGCTGCTCTCGCTGTTTCAGGGCCGCCGCTATTGGACGGGAGCAGATCTGTCGGCGCGGCTCGAGATTACGACGAGAACGGTCCGCCGTGATGTGGACAAGTTGCGGACGCTCGGTTATCCGATCCACTCGACTGCAGGACTCGAGGGCGGCTATCAACTCGGCGCGGGCGTGAACATGCCTCCGTTGCTGCTCGACGACAATGAAGCGGTGGCGGTCGCGGTCGGCCTGCAATTCGCAGCGTCAGGAGCGATCGCCGGAGTCGAGCAGGCATCCCTGCAGGCGTTGGTTAAGATCGAGCAACTCATGCCGCCGCGGCTAGGACGTCAAGTGGCGGCGCTGCGGGCGATGATCGTACGGCCCGAAGGCCCTGTGAATGGACCTGCTGTAGTCGATGCGAGGACGCTATCGATCATCGCGGGCGCGTGCCGTGAACATTCGTTGCTGCACTTCCGCTATCGCGATCATGGTGGAACATCGAGCACTCGCGCGGTCGAGCCCCATCGAATCGTGAAT
>DASXZC010000385.1:0-22654 GCA_036502165.1 Bryobacteraceae bacterium
CGGAACGGCGTAAATAGCGTAAGCGGTGGCGTAAAGAGCGGCCCAGCCGGCGCCGATCAATCCACGCCCGAAGACTTGAAATCCGGTGCGCTTTTCCGTGTAGATGCCGCCGCCGAGCAGTGCGCCGCTGACCATCAGGCAGGCGGCCGCGCGGCCAAGGGGTCCGATGTGGCCGAATGAATATCCGAGAAAGAGCGCGATGCCGATGACCAGGATGATCGCGCCGAGTTTGTTGATGATGCTGCCGCCGACGAGCGTTTCCCATTCTTCATCGCCGAGCCAGCTCTTGAGGCGAGCGCTGAGCGTGGGCCCGGCCGCGACGGGCACGGCGATCGGGATCGGACGCGGTGGCACAGGTGGATACTGCGGCGGAATGGGCGGCGGCACTGCCGCATATTGAGGCGGCAGCGGCGGTGGCACGGCCACATACTGCGGCGGAGGCGGCGGTGGCGGCAATGGCGGCGGAACGGGCGGAGGAGGAGGCGCTGGCCTGAATTCGATCGGCGGAGGCGTGGGCAACGGCGGCGGCATCGGAGGCGGCGGCGGCGCCGGCGCATGAGCCATCGGCGGCGCGTGGACTTCCTCATACGGCATCGCCGCCGACGAACGCTCGAGCCGGTTCTCAAGAGCGCCGATCCGCTCGACCACTCGATCGAATTGTTCGAGCGTCGGCCCCTTCGGGCCGGTCGCCCCCACGCGAGCCTCGAGAAAGTTCAGCCGCGTCTGCTGGCGAACGATGACGATCAGTCCAATCAGACTGATGACAACCACGAAAAATTCAAACATGATGGGTCCTTCTGAGCGTTCCTGCTCACTTGTTCCACTGCGGCGGATTTGCTCGAAACGGTTAAGCTGCTGAAGGTTGTTCGGCCAGTTGGAGGACGCTCTCGCGCAATCCTTCGGGAGTAATTTCGCCAGCCGCGGGTTCACCTGCGCGAACTGTGACAAGCGGACGGAATGTCCGCTTCCAACTGCGCAAGGCGCCGCCACCGGCGTAGCTCAGAGGATGGCCGTATAGACCGTCGATATGAACCGGGATGATCGGCAAGCCAGTGTCGCGAACGACTCGCTCGAAGCCGCGCTTGAACTCGTCGATCGAGCCATCGCGTGTGATATGGCCTTCGGGGAAAATCGCGACCAGGTCGCCGGCGACAAGCGCATCTCGTGCGCCGTCGAGTGCGTTGACGTTCTCGACAGCGGTGCCGCCGCCGACGGGAATCGCTCCCATACGCGCGAAGAATCGATGCAGCAGCGCGTGTTCATACAGCGGACGCCACATCAGGAAACGCACCGGACGATCGGTCAGGCAGCTCAGCATCACCGCATCGGCGAGCGAAACATGATTCGCCGTGAGCAACGCTCCACCCTCGGCCGGGATGCTCGCTGTTCCTTCCACATGAATGCGGAAGGCTAGCTTCGCGACAGTCAGCACGATGAAGCGCACGGTGATCTGCAGCATGAACAGCGCCGTCACCACCGAGCCAACGATCATGACGAAACCGAGAGCCATGAGCATCTGCGAAGTCGTCCAGCCTAGTCTGTCGTGCAGCAGCCACAGGAGTCCGGAGGCGGCCATCACGCCGAACATGTTCACGAAGTTGTTGGTCGCAAGCAGGCGGCCGCGTTCGTGTTTATCGGAACGATCCTGCAGGTAGGCGTTCAGCGGCACCGCGAAGAGTCCGCCCGCGAAGCCTACGCCAACCAGCCATGCGCATGCCGGCATGAACGTCCGCGTCATGCTGAAGCCCACGCACGCGATACCCATCAACAGCGCGCCTGCCGGAACGAGGCCGAGCTCGATATGTTTTCCGGAGATCGTTCCCGCGAGCACGCTGCCGATCCCGATGCCGACGGCGAGCGCGGCGATCAACAATCCTGACTCGGTTTCCGAAACATGCAGAACTTCTTTGCCCGCCAGGATGAGACCCATTTGGAATAACGCGCCGACCAGCCAGAACCAGGAGATGCCGATGACGCTCCACATGAGCGGCTTGTTGCGGCGCAGGCTGGCGCAGCCTTCGATGATCTCTTTAAACGGATTCAGCCGGAACGGCTCGGTCGATCCCGCGGCCGGCACCTTTTGGATTCCCAGGCTCGCAATCGATCCGACGATGGCGATGACGAACAGCGTCAAGCCCAGGTACACCGGCGTCGACTTCCAATGTTCGAACAAAGACGTCCCGAATCCCGAGCCGGCGACAATGGCGACGAACGTCGACAACTCGAGCAGTCCGTTGGCGCGCGAGATACCGGATTCGCTCATGATCTCGGGCAGGATGCCGTACTTCGCGGGGCTGAACGAATTCGCCTGGCAGGCGAGCAGGAACAGCACGCACAACATGAGATCCATGCGGCCCATGTACAAGGCCCAGGCTCCGAACGCCATAATAAAAATCTCGCCAGCCTTGGTGATCTGCAGCACCCGCGTCTTCGAGAAGCGGTCGGCGACTTGCCCGGCATAACCGGCGAATAGAAGGAAGGGAAGTACGAAAACGACTCCTGCGAGCGCAAGGAACTTGCTGCTGACTTCGCCATCCGCGGCCACCTGTACGGCGAACAGCGAGACAACGATCTTGAAGACGTTGTCGTTGAAGGCGCCCAGGAACTGGGTCCAGAGGAACGATTGGAACCGGTGGTCCAGCGCCAATTGTTTGTATGTGCTCGGTGTTTCCATACGTCACTCAGTGGCACGATGAAGGCCATCGTGACAGTACCATAAAATCAATATCTTACAATTCTCGCGAAAACTGTAGAGTACATCGAATGCTCGATGGTGTACAGTTTTTGTATGGCGCTTTACTCAGACCGCGAACGCACCGTTTTGTCGGCGATTGCGAAGCTGGCATTCTCGAATCCCTTTCTACGCGAGCGCACCGAGTACGAGAAGCAAGCCCTGCAACGTCATTTCGTTTCGAGCGGCCCCGTCTGGAGCGCGTCTGTTACGGCTCCGGAAGCCGCCAGTTCGAATGTCGTGCGCGTGCATCAACGCCTCGAGTCGTTGATCCCGGAGGTCCGCGAGCGCCTTGATTCGGGATCAGTAACGCCGGATGAGGAAGAACTGTCGATCTACGCCGACTGCGTGCAGTACATGCTCTACCAGCGCTGTCATCCGGATTTCGTGAAGGCGTCGCAGGGCAATCGCGGTACCGAGAACTGGAAGTTCTACAAGCGATTCGTCGCCGACTGGCGCCACTTCTTCGAGCCCGGAGGTAAGCGGATCGAAAACACGCTCGACCCGGCGCACGTGTTCGCATGCTTCCGGCAGTTCCAACTGGCGTTCCAATTGATCTTCGACAACATCATCGGCAACTCGATGCCCGCGGCCCGTCTTCGAGCGTCGGCGTGGCAGTCGGTGTTCACGCACGATCTGCGCCGCTATCATCGCGTGCTGTTCGCGCGGCTGCACGATTTTCCGACGTTGATCACGGGGCCTTCCGGAACGGGAAAGGAACTGGTGGCGCGGGCGATCGCCGGATCGCGTTATGTCCCGTTCGATCCGAATGCAATGCGATTCCAGGAAGCATCGCAGTCGGAGACGTTCCTGCCCATGAACCTGGCGGCGTTGTCGCCCGCATTGATCGAGTCGGAGTTATTCGGCCACAAACGAGGATCCTTCACCGGCGCGATCACCGATCGCCAGGGATGGCTCGAGACCTGCCCCGCGTCCGGCTCGGTGTTCCTCGATGAACTGGGCGAGATGGAGCTCTCCATTCAAGTGAAGCTACTGCGCGTGATCGAGACGCGGCGGTTCTCAATGGTGGGCGATACGGCTTCGCGCACGTTCCTCGGCAAACTAATCGCCGCGACCAATCGCGATCTGGCGATCGAGATCCGCGCCGGACGGTTCCGCGAGGATCTCTACTATCGCCTGTGTGCGGACCAAATCCAGACACCGTCGTTGCGTGAGCAGATCGAGGACTCGCCAGCGGTGCTCGACGATCTGATCCTCTTCATGGTGCGCCGCGCCGTGGGAGACGAGGCGGAGCGCTGCTTCCCCGAAGTCCGCGATTGGATGTCCGAGCACTTGCCGGCGCAGTATCTGTGGCCAGGGAACTACCGCGAGCTCGAGCAGTGCGTACGCAACGTAATCATCCGGCGGTCGTACCAGCCCATGACGCAACAGCCGGAGGCGGAAGAGTCGAACGATCCGTACATTCGCCAGATCCTTCGCGGTGAACTAACGATGGACGAGTTGACGTCATACTACGCGGCGCTCGTTTACGGTCAAACGTCGAGCTACGAGGAAACCGCGCGCAGGTTGAAGGTCGACCGAAGGACAGTCAAAGCGAAGGCCGAGGGGCACGCTCAATCCCGCTCATAAGCCGCAATGATCGCGTCCCATCTCGCATTCGACGCCTCGTCGATTTCGCGCCTCGATATGTTCTCGTCGAACCACGCGACCGTCCTGCGGACTCCTTCAAAATAAGGAACCGTCGCGCAATAGTCGGGCACAAATCGCTTGATCTTCGAGTTGTCGAACACGACACTCACCGACTTGTCCCCCGTCAGTCCGCCGAGTTTCTCGGGCGCTTGGGCGACGATGAAATCCGACGGAACATGGACGATCTTCGCCTCTACTCCAGCGGCTTCCGCGGTGATCTGGTAGATCTGATTCCACGACATCACTTCGTCCGAGGTGATGTGAAAGGCATGCCCGATTGCCTGTGGAAGTCCGAGCAAACCGACCAATCCCTTAGCGAAATCGCTGTTGTGCGTCAGGACCCACAGCGACGTTCCATCGCCCGGCACGATCACTTTGCGCCCGTTCCGGATGCGGTCGATCGCCGTGTATGATTTTTCCCAACTATTGATCGCGAGCGTGAATTGCGTGTCGCCGTAGGTGTGCGAAGGACGCACGATGGTGATCGGGAATCCTTCCTCCCGGTACGCCCGCATCAGCCGTTCCTCGCACGCGATCTTATCGCGCGAGTATTGCCAATACGGATTCGCAAGCGGCGTCGACTCGGTAATCAAATAATGCGTCGAGGGCTTTTGATACGCGCTGGCGGAACTGATAAAAACGAACTGCCGTGTATGTCCGCGGAACAGTGCGATGTCGCGCTCCATCTGATCGGGCGTGAAGCCGATGAAGTCGACGACCGAGTCGAATTCGAGCCCGTCGAGCGCGGCGCGCGAACTTTCAAAGTCGTGCAGATCCGCAGTGACGGTCTTGACTCCCGGCGGCGGCGCGATCTTGGTGTTCACTCCGCGCCGCAGCAAAGTCAGGTCGATGCCGCGTTCAACGGCCAAACGTGAACAGGCCGTACTGATGATTCCGGTGCCGCCAATGAAGAGGACTCGCATGCAGCCATTTGTATCACGGGCCGGGCGCGTCACAATTCGTCCTCGCCTGCCACTACGTGCACAGTGAGCCAGACGAAGCCGGGCGCGCAGGATTCTATCGACGCCGTCAGTTCCAAAAATACGCCGGAAGCAAACTATGAACTGGCGATAGCCTTGCGCGATTCCGGAACTCTGGAGGCGCGCGCCGAGGCCGCGCGGCTGTTCCTGAAGGCCGCTCAGCTCGATCATCCCGGCGGCCATTTGGAAGCCGCAATCGAGGCTCGCGCTCTGCAGATGCGTTGGCTCAGCCGCGCCGAAACATCGCTCTACCGGTCGTACCTGACCGCTGCGAAGGAGATGGAGACCGATCTGTTCGGCCTCGCCGCCTATCATCTCGAAGAAGCTCTGAACGCCGATTTTGAAGGCGCCGAAGAGTTGGAACTCCAGTGGAAGATCGATGGCTTCGACAATTTCCGCAATGCAGCGGAAGCCATCGCACTCCTCGAGCCGGCGGCGGCCGCCGGGAACAATAACGCACGATATCAATTGGCCGTTCGGCGGTTGCGATGCGAGGGTTCGAAGTCCGCGTTGGCGCTATTGAAGGACGCCGCGGACGAAGGACACGCCGGCGCAATCTGCCGCCTGGGGATCTGCCATCTGCTCGGCGAGGGAACCGATCCGGACCGCAAAGCCGCGTTGCGGTGCATCACACAAGCCGCGGACCTGGGACGTTCTGATGCCTGGCTCGCACTAGGCCGCGTGCACCTCGACTCCGGCGATTCGCGCGAAGCGGCGCGGCACTTCGCGGAATCCGCGGACCTCGGAAATGAGGACGCTTTCTATCAACTGGCCTGTCTGCAAGCAACAGGAGCGGGCGTTGCGAAGGACGAGCCGTCCTCGAGGCGCCTGATGTTGAAAGCTGCCAAGGCGGGTCATCACGCCGCGGCGTTCGAAGTCGGGAACTATCACTTGCTCGGCCGCCGCCACTTCAAACGCGAATCGAACATTGCGGCGTACTGGTATCGCCGCGCGGCGCGCAACACGCTCTATCAGGCCGGGACGCTGACGCTCTTCGAACGTGGCGCGCGCAAGGAAGGCGAGGACCGTTGGGAACTCCGCGAACGTCCATCGAGCCCAGGGATCGCCGCCGCGCGCGCCGCCTTGCGCGCCATGATTGATCGCGACGAGATCCGCGCTGAAGCGGGTGACGACAAAATTCTGAGCGAGGCCTGACCGTCATTCGGTACCGTGGAAGTAGGAGACACGGTAGATGATTGGCAGGCGCGAATGGATTCTAATCGCACTGGCGGCCTCGCGCGCAACCGCGGGCGACGCGTGGAGGAAGAAGCCCTCGTCATGGTCGAACAAGGACGTCGAGGCGATCCTCACGAAGTCTCCCTGGGTAAAAGTGGCACGCGTAGAATTCGATGTGGGCGACATCGGCAACGGTCCCCCGAAGGGAACGTCTGAAGTCGCGCCTCCTCCTCCGAGCGGAGCCAATCAATCGCAGAGTGCGTCAGGAACTCGCTCGGATCCAAGCGGCAATCCGATCGGCGGCGCCCCCGTCGGACGCGGCGGCATCCCCGCGATCGCGGCTGATCTGCCGAAATTCCAAGCTGTCGTGCGCTGGGAAAGCGCGGCTCCTCTACGCCTGGCGCGGAAATCGACTGATCCTGAAGCTGAGACCAGCCACTATGTCATCAGCGTCTCCGGATTTCCCATGATGCCTCGCAAAGCGGAAGCCGGTGACACTGATGCCGACATCCGGAACTTCACGCTCCTGCAGCGGGCCGGTAAACCGACTTTGCGTCCTGAGAAAGTGGAAAGGCTCGGAGGAGGAGTGCTGCGGTTCACCTTTGACGCCACCGCGAGTCCGATCACCGACGCCGATCGCGAAGTGTACTTCACGACCGGCACCGGATCCTTGGGAACGCAGGTCAAGTTCTATCCGAGAGACATGACCTTCGAAGGCAAATTGGCCCTCTGACGAACTGCGGACTCTTTACTACTGCTGATCTTGCGGCGCGAAATGAGCGATCGCGTTGTACGGCTGAGTCATAGTCAACTGGCACGCACCCGTCGGACTCATGGTCGCGCAGTCGCCATCCCATCCAGTGAAAATGAACCCGTCAGCAGGCGTTGCAATCAAGGTCGCCTGGGCACCTGAATTCAGCCAACCATCGGGCATCGAACCATCCAGATTCGTAATCACGCCACCCGGATCGGGCGTTAGCGTCAACGAATACTGGGTCTGCAGATTAACCGTCAGGCTCTGGCGCGGTGTCGCGCAGGCAGCCGTCGAATTAACCGCACCGGTGCTGAGATAACGCGTACCCGCGCCGTTATCCTGCTCGGCGGGGACGTCGATGACGTGCTGGCTATCCGGCGCAAAGCTGACCGTCGCCGGAGTCGGAAGAGGCGACCCGCCGTCCACCGTGACCTGGAGTCCCGGAGGATTGGTCGCAAGCGAGTACGAGACCCCCGCCGTCACCTGGCGCACGCGGCCGTTGATCGTATCGGAGAGGATGACCGTGCAGGAACCAGGCCCGACGCTCAATCCAACCGGACGATTCAGCAGGTAATTCGTGGCCGGATTTCCGTCGCCATTGAATCCGCCGGGGCGGATCGATCCCGTCTGGGCATTCGATCCCGCGACCGTCGTGATGATACCGTCGGTGCCGATCTGGCGCAGGGCGCTATTCACCGAATCATTGATGTAGATGTTCCCATCGGAGTCCTCGGTGACGCCGATCGGGCTGTGGAGCAATGCGCTGGTCGCGGGTCCACCGTCGCCGTCATATCCGGCGACCGCGGTTCCGGCGATCGTAGTGATGGTCCCATCCGGCTTCAACCGCCGGACGCGGTTATTGTTGGAATCGGCGATCAGGATCGATCCGCCCGGCTCGGCAAAGAGCCCTTGCGGAAGATTCAGGCGCTGCGAAACAGCGACGCCCGTTTCCGCACTCGGCGACCCGCCGGAGCCTGTGCCCGCGACAGTCGCAATAAGACCGTCCTTGGTGATTTTGCGGACTCGCTCGCCCGACCGCTCGGCAACGTAAATATTGCCCGCGGCGTCGATCGCGATGTCGACCGGCTGGTTCAAAGTCGCGCTAACGGCCGCGCCGCCGTCGCCTGTCGATGTCGCAGCACCGGTGCCGGCGATGGTGTTGATGTTGCCGCTCGTGTCGATCTCGCGGATCCGGTGATTGCCGGAATCGGCGAAGTACAAATTCCCTTGCGCATCAAACGCCATGCCTCGCGGATTCGAGATCAGCGCGGCATACGCAGCGGCGGTGTCGCCGAGGAATCCGCTCGCGCCGGTACCCGCCACCGTTGCGATGATCCCGGTCGAGAACTGATAGGAGCGGATGCGCTGCGCGGTTCCGTCGGAGACATACAGGAAGTCCCCGTTCATGGTCAAATATTGCGGATTGTACGAGGAGATGCCGTTGCCGAGGATCGTGTTGATCACACCATCCGCGCTGGTCACGATGCGGACGCGGTTGTTGGTGCCATCCGCGATGAGGACGTCATTCGTCGCATTGACGAATACTCCCGCCGGAGTGACGTTCGCGGACATCGCCACGCCGCCGTCGCCTTCGGCGCCCGGTGTGCCGGTTCCTGCGAAGCTGACGATCTGGCCGTTGGCCTTGATCACGCGGACCCGATAGTTCCTCGAATCGACGATGTAGAGCTGACCGAGGGAATCGACGGCGAGGCTGCTCGGGAAGTTGAATACCGCGCGGAGAGGATCGCCCTGATCGCCGCCGTAGCCTGTGTATCCTTGTCCGGCAAGGGTAGTGATAATGCCGTCCGGAGTGACGATGCGGATCTTGTTATTGCCGGTATCGGAGATGTAGACATCACCGCTGGCATCGACCGCAACGCCCTGGGGAGTGTTCAAGCCCGCCTGATTCGCCGGTCCCGAATCGCCGCCCGCCGACTGCGTACCGACGCCGGCGAAGGTGGTGATCATTCCGTTGAGATCGACTTTGCGGATGCTGTGGTTGTAGGTGTCGGCGATCAGCAGATTGCCCGCGGCATCGAATGCCAGCTCGCCCGGCTGGTTCAACGTGGCCAGCACCGCCGGTCCTCCGTCGCCGCTGAACGTATTCTCGCCGGTACCGGCGAAGGTGCTGATCATCCCATTGGTGTCGACCATGCGGACGACATTGGTGGCCATGTCGGAAATGTACAGGTTCCCGGCCTGGTCGAAGGCCAGCCCGGAAGGCTCGTCAATACTGGCGAGGATGGCTGGTCCACCATCGCCGTTATATCCGCTGATGCCGTTGCCGGCAACGAGGATCACTTTTCCCCCGGGACCGATCTCGACTACCTGATGCCCGTCTTTGAGCGCGGCATAGACGTTGCCTTGCGCATCGACCGCGGCTGCTATCGGATTATTAGTGCTTGCGGACAGCGCCGGCAGACCGGCCGGCGAACCCCCGAACAACGTCTGAATCGTTGGCTGCGCCCAGGCGGCGCAACACAAGGTCAGGAAAACGGCAAACGACTTCATTGATCGTCCTCCTCGAACTATTTAGAAAGTGATTCCGATACCAGCTTGCGCCTGGTTCGGACTCGATGTATATGCTAACCCCTGGAACGAATGGTCCAACCACCGCGTGAACCGGATCTCCGGAACGACTTTGACACCGAGTTCGTCGACCAAACGATACCCAATGCCGGCGGTGATACCGAAAAGATTGGACTTCCTTGGAACATCTGGCGTCTCGTCATAAGCAGTCGAGCCATCGGCGTTGATGGTATCGTTGCCCGTGCGGACGCGTCCTACATGGCGATACGTCGCCCCGCCGATAGGATAGAACCGTCGGAATTTGCCCGATTGCCGAATGCCGCGGTAGCGCACCAGCATCGGAATATCCCAATAGTTCGCCGTCGAATTGTCAGTGAGAATCGTCAGCGGACGGTTGTCGGTGCCGGCGTTGGGGTCCGCCTTGCCGGTCCGTATGTCCGTGACTTGCGCGTAAGAAACGTGATGGAACGCGAGTTCGGCTCCCACCCAGATGTGCTTGGTGAGCCGCATTTCAAAGACCGGTCCCCCGGAATAGTGCGACGACGACGACGAGCCGGTGTACGTATAGTCGGCAATCGGCTTGGTAGTCGAGGCCGTGGTGGTGGTCGTGTCAAACTGCTTCAGCGCGATGAAGTCGGCGCGGACGCCGAAGTTGAACTTGCGTGTATCGTTCTCGGTCACGTCGTCGGCGAAGCAGGGTGTCAGCAACAGCCAGGTTGCCGCGAAGGAAAAGAAAATGGAACTGAGCCTCATGATTAGTAACTGATTTCCCTAGAACTGAAGACGGACCGATAACTCCATCGAACGCGGACCGCCGGTGCGGTACAAAGACGTGACTCCCGCACTGCCGAACGACTGGTTCAGCATTTGCGTCACGATGCCGAAGTTCGGGCTCGACATGTTGCCGCCTTCATTGGGCGTGACATTGGCGAAGTTGGGATGGTTGGTAATGTTATATCCCTGCACCGCGAGATTCAAGCGGACGCGCTCGGTGATATTGATCTGCTTCCGGACTCCCAGATCGAGCTGATACTCGCCAAAGCCCCGCAGCACGTTGCGGCCAAGATCGCCCTGGGCGAATCCGGTCGGAACCGAGAACGCCGCGAGATTGATGCGGCGGCCGCCAGGAACGGAATTGTCGGAGATCCACACACTCTGGCCCAGATAATCGGGGCGGACGCTGGCGAACAATCCCTGGGTCGTCGTCGTCACCGTGCCAGTGGATGTCGTGATCGTGCTGGTCGTCGTGCTGACGCCCTGGATGTCGAAGGGCAGGCCCGTGCGCGCGGTTCCTACAAAATCGAGGAACCAGTTGCGGATCGGGCGATACATCATGCCGTCTTTCGGCGCCGGGATCCGGTAGGTGCCCGAGACGTTCACTACGTGGCGGATGTCGTAATCGGAACTGCCGCGATCGCCGCTGTTGAACAAGCTGGCGAATCCGCCGCCGCCGGCATCGCTCGACGCCGAGTCGATCGAGTGCGAATATGTCCAGCCGGCCTGCAGTTGCAGGGACGAACTCAGGCGCTTCCGGAATTGCAGTTGCGCGCCGTGATAGTCCGATTCCGCGCCGTTCGTGGCGGTGGTGAGAATGTCGAAAGCGCCATTGTAGGCCGCCTGTGTGGACGTACGGCTCAGGTTGCGGCCCATCGTTCCGACATAGCTCAAGGTCAGCACCTGGCCGACGCCAAACGAATGTTCCCAGGTCGCGTTCCATTGCGTCACGCGCGGCGCCTGCAGATTGGTATCGGCCGAAAAGACTTGGCCGTAGGGCCGCGTGGCCGGCAGTCCGGGGGCGTTCAAATTGGCGATCGACAGCGGGAAGGTCACGTTAGAAATCGTACGGATGTTGCTGTAGGGCGCTCCGTTGAACGCTCCGCCGGTGACGCCGTAGCCGAGATCGTAGAACATTCCGACGCCCGCCCGCAGCATCATTTCGTGGCCCGGCCGCTCGTCCATGTTGTAGGCGATTCCGAACCTCGGCGCTACGTTGAACCACGCCGTCTGATAGAGCGGCGAATTCTGCGTGACACCGGCGATGCTGTCGTTCGAGAGCGCGAAGGGTTGCGGGCCCTGCCGCGCGGTCGGCGCAGGATTCAAATCCCAACGCAGTCCGTAGGTGATGGTCGTCCAACGCGTGGCGCGCCAGGTATCCTGCGCGTAAGCCGAATAATTCGTGTAGGTCGGGTAGACTTCCGGCAGGTGCGACACCACCTGGGCGTTCAAGGCGAGCCCGGTGACGAGCGCATTGGTGTTGCCGTCGACGCCGTTGAAGGAGACGTTCTCACTATATGGCTTTCGGACCGTGGTTCCCAGCAACTTCCGGTAGTCGCCGCCGAACTTCAATTGATGGGCGCCCGATGTGTGGCTCAAGCTGTCGACCACGTTATACTGCGCCTGGTCGTTCTCGTTGCGATTGTCGTACGAATAACCAGCCAAGCCGAACGCGCTCAGGTTGAACGCGCCGGTCGCGTTGGTGACGTTCTTCGGAAAGACTTCCGCATCGGTCAGCGGGATCGCTCCGCCGAAGTTGTCCATGATCGAATTCGAGTCGTTCACGTACTTCGAATAATTGAAGCGCGCATCGTTGACGAAGCCGTTGTGAAACGTCTTGGTGACGCCCGCGCTGCCCGTCTCGGAGTGGACATCGCCGAACGTCAGCACGTTCGGTGTGATCTGCTGCGAAGCGCGCGATTGCGTATAGGAGGGCGAATAACTGACGCGCACGAAAGCCGTCGTCGTTGCGTTGATCACCTGGTCGAGGCGCAAGCTGCCGGTGTTGCTCGATGAGGGATTCGAAACCACAGCGCGATACTGCGACGTGAACGCGTCGAGAGCCACGCCATTCGGAAGCGGGAACGCATCGAGGAACGGACGTAGAGCCGGAGAAGCCGCGAGCCGCGTGGCGACGTTCGGCACGCTAGCGATTACAGACGTCGGCGAGACCAGGCTCAAATGCTCGACGTTGACGAAGAAGAATGTCTTGTTCTTGATGATCGCGCCGCCGAACGTTCCGCCGGGACGATCCTGCCGTTCGGCGCCGCGGGCGAAACCGCTCTGATTCGCGAACCAGTCGTTGGCGTCGAAGCGTTGGTTGCGGAGGTAATCGTAGAGCGAGCCGTGATAGGTGTTCGATCCGCCGCGGCTCGTGATGACGATCTGCGCGCCCGGCGAACGTCCAAACTCAGGCGCGAACGAGGACGTCTGCACGCGCATTTCCTGCATGGCGTCGATCGAAATCAATTCCGACGAAGCCGATCCGCCGCCGGTCGCTCCGCCATCGGCGCCGCCGCCGAAACGTCCGCCACCGAAGCCGCCGGTCGTGCCGATCGGACGATTGACGCTCAAGCCGTCCATCGTGTAGTAGTTCGTGTTCGACCGCAGTCCGTTGGCGTTGAAGTCGATGCCGTCGGGCGAAGGAGTAACGCCCGTCGAGAGCGCGATTTCCGATTCGATGCTGCGGCCGTTGTTCGGAAGATTCTCGACGTACTCATGGCTCAACACGATGCCGAGCGTCGGATCGGTCGATACCGGATCCGTCGCGGCCGAGACCGTGACAGCCGCGCCCGCTGCTGCGGCGACCTTGAGCTCGACATGTAGGATCTGGCGATCGCGCACGGATAGAGTGACCCTGTCGATGATGTACTTGCTAAACCCTGTTTTCTCGACCGTCAACAAATAGTCGCCGGCCGGCAGACTGTTAAAGGAATAGAACCCGTTCGCGTTGGTTTCGCCCTGATGAATTATTCCCCTGGAACGTTCCGTGAGCGAAACAGTCGCCCCTGGAATCAGCGCCGCCGTTGGATCCGCGACGGTAATGACGAGACTCGCCAAGTCCTGTGCAAGCGCACTAGCAATTGAAAACAAAAGGGTAGCGATCAGAAGGAAAAGCCGGTTACGCATATGTATGGAAGGACTGGAGACGCGGGGTACCGCGCACCAGTGTACCGCGCTTGTGCCGCTTTTACAAAACTTCAACGGACCGGCTTCGCCGCCCGCTGTCAGGAATTTCGGCGGGTCGCCGCTTATTTGAGCAAGTGACGCAGTGGTTCGATGTAAGCGAGCGCTTCTTCGGTACGGCATAGGCTGATGGCGAGCAGAACGGTTTGCTTGAGCAATCCGCCAGCCAACGACTCGTACCGGTCCTTCAGAATTTTGAACGCTTCCGGATGGCGCGACGGTCCGAGCGCCAGCGCCGCCGACTCCGCGTGCTCGCTATTCGCGTTCAGCGCGTCGTAAATCGTCTGCAGCCCCTGCCTCGGATCGAGCGCCAGCATCGAGGCGTAGCACTCGGTGACGATGTCGGGCTCGGGATCGCCGATAAGGCTCTTGAAGTGCAACAAAGGGTACGCGGCGGGCGATCCGCAGCAGCCGAGCGCGGTAGCCGCACCGAGACGCGCGCCGGGTTCGCGATCCGCCAGGCGTTCGGTGAGTTCCGCGACGACTCGCGGATGCGTAAAGCGCGCCAAGGCGATCGCGCTCGAGGAACGCAATTCGACCGCCGTGTCGATCGGCGGGCCGAACGAACCTTCCATCTGAACGTGGCGGATTCCGAGAAAGAACGGCGTCGGATCTTCACAATCGAGCGTGTGAAGGGCCTTCACCACTGCGGTCATAGCGGCACAGGTCGGATCCTGTTTGCCGGGATTGCCTCCGATGATCCGCTCGAACGTCGACGCGAGCTTCGTCCGCAGATCATATTCCTGCCGGAGTTCGGCAATCTGCGCCGCCTTGGCGACGACGAAGTTCGACGTGGAATCGAGTGCGCGCGCCAGATCGGCCGACGCCGCCGCATCCTCCGGATTATTCCGGATTGCGCTCAGGCGGAAGTGCCATTCGTCAGACGTGAGTTTTCGCGGTTTCACCGGGGCTTCGGACGATGAAGACTTTCTGGCGGACATAGTGACAATCATCGTAACGCGCTTGCGTCGAGGGGTATCATAGATCTAGCTTGATCACACGCCTTGTCTTCGAAAACCTGAAACACCGTCCCGTGCGGACGGCCCTAAGCGTCGTCGGCATCGGAGTCTCCGTGGCGATGGTTTTGACGCTGGTCGGAGTCAGTCAGGGGATGCTCCAGGAATCGGTGCGGCAGAAGCGCGGCACCGGCGCGGACATTATGATTCGCCCCTCCGGCGCGGCGCTGATCGGATTCAGTGCCGACATGACGGCGAAGGTCGTCCCGGTCGTGCGCGAATTCCCTGAAGTGGCCCTCGCCGCCGGAACGCTCGTCGTGCCAATCGGCGGCGTCAACAGCGTGACGGGTGTCAACCTCGACGAGTTCGGACAATTGAGCGGCGGCTTCCGTTATATAGATGGCGGCCCCTTCCGCAATCCGGACGACGTGATTATTGACGATGTCATGGCGAAGACCGAAAACCTGCACGTCGGCGATACGCTCAAGAATATGTTGAACCGGAACTGGCACGTCTGCGGAATTGTCGAGCCCGGCAAACTAGCGCGCATCTTTCTGCCGCTGCCCCTATTGCAGGAACTGACGGGCAACACGAACAAGGTCACGGTCGTATATGTGAAGCTCAAGGATCCTTCGAAGACGGATGCGGTGGTCAACGAATTCAAGCAGCGTCTAGGCGACTTGAAGATCTATTCGATGGAAGAATTCGCGTCGCTGCTTTCGATCGACAACATCCCGATGTTGAAGACGTTCATCCGCGTCGTGATCGGCCTGGGAATCATCTTCGGCGCGGTGACGGTTTCGCTCGCGATGTACACCGCCGTACTCGAGCGCACGCGCGAGATCGGGATCCTCAAAGCGCTCGGGGCATCTCCAGCGTATATTTTGAGGTTGCTGCTGGCGGAGACGGCCCTGCTCGGAGCCATCGGCGCGCTGGTCGGAATCGCGTTCACGTACGCGACGCGTTCGCTGATGAATGAGTTTGTTCCATCGATGACAACCGTAATTGTTCCCGAGTTGTGGCCCATTGCGATCTGCGCCGCGATCGCGGGCGCATTGATTGGCGCGATCTATCCGGGCCTCAAAGCCGCGAAACAGGACGCCATCGAAGCGATCGCCTACGACTAAAAAACAACCACAACAGCATGGAACCCATCATTGAGATCCGGGATTTAAAAAAGGTCTATAAGCAGGGCGACGTCGATGTGCACGCACTGCGCGGACTCGACCTGAGCGTCGACTCCGGCGACTTCGTGTCGATCGTCGGCCCGTCGGGCTGCGGGAAATCGACATTGTTCAACATCCTCGGCGGCCTGACTCCGCCCACGTCCGGAAGTGTTCACATCAAGGGTCACGATCTGCTGGCGATGACCGATTCGGCGCGCACGGATTTGCGCAAGAAGATGGTTGGCTTCGTATTTCAAAAATACAATCTGCTGCCGACGCTCACGGTCGAAGACAACATCGAAATCGCCCGTCACATTGCAGGTGATTATGGCAAGCCGAAGGATCCCTCATTCGAGCAAGCGCTCGACATGCTCGGCCTACGCACGCGTCTCGGCCGCAAGCCGAAGCAACTCTCCGGCGGCGAGCAGCAGCGCGTAGCGATTGCCCGCGCGATCGTAAATCATCCAGCGATTCTGCTGGCCGACGAGCCTACGGGCAATCTGGACACTGAGAATTCCGAACTCGTCCTCGGACTTCTCAAACGCCTGAACGAAGAGACCGGGCAGACGATCCTGATGATCACCCACAACCCCGAAGCGGCAGCATACGGCCATCGAATGGTAAAAATGCGCGACGGCCGAATCGTCGCGTAGGTCCAAAGTCCGCCCGGTTCGGCGACATCGTAACGTAGCAGGTAAGATGGCCGATGGCTTATCCGAGGAGATGAGACGTGAACTGCGCGCGACGCTTCCTGAACCCGAACTGCATAGGCGTTCTGTCGTCACGACGAGTGATAACGGTGGAATAGAGTTGCCCCTCACGTGTTGCACCTAATTCGGTTGGCTTTTCGTCCTTGACGTTAGACCCGACGAGTGCCACGATTCTCGAGGCGGATGAGGAAAAGGTTCTGGGCGAGGAAGTCAGTCGGCCACATTGATCAGGAACGACTAATGCCATCGACGAAATAGTCGGCTCAGTCCAGACGAGCCGAGGTGATTCAGAACTCATGCTCCGATCTCTCAAAGCGGCTCAACAGAGAGACGGCGGACAATCCTGATGACCAATCACAACTCCGAGGCGTACCGGCGTCCGGACATCGTATGGTCAAGACGCGCGAAGCAAGAATCGCCGCGTATGCAATCTACCAATCGTTGTCGCGCGGCTGGCCCACACTCCCCGAATTGATCAGGAACGCCGAATTCTCGGCGCTCGCGCGCGCCATCCTGAACCTCCCTCGATTCCGGCTGACGAGCTTCAGGGAAACGGGAAGACAATCCTAACGATCACGCACAACCCAGACGCGGCGGCGTACGGCCATCGCATGGTCAAGATGCGCGAAGGATGAATCGTAGCGTATGTGATCTATGAGTCCGACGCCCCGATCCTTATCGCACGGCTACGGACGCCGCCGGATTGATCACAGCGCTGAATTCTCATTGATCGAAATCAGCAAGTGTAGCGCGTCACACAAATCACATATTAATTGCCGGACCGCTCCTTTTAGTCGCGGCTCTGTAATGCCTGTAAACACAAAGCGTACCTTCTGAGCCGCGACTGCAAGGAGCGGTCCGCCGACGCACTACACCAGAATGTGTAGCGATCCCGCGCTCCGATCGCCAACCCTCCCGCGATTCTGCTGCCTGACGAGCCGACGGGATTCATGGGAAGCGGCAGACAATCCTAATCATCACCGAATCGTCGCGTAGCTCTAACGTCCCACCAACAACCGATCCCCCAGAATCACCGGCAACCCCGCGTCGAGAATCCGCCGCCGAGCCTCCGCCACATCGTACTCGACCCGATAATACGTCACCAACCTATCATCGGACTCATAGATCGCATACGCCGCTCGCCAATCGTTGTCGCGCGGTTGGCCCACACTACCCGGATTGATTAGGAACGACGAGTTCTCATCGATCGAAATCGTTAGCTCTGTCCACTTCGCAGGGACCTTCTCGATCGCTTTCACCACCGGCCTTCGAAAGAAGAATCCACCCTGCAAGTGCGTATGGCCGAAGAACGTGAGCCCGGTTCGCAAATGCTCATACATCCCCGCCGCATCGTCGGCCGTGATGATGTACTCGTCCTCGTCTGAAGGAGCGCCGTGCACCAGATCGAACCCTCCGGCATCGACAGGTCCTTGCGTGAGCCCGCGGAGGAACAACAGATTCTCTTCAGTCAATGTGTCGGACGTCCACAACGAGGACGCCTGCGCCGCCGGATTGAAATCCTCGATCGAATCGAGACCGCAGCAGGCCTTGTCATGATTGCCCCGGATCACGCGGGGATCAGTCGCCGTCCCATCGGCCGGCATGACATCACGCACCCAGTCGACGATTTCGTTGGGATCGGACCCATAACCGACCAGATCGCCCAGACAAAGGATCCGGTCGTAACGGCCGTTCGCATGTTTGAGGACCGCGCTGAGAGCTTCGTTGTTGGAGTGTATGTCGCTGAGAATGAGATGACGCACTGATGTTGTTATACCGAACCTTCTAATCCCGGCACTTTCGACGACGCGGTCAGGCGGATCACGGAAAGCTCCGGCGGCGCGCCAATCCGCGTGGGTACTCCGACAGTTCCCAGGCCTCGCGAAACGTAAACACGTTTGCCGCCTTCAGCATACAACCCGGAAACATAAGGAGTCACGAAGCGCGCCGGATTGACGAACTGTTCGAGGTACTCGACCGTGATCTGTCCACCATGCGTATGCCCGGAAATCGTTAGCGGAAAGCCCTGCCGCGCCGCGACCGGAAACACATCGGGATTGTGCGACAGCAGGATATTCGTCATCCCCGGCACGATCAGCCGCTCGGTGCCCACCAGATACGGCGACCCGCGGCGCTGATAGTCGACTCCCGCGAAGTTTAACTTGTGCCCGCGAAATTCCATCACACGATTCCGCGAACGTAGAAAGTCGATGCCGAGCCGCGCGCCCCGCTGCTCGACGTAATCCTCAATGCCCGCGTAAATTTCGTGATTGCCCAGGCAGCCGATCATGCCGGCGTCGGCTTTCACTCGCGCCAGTTGTTTCAGGCAGACTTCCACCGGATCGCCAGTCCGCGTAATCAGATCTCCCGTCATCAACGCGAGATCCGCCCGCGTATCGTTGGCCATGCCGACAATGCGCTCCATATCGCGTTCGGATAGGAACGCGCCCATGTGGATGTCGGTAATCTGGACGATCCGCAAGCCTTCGAGATCCGGGTGCAGCCCGGCAACGGGGATCGAAATCTCATTGACGTGATAATCTCCGCGTTCAATGAATGTCCCGTATCCAAGCGCGACCACGGGAGCCGCATAGATCGCGCCCCGCACCGCTTGCAATACCTTCCGCCGCCCGGGTGATTCCGGATGATCGGCAACCGCAGCCTTGCGATGGAACCGCGAGAAAATCCAAACCAGAACGCCATCGGCGGTCTGCGCGATGTAAATTGTCAAAGAAATCAGCGCCCACGCCAACCCGGACGTATGCAGCACAGCGAACAATCGAATCGGAAGCCGGCTGTTGATCGTCTGCGATTCGAGTACAAACGCGAGTGTCGCGAGTCCGGCGAGCATCACGAGCAGGATCCGGCCCCATTTTCTGCGCGACAATGCGTTCGGTCCGCGCCACCAGCGGTAATGAACGGCTAGTGACAGCGCCACGAGAAATTCCGCGGCCAAATGGTTCCTGAGAAAAAGCATGGTGCCCGATGGTGGGAGAGGAGTCATTTCCAGTTTAGCGAGGTTCCCGAGCGGCGTACCGCTACAATGTAAGCTTATGTCCCTTGTCGTAGTTGGCTCCGTCGCATACGATGCCGTCCAGACCCCCCACGGGAAAGTGGACCGCATGCTCGGCGGAGCGTGCACCTATATAGCCTTATCGGCCAGTTTCTTTACAAATTGCAGGATCGTCGGCGTCGTCGGCGAAGATTTTGATGCGGAAGATACCGCTTTCCTACAGTCGCGCGACATCGATCTCGAAGGCCTCGAGCGCGTTCCCGGCAAGACCTTCTTCTGGTCCGGCGTCTATTCGAACGACATGAATGAACGCGATACGCTCGTGACCGACTTGAACGTCTTCGCGGCGTTCAATCCGAAGCTGCCCGATTCTTACAGGTCGCAGCCGTACCTCATGCTCGGCAACATTCAGCCGGAATTGCAGCGCGATGTGCGCGCCCAGATGAACGGCAGCGTCCGCTTCTCGGGCGGCGACACCATGAATTACTGGATCACCGGATTCCGCGATCAGTTGCTCGCGACCATCGCCGAATGGGACTTCCTGCTCATCAACGACAGCGAAGCCCGCCAACTCTCCGGCCAGCAGAACCTGCGCAATGCGGCGAACGTGATCCACGAAATGGGTCCCAAGACGCTCGTCATCAAGCGCGGCGAATACGGAGCCATCCTCTTCCGGCGCGATCCGAAACTCGGCGATTCGCATTTCATCGTCCCCGGATATTTGCTCGAAACCGTGTTCGACCCGACCGGCGCGGGCGATTGTTTCGCCGGTGGATTCGTCGGCTACCTCGCCGAGCGCGGCTTCGATCTCGCGACCGGCCACATCCATCCAAAGGAACTGCGCCGCGCCGTGATTTATGGCTCGGTGATGGGCAGCTTCTGCTGTGAGAAGTTCGGCACCGAGCGCTTCCGGACGTTAACGCGCCAGGAAGTCGACGGCCGATTCAACGAATTCCGCGAGTTTACCGAGTTCTGAGGCTGCGGCTTGAGCCATGGCTAAGCGACGTAATCTGAAGAAAGCGAAATCCCCACCGTCCCGGCCGCCTCGCGGACTGGTCATCCTCACCCTCGCGTTCGTCCTAGCGATGCTGGCCGCGACAGTGGTTCTCTGGTCGCACTCGACCGGCCAGATCCTCGCTTACGGCGATGCCGAAGCGCACCTCAACATCGCGCGGAAGCTGATCGACAACCGCCATCCAGCCTACCGGGAACTGGGCACCGTGTGGCTGCCGGTGCCGCATCTGTTGATGCTGCCGCTGCTCGCGATCGATCCCCTCTATCGCAACGGACTCGCCGGCGCCATCCCTTCCGCCTGCTGCTGGGTCGCCGCGGGAGTCCTGCTCTACGCCGCCATCCGCAAACTCGCCGGAGCCTGGGAACCGACCGCGTGCGCAGTCGCGATCTTCGCCTTCAATCCGAATCTGCTCTATCTGGCCTCGACGCCGATGACGGAGCCTGTGTTCTATATGGAACTCGCCGGATTGCTCTATTCGCTCGCGTCGTATCGCGAATCCGGGAAGGTCGGCGCGATCATCGGGGCCATCCTGTGGTCGTGGTGCGCCGTCCTGACCCGCTACGAAGGATGGATGCTGCTCCCCGTCGTTGCATTATTCCTCGCCGCGCAAAGGAAATGGAAGCACGCCGCCATCTACGTCGCCGGAGCCTCCATCGCACCCCTCTACTGGTTCGCCCACAATTGGTGGATTTACGGCGATCCGCTCGAGTTCTATCGCGGCGAATGGTCCGCCAAGGCGATCTACCAGCGCGGCCAGGCTCGCGGAGCCACCCCTTACCCAGGCATCGGCCATTGGACAGTCGCGATCAAGTATTACCTGACGGCCGCGCGAGTCGCACTCGACGCTCCCACACTATGGATCGCCGCCGCCGGATTGATCGCCGCATTATATAAGCGGTGGTATTGGTTCGTGCTGCTTCTCATTGCCGCGCCGCTCGTAACGATCTCCGGCATGGAATCAGGCGGAGGAGTCGAAATCTTCGTACCGCCCCTGTGGCCGTTCAGCTACTACAATTCCCGCTACGCGCTGGCCCTGCTTCCACTAGCGGCCTTAGGCGCGGCAGCGATCGTCGCTCTCATGCCGCGATTCCGTGGAACTACGGCAATAGTACTTGTGCTCGCCGCCGCCGCACCGTGGATCGCCTACCCGCGCCCGTCCAACTGGGTAGTCTGGGCCGAGAGCCAGACCAACTCCGTCGAGCGCCGCGCGTGGACCCACAAAGTCGCCGCCATCCTCGGCCCTTCGTATCGCCCCGGCGATCGCATTCTCTACTCGTTCGGCGATCTCACCGCGATCCTGCGCGAAGCCGGAATTCCGCTGCGCGCCGGCCTGCAATCCGGCAATCAACTCGAGTGGCTGCGGACGATCGCCCGTCCGGATCTCTACCTCGACCAGGATTGGGTACTCGACTTCGAAGACGGCCCCGCGGCGACTGCGGCGCGCGGCCTGCGCAATCCCGCTTATACCGTCGTCACGAGAATCCCCCGCCTGCACAAGGAAGCGGCAGTCGTATTGCTCCACCGCAATCCAGTAACGCCTCAGTAGCTGACGTTGTGGTGGACGTTCCAAGCCTGGAAGCCGGAAATCACGAAGTTCGAGATCGTAAAAGGCAGACGCAGTCCCGGGTGCCCTTTGATGAGGAAGTGCTGCAACAGCAGCGATCCGCCAACGAATCCGGCTTCGATGAGAGCGCCCTTCGACCCGTACCCGCCGCTGCTGTTCGCCAGCAACCCATTCGCCTCATGCTGACCGTCCGCCGTGAATTTGAGCGAGGACGCCATATCCGCAGCCGTAGCCGCGCCCAAAGCGACGACTGACATTTGATACGTCCGATTGAGGAGTTTCGAAGGTTCCGTCCGATCCTGTGCCGCGGCCTCCGGATTGGCAAGTGAATGGATCGAGATTGGCTCCAAGTTCTGAGCCTGGACGGTCGCCATGCCGGCTATGAGTGCCAACGATGAGAGGGTTAAAGTGATGGAAGAATACGTCATTGCTGGGTTTTTCCTAATCCTT
>DASXZC010000386.1:0-17700 GCA_036502165.1 Bryobacteraceae bacterium
TCCATTGCGCGGCAAACGTGACTACCGTCGGCCGCATTCCTGTGGATCGCTTCTCAAAACTCGCGCCGGGGCAGCTTCGCGAGATCCGGCGTGGTGGCGCCGTTCGAAAGCGCAACGCCAATCGGCCCCGAGTTCGCCGACAGGAACTGCTTGGTCTTCGCCTGATAATCCTTCGGATCGGTAATGCGGACTCCGTAGATCGAGACGATGCCATTCTTCGGACCGATCGACATCTTGACGAAGTTCAACTCATAGCGGTGCAGGGTGGGCTCCTCGAACGCGGCGACGAGGTAGTTGTAAGGCAGGCCGGACGAATCGCGCATCGTCTTCGCCATCAGAATTTGTCCCTTGTGAGACCGGTAGTTTGATTCCACGCCTTGAGCCAATCCGTCGAGTTCCGAAGCTATATGCACATCGGGGCGATCGATGAAGGTCAACAAGGTCGTCCAATTCTCGATCGGTTCCGCGGCGGTTCCGTACTCCCATGTCGCGGCCGGCTTCTCATGAAAGGATTTGAGCGTGTACTGTTTTCCCATGAAGAGCAGCGTCGCGGAGTCAGTGGAAGCCGGGTCCGGCGACATGGCGGGAACCTTTGCCAAGGGGCTCTGCGCGGATTGTCCGGACGGGTAGTGATCGAGGACGTAGAACTCAATCCCTGATCCGATTACGATCAATGCAAATACGACAGCGGTCGCCACCTTCTGAGCAGATGAGGTGCCTTTGTGAAAGCGCCCGCCCCAAGCCGGGCGCAGCAGGATCAGCAATCCGCCAAACAACCCCGCCGGGCCGAGCAGCGTCAGCCGGATGCTGTAGTGCCCTTCGGTCGCGACCGTGTGCCAGTTGTACCAGAGCGCCCAGACGCCAGCCGCGATCAACAGGAGACTGAACAGCCGCGCCTTCGTGTAATCGGGCTTCGCCTGCGGAAGACACTGGGCGATCAGGCTCTGATATTCCGGATGCTCCGGTCCGATGTCGTGGCTGAACCCGGAGGTATCGTGCACCTGGACTCTACCGTTTGGCAATAGTGTGAGTTGCATTTTGTGCTGCTCCAATCGTAGTCAAAATAGTAGTGGTTGCCGTGGATCGAACGTGTCATGGCCCGACAGAATTTTGTTCGTTAGACTCCCTGCAGTCCGAGTTCGGCTGCCTTGGCCTGCATGGCTCGAATGCAGAAATCGATATGCTCTTCGAGGTCGAGATTCATGGCGGCCGCGCCGTTGATGATGTCGTCGCGATTGACTGTGCGGGCGAACGCCTTGTCCTTCATCTTCTTCCTGACCCCCTTAGCATCGACGTCATGTATGCTGCGCGACGGCTTGACGTAGGCGTAGGCAGTGAGGAGTCCGGCGAGTTCATCACAGGCGAAGAGCGTCTTCTCGAGCAGGCTCTGGCGCAACTCGTGGCTCTCGGGGACGTGCGAGAGGATCGCCTTGCGTATCACCTCCGGAACTCCGCGAGCGGCGAGGATTTCTGAGCCCTTGACCGGATGGTCGGGCACCTGGGGATGGACCTCCCAATCGAAGTCATGGATCAGCCCGGTGATCGCCCAGACGTTCTCATCCTCATTGAACTTTCTGGCGTAGGCGACGAGGCAAGCCTCGACGGCGAGCCCGTGTTTGCGAAGTGCGTCGGACTGAGTAAATTCGCAAAGAATGTCCCAGGCCTGATCACGTGTAAGAGTCATCACAACCATGGTAATATCGAAGAGTCCCACCTGTACGGAATGGGCCTGTGGCGCAGTTGGGAGCGCGCTTCCATGGCATGGAAGAGGTCAAGGGTTCGAATCCCTTCAGGTCCACCAAAACATTTCAAACAATTCCTGTTTCAGATCCAGCTTGCGTTTCTCCGTCGAGTTCCGCTTCTTCGGCGCCTGCTGCGCCGACTGCCAGGGCGTCGGCAATCAACTGGCGCGCGCGTTCGGCGTCTTCGGAATCGACGCGGATCTCCTCGGAGAAGTTGGGTAGAGGACTGTCGCCGACCAGCACGGTCGAAATTCCATTCGATTCGAGGAGCTGCTGAACAGTCAGCACTTCCGTCCCTTCAATTCCGCCTTCCGACATCCGGAAAACGGTCACGAGATCGGATTCATCAGGTTGCGTCGCAGTATTATCCATTCCTTGAGCATAACTGATGTCCGCGCCCCGGCAGGTAAAACGGATATCGTAGTGGGTACTCATATGGACCTCAAAGGCAAAGTAGTCATCATCACCGGAGCGAAGGGTGGATTGGGAACATCCGTCACACATGCGTTCCTCGACGCGGGCGCGATGGTCGCGGGAGTCTCGCGGTCGATCCGCGATTCCGATTTTCCCTCGGAACACTTCGCGGCTATGCCATCGGAGCTCGGCGGCATTGAGGAGACCAGCAAATTGGTCGAAGCCGTGCGCGCACGATTCGGACGGCTTGATGGACTCGTGCATCTCGTCGGAGGTTACGCCGGCGGCCGGTCGGTCGCGGAAAGTGATGAGGCTCTGCTTGACAACATGCTCGAAATGAACCTGCGCACGGCGTTTCGCGCCATCCGCGCAGTGCTGCCGATTCTAAGGGCGCAAGGCAGTGGACGCATTCTGGCGATTGGCAGCAAAGCGGCCGTCGAGCCGTCGCCGACCGTTGCCGCTTATGCAGCGTCCAAGGCCGCGCTCGTTTCACTCATTCGAACCATCGCGCGCGAGAATGCGGATCGGCATATCACTGCCAACATCCTGCTGCCGGGAACGATGGACACTCCTGGGAATCGCGCAGGCGTTCTGGGCGCGGATTATTCGAAATGGGTGCAGCCGGGTCAGGTCGCCAGTCTGCTCGTGCATCTGATGTCCGACAGCGCGTCGCAGGTGAGCGGCGCGGTGATTCCCGTCTACGGCGAAGAGGCTTAGCGTTCGCCTCTTGGGTCGGCCTTCACATTCACATGCTGAGTGTATGTGTGGCCGTCGACTGTCAGCCGCACTGTGTACACGCCCGGCGCTAGTACGGGTGTTCCTCCGCGGCGTCCGCCTCTCGTGATGGCGACGGTTCCGGGAGTCGCGGATGTACAAGCATCACGGGGAGGCGGTGGCGCGGCGGGTCCGAAGCCACCGAAGCCGCCGCGGCCGCTGCTGCCACCGATGGCGAAGCGATGCATTCCCGCCGATCCGGAGAGCGGTTTTGCGGGCTGCATCCATACCGGCTGCACGTTGATTTCTTCCGTATTCACCGCGCGCACCGGCGTATCGCTGGCGGCACAGGCACGAACCACTCCGTCGCTGTTCAGCAGTTCCAGTTTCACGGGCTGAGCCGCATCCGAGCGGAGCGTGTAGTACAGCAGGACGCCCGATGGCGGATTCATTTCCTGAGGCTCCTCATGAGGCAGCGGAGTACCGTTCATGCTGCCTTGCCGCACCGCGATCGAATCGCCTGGCGTATAGAGCCAGACGTTCGAGGAAATAATTTCCGGACCTTTCATGGCAATCTCGCGCAGCGGCGTCATCTGATCCATCACCCAAAATCCGCGCCCGTGCGTGGCGATCGCGAGATCGTCACCATGTACAACGATGTCGCGGATCGACGTTACAGGCATGTTGTTCTGCAGCGGATGCCATTGCTCGCCATCGTCGAAGGAGACGTACACGCGCAGTTCGGTCGCCGCGAATAGCAAGCCCTTCACTTTCGGATCCTCTTTCACCGCGTTCACGTAGGCGCCTTCCGGAATTCCGGCCGTGACGTTCTTCCACGACTTGCCACCATCATGCGTGCGATAAATGTAGGGCTTGTCGTCCGCTATGCGATGACGATCGACAGAGGCGTACGCAGTATTCGCATCGAAGTGGCCCGCTTCAATTTGCGAGACCTTGCTCCACGCGGTCATCGGAGGCGGCGTGACGTTCTGCCACGATTTCCCATCATCGCGAGTAACGTAAATGAGCCCGTCATCAGTGCCTGCCCAAACCGTCGTCGCTTGCAATGGCGAGGGACTCAGCGAATAGACGACGCCGAAGCGATCGGTCATCGGCTGATCGATGTCCCTGGCAGTCAGAGGATCGAGCGTCGCGGGTACGGGCGGATTCACACGCGCGAGATCGGGACTGATCTTCTCCCATGTCTTGCCTCGATCGCGTGATCGCATGACGAATTGATTGGAGTAATACAGAGCTTCGTCTGCCGGCGAGAAGACCTGTGGAAGTGTCCAGGTCTTGCGATTCGGATCCTTCGGATCAGACGGCGGCAATTCACCGCCCGTGGGCGTCGCGACGTTCAGCTCCTGATTGCAACGCTGATTTCCCTCACCATAGAGAATGTTCCCGTCCTTCGGATCCGGGACGACCGTCGCACTCTCGCCGGCGAGGCAGGTCGGCTCCCAGTTCCGGAAGCTCAGCACGCCCTCGCGCGCGAGCGTGCTGACGCCGACGCCGCCGCTATCCTGCTGCGCGCCGTAGAGCCAGTAGGGAAATCGATTGTCGGCGGCCACGCGATAGATCTGCGCGGTCGGCTGGTTGTACCAAGTGCTCCAGGTTTTGGAGCCGTCGACACTGACCACGGTTCCCTGATCGCTGCTGAGGACCATGTGCAGCGGTTGCTTGGGATTGATCCAGATCTGATGATAGTCGTCACCTCCGGGGGCGCCTTTGACGGGAAGGAACGACTTGCCGCCATCGGTCGTCAGATAGGTTGCCGTGTTGATGATGAAGACGCGCTCGGGGTTCGTAGGATCGATGGCGACTCCGCCGAAGTACCAGCCGCGGCCGATCAGGCGGCTCTCGTTCTTCAAGATGGTCCACGTCGCGCCGGCGTCGTTCGAAATATAAATCCCTCCAGCGGACTTGACGGGCGCGGCCGCTGCTCCACGCGTAGGACGCGCAGCGGGCGTGGGAGTTCCAAGATCGTCCACCACCGCCCACAGGCGCTTCGGATCGCTGGGCGCGATCGCTATGCCGATGCGGCCCACGAAGTCGTCCTCGGGAAGTCCACCGGTGAGGCGCTTCCACGTGTCGCCTCCGTCAGTGGACTTAAAGAGTCCGCCGCCGGGGAGATTCGCGGGAGCATAGACTGACCACGGCGGACGCCGCGTTCCCCACAGCGAAGCGTAGACAGTGCGTGGATCCTTAGGATCGATGGCTACGTCGATAGCTCCGACATCGTTGGGACGATTGGTGTCAAAGAGGACTCTCTTCCAACTGGCGCCGCCGTCGGTTGTGCGATAGAGTCCACGGTCCCCGTTGGGAGCGTAGATGTGGCCGAGTGCGGCTACGAACACTCGATTAGGATCGGTGGGATCGACAGCCACGCGGCCGATTTGCCGCGTCTTATCGAGGCCGATGTGAGTCCAGGTCTTGCCTGCGTCGATCGATTTGAACATACCGATGCCGTAGGAGTTCTGGCTGCGTATGTCAGATTCGCCGGTGCCGACATAGACGATGTTGGCATTCGATGGAGCGACGGCGATCGCACCGATAGAGCCAATCGGAATTCCCTGATCAGAAATCGGAAACCAGGTGCGGCCGGAGTTCTCGGTCTTCCACACTCCGCCGCCTACCGAACCCATATAGAAGGTGTCGGGCTGATCAGCATGTCCTGCAACGCCGAACGTGCGGCCGCCGCGCATAGGCCCTACATCGCGCCATTCGAGCGCTGAATACTGACTGGGCTGTTGTGCGAAGAGAAGGGAAGAGAGTGCAAGCAGGGGAAGTAACCGATCGATCATGTGAGTGTGCTCCGGGTCAAATACTCTACCATGGTGGCACGATCGGCGATAGTACAGGGTTCCCTGGTGAGTGGCCCTTCTCTTTTTTTAACAAGGGATGAGTACTACCGACTACCTATTTCTAAGTATTATGGCTTACTATATAACGTATGGGAATTGAACAGATCGTTGCCCTGCTCTTGGCAGAGCGCGATAGACTGAATCGAGCAATCGAAGCGCTGCAACTACCAGCCAAACGGCGCGGCCGTCCTCCGAAGAACGCAACGGCCGCCATGACGTCGACGTCGGATGCTTCTGCCTCCGCCGCTCCGCCGGCTCAAAGAAAGAAACGAACCTTTACTGCCGCCCAACGAAAGATACAGGGCGAGAGGATGAAGGCTTACTGGAAGAAACGGAAGGCGGAAGCAGCCAAGGGATAAAGCTCCTTCGATCCTTGACAAGTTGCAAGCATCGGTGAAGTCCTGCCGGTGCTCGAAGACCGGTACTGACTCTGGTGTCTGAAGGGTGGCGCGTTGACGCAAATCCCGGGACACCTCGCTACCGTGCGCGTGTGCATGCAGCTACCATGCCAGCCAATTCCGGTCTCTTCCTGTTACTAACGCCTTAGTTCTGTTTCTTGACGGGCGGCTTCTCTTCGTCATCGGTCGAGCCGAATTTGATCACCGATTCCGTACCGAACTTGCGATACAGGCGGAACTCCGTTTCGTTTTTGACCATCTGACGGCCGGACTTCGAAGTGATCACGGATGATGCCGGAACCAGGTATTCCCGCGCTCCGATTTCGTGGAAGTCATAACGCGTATCCTGTTTGACATTCTGCACCGGAAAGCTGGCAGGGATGTCTTCGGATTCGCGTGTGATCCGCATGATCATATCGGTATCTTTGTCGACGTACACAATGCCGCTGTAACCGGCTATGATCTTTTGACCGGTGTCGCCTGCGTCTCCGTACCGGATTTCCCAACTGGAAGTTGCCTGGCTCACGTAATACTTGAACCGATGAGTGAGGCGTCCACGCCATGTAGTCCACTTCTCCCATTCGAAGCGAGTCTGCGTCCCGGGATCAAACAGGGCGCGCATGTCGGTGCCGAACTCACCGGCCGAGGTCGTGCCTCCGAGCTTCCAATGATCGGCGTCCGGCATCGGCTTGTTGTTGACTGATACGACTTTGTATTGCTCGTGACCCTCGAGATAGGAGAGGTTCTCGAGCACCGTGTCGATCAGCGAGTACGCCTGACGATTGCTGGGGTCGACATAGCGGCGCGTCACCTGGGTGCAGGTGAAGTCCGGAAGATTCTTGATGTAGTTCGCCGCGTAGTCGGTCAACTTCCCAAGAACGATCCGCTTTTCCTCTTCGGATGGAGGAGGCGGCCCGACAGGCGCAGACGTTGCGGCGGAGCTGGAGGATGCCGGAACGATCTTCTTCGCAGCCGGCAGTGAGGCGGACGCACTCTCGAGTTCGATTAGCGCTTTTTGGGTCCGCGGACCAGCGCCGGCTTGCACGCAATTCTCGATCGCGTCATCGGTGAGGCGATCGGACATCGAGACCTTGTGCAGGTAGTCCGCAACCTCTTTGTCGGAACTGGACTTCGCGGACGTGCGGACGAACGAGATCACTTCCGCCGTCGTCATCTTCATTCCCTGGGCGGCGATCGGGGCGACTGACAGGGCTGCTACGGCAAGCAGATAGGCGAATTTCCGCAGTCCAGACATTTCTTTAAGAGACGTTCCTTCAACCCGCCGGGTTGCACTAGTTGTGCTTCTTGGTAGGAGGAGTCGGCGGTGGTGTCACAGGCTTCTCCTCCTGCTCCGGCTTGATTTCATCCGGCACGTCGAACTTGATGATCGACTCGGTGCCGAACTTGCGATAATTGCGGAACTGCGTTTCGTTCTTCGTCAGGTACCGCCCGGACTTGGAAGTGATGATGGAGTACATCGGGACGAGGAACTCATTCTCTTGCTCGCCGATTTTCTGGAACGAATACTCGGTGATCTGCTTGATGTTCTGGATCGGAAAATCGGGTGGGACGTTTTCCGCCTCGCGAGTGATCCGCATGATTACGTTCCGGTCACGGTCGACGTAGACATACCCTTTGTATCCGGCGACGATCGACTGCGTCTTTTCGTACACGATCGTGTAGTGGGAATTCGGCTGGCGCACGCGATAGAAAATCTTGTGCGTGCGGCGGCCGTGCCAGGTCGTCCAGCTTTCCCATTCGAATTCGGTGCGGCTCTCGGGATCGAACAGCTCCTTCATGTCGGTTCCGAATTCACCGGCCGAAGTCGTGCCTCCGAGCTCCCAATGGCTCTTATTCGTAGGACTGTTGTTGACGGTCTTCACCACGTAATCTTCATGGCCGTTCGAATACGAGAGGCTCTCGACCACCGTGTCGATCAGCCGGAAGTTCTCGGCATTGGTGGTGTCGACAAACCGGCGAGTGAATTGGGTGCAGGTGAAGTTCGGGAGGTTCTTCACGTAGTTACGGGCGTAGTCGGTGACATCCTTGAGCAGATCATTTTTTTCCTGCGTCGATGGAGGTGGAGGTCCGACGTAGACGGGCTTCACGGGCTCGGCGGAGGGCGGTTTCGCAACCGGTAGAGTTGCGGATCGGTTCGCCAGTTCAATCAACGCCGCGCGGGTGTGGGGTCCGGCGCCTGCCTGGATGCAAGCCTCGATGGTGTCATCAGAAAGCCGCTCGGTCATCGTAATTTTTTTGACATAGCTGGCGACGTCTTTGTCGGGAAACTTGACCGACGTCTGGATGAAGCTGATGACCTGCGCCGAGTTCATTTTCGGTTGGGCGAACAACGCGCCGGCCATCGCGGCCACCAAAAGACATACACGAATTCCTGGCATGGACTTGCTGACCACCTACTTCTCCTGCTTTTCCAGACGCCGTTTCTTGTGCGAGGGTTGCGCCGCCGCCGCGGTTGATGTTCTATCCACCGCGCCTATCGAAGCCGACACCAGCGGAGCCATGATCCGGTAGCCTTCCGCATTCGGATGCAGACCGTCGTCACTCAGTTCCACCTTCAGCAGGCCGGCTTTGTCGACCATTGGGGAATAGTAATCCAGATAGGTGAACCCCTTGGCGGAACAGTAGCCTCTCATCCAATCGTTGAGCGAGCGGATCAGAGCCGGCGGCCGGAAGCGCGTCCGCTCATATTGCGGATTGACTGACTTCTTGTAATCGCTGACCGGCATCACAGACGCTAAGATCACGCGAATTTTATTCGCCTGTGCGAGTTCCGCCATCATGGTGAGATTGTCCGCGATCGCCTGCACGGATGTGCCGCGCGAAAGGTCGTTGGTCCCACCGAGGATCACGACGGTTGCCGGTTTCAGATCGATCACATCCTGCTTGAACCGCGCGAGCATCTCACTCGTCACTTGTCCGCTGATGCCGCGGTTGACGTAATCGAGGCCGGGGAAGTACTCGTTGAGGCGCCAGAAATCGGTGATGGAATCGCCATAGAACACGACGCGATTGGCGGATGCCGCGGAGAGCAACTGATTCGCCTGCGCATAACGGCTGAGATTGCCGGGATCGCCGGAGCGTATGCGCGCTTCCATCCGCACGACCAGCGCCTGAAAATGCGCAGTTAGCTTATTGATCAGCGCGCGCAGTTCGACCATCTGCGATTCGGCTTCCGGTGACAGGGTTGTCGTCCGCGGCATGGCGTCCATCAGCGTTTGATAGGCGCGCAGATTGTTCAGCAGCGTCATGACGAACGGCCCGGAGTCGACGCGCATCTTGAGGTTTTCGCGTGCCACACGCAACGCTTCCCTCAGGGGTGCGGAGGCAGGCGAGAGATCCGGTATCGCGATCGCGATCGAGTCCGCTAACTGGCCGCTACGCTCCGCCAGCTTCAGCATGTCTTCGTTCTTGAGCAGATCGGCCGGCGTCTGGCCCATCATCGCGGTGGCGAAGCCGAGCGCGCAGGCGATCCACAGAGTCCTCAAATCACTTCGCAAGTTTGGCGGACTCCTCTCCGATGCGGTCCAAACTCAAGGTTACCGTTCCGATGGTGAACGTCATTTTCAGGCGCATCTGAACAGGAATGCGCCGCGCGTCGTCAGTGACCCAGACCATCAGACGAGCATTGCGAGGATAGAGAACATTGTTAAAAATATAGGCCTCGTAGCGAAGTGTGTGGAACGTGCCGGCCTTGGTTTTGATCTCTTCGCGTTCCTGCGCCTCGACCCTGGCGGCGACACTCTTCTTGCCGTCACTGACCGGGATGTTTGCAGACTGGCCCGGCTCGAGGTGCAAAGTCCGCAGGACGTACAAGCCGCCGACGAGGTCCTGGACACACGAGGGGGTCGCGACTTCACTCTGCTTCACGATCTTTCCATTGGCCGTCAAATCACGCTCGACAGAGGATGCCTGGTTATGCGCGCGGTCGAACTTGATTTTCGTTTCGCGCTGGCGCTTGCCTTCGTGCGCCACCATGGTCGATTCGACGGCACAGAAGGATCCTTCGTAGTCGGCGTGGTAGACATCCTCCACGCGAAATAGTTTATCGAGCAGCCCGGAGGACGTCACATGGACTTCGGTGCGGTAACCGTCATTCGTTCCTGGGGCGTTCTTCGCGAGCGCGATGGTTGCGTATCCTGCGGGGATCAGGCGCCACTCGACACTATAGTAGAGCGTCTCGGCTTGCGCGGGCGGCGTCCATTTCGGAATGTTGGCGGTTGGTGTGGCGGCTTGGGCGTACAATCCAGCGGCTGCCAACAACAGGGAGAGGGCGCACCTGGGTCCGAATGAACTTCCGGGCATTACAATCAAGTATAGCGAGCCTTGCTTTGACATCTACCTCCGTCCCGACATCGTCCGTTGCCACAAGGTCCGCGCCAGTCGTGCCGGGGCGTCATTTCGTAAACAATCTGGTCGAACGCCGTTCACTGCTGTTCGAATTGGTACGGCGCGATTTCCACCAGCGGTTCGTAGGATCCGCGGCGGGATGGTTGTGGGGAGTGATCCATCCGCTGGTCATGCTGTTCTCGTGGTGGTTCGTGTTCCGGGTCTGCATGCGATTCCAACTTCCCCCGGACGCTCCGACCCAGATTTATGTGTTGTTCCTCTTCGTGGGAAACCTGCCGTGGCTGTTGTTTCAAGAGACCATCGTACGGTCGTCGGCGTCGCTGCTCGATCATTCGAATCTGATCACGAAGACCGTTTTTCCCTCGGAAATCGTGCCGGTTTCGATCTTCCTGTCGTCCTTGATCCATCATCTGATCGCCGTCGGATTGGCGACGCTCGCCATCGGGATTTTCGATGGCGGAGTCAGCCCGATGATGTGGTTCCTGCCCATCTACGTCATTTTGACGGGATTGATGGCGATCGGTTTCGGCTGGATGGCGGCGAGCCTGAACGTCTATCTGCGCGATACGGGACAAGTGGTACAAGTCGTGTTGATGCTGTGGTTCTGGATCACGCCGATCTTCCTCACTCCGGAGCAGGTGCCCGAGCGGCTGCGTTTTCTGGTCCGTTGGAATCCGATGTCGTACATCGTCGATGGCTATCGATCGCTGATGCTCGACCCCTATATGCCGTGGCCGGATTGGCGCCAAATCTTAGTGTTGACCGTCGTCGCCTCTATCATTTTCATCGTGGGCGGCCTGTTCTTCCGACATCTCAAGCGCGGATTCGCCGATGTCCTCTGATGTGAAATATGCCGTGCGGCTCTTCCGCAGGAGTCCGGGCTTCACGCTCACGGCGGTCGCCGCGTTGGCGTTGGGAATCGGAGTGAACACGGCCGTATTCTCGGTAGTGAATTCGGTATTGCTGCGGCCGATCGCCGCGCCGGATCCGGATCACGTCGTCGTGTTTGGAACCGTGCGTCCCAATGGTCCTCCGCTGGGGGCGTCGATCACGCGTTACCTGGTCTGGCGGCAACTCGGGGACGTATTCGAAAACGTCAGCGCCTACCGGTTCGGCACGATGGATCTCACTGCCGTCGACAAGCCACAGCAAGTGCAGATGGCGCAAGTCTCCGAGAGCTACTTCCGTCTGTTCGGACTCGCGGCCGCTCGCGGAGCGACGTTCTCGCCCGCACAGGATCAACCGAACGCGGGGCACTTCGTAGTCCTCAGTGACGGATTTTGGAAGCGGGCGTTCGATCGGGATCCAGGCATCCTCGGCAAAGCGATTTCGTTGAGCGGCTCGCCGTACACTGTCATCGGAGTGCTGGGCGCAGATGCCGTGACGGAGTCGCCACGGCCGGTCGATGTGTTCGTGCCATTTCAGATTCCTTCGGATAGCACCGATCAGAATCACTTCTTCACCGCCGCTGGACGCTTGCGGAGCGGGGTCACTCGAGGAACTATCGACGCGCGCCTCGCGCAGGCGACCGCTGATTTCCGGCGTCGATTTCCCAATGTGAGCACCATGCTACCCGGCTACGCGTTTGGAGTCCAGCCGATCCGCGAGACGATCGGGCGCGACATTCGAAAGCCTCTGCTCGTTCTATCAGGAGCGGTCGCGCTCGTCCTCCTGATCGCGTGTGCGAATGTCGCGAATCTACTGCTGATGCGCGCCGCGGGCAGACGGCGCGAGATCGCGATCCGTTCGGCCGCCGGTGCGAGCCGGGCGCAGATCATGCGGCAGTTACTGACGGAGAGCATGCTGCTCGCGATGACGGGCGGAGTAGCCGGCCTGATTGTAGGGCTTGCCGGAGTCAGAGCGCTGACCGCATGGAATCCTGTGTATGTTCCAGGTCTGCAATCCGCAGTCGAGTGGCGCGTCGCTGCGTTCGCGCTGGCAATTTCGCTCGTGACCGGCGTCGTGTTCGGCCTGGCTCCCGCGATTGGATCCTCGCGCATCCGTCTCGATTTGGCGCTCAAGGAGAATGGCGGGTACGCAGGCACGGGCTTCCGCCAAAAACGCCTGCGAGGACTGCTGGTCGTGAGCGAAGTCGCGCTTGCCGTGATGCTGGTGATCGGATCCGGATTGCTGATCCGCACGTTTGCAGTGATGCGTTCGGCGAATCTGGGCTTCACGCCGTCGAACGTATTGATGATGGACCTTTCGCTCGCCGGCGACCACTATGAGAAGTCTGCGAACGTCACGCAATTGGCGCGTACGACGATCGAGCGGATCGCAGCGATCGCGGGAGTTGAGACCGTCGCCGTTGGCTGCTGTCCGCCGGTTGGCCCAGTGCCGAACGGTCCATACTATATTCCCGGCAGGCCCGTAAACGGCAATTTTCACGGCCGCGCGAATTATCCGGTCGTCTCACCTGACTACTTCCGCGTGTTTCAGATTCCGATCGTCGAGGGACGCGGGTTCACTGAGAACGACAACGCGGGCGCGCCGCTCGTGGCGATCATCAACCAGACGATGGCTCGCAAGTTTTGGCCGAACGGTGGTGCGGTCGGCCATCTGCTGGGCACTACGGCAGATTCAAAGGATCCGCCGGCCGAGATCATCGGCGTGGCTGGGGATACGGGCGATCGCACGAGCCTCAAGGACTTCGAAATTGTCTATTTTCCGCTGGCACAAATATCCGACGCGTACATCGGCTATCTAAACCGGATGCCGACCAAGTGGATGATCCGCACGCGTTCAGGCGCGGGCTCCGCGGCGTTGACGCAGAATATCCGCCGTGAACTCGAACGCGCGTCCGGATTGCCGGTAGAAGCAGTTCACTCGATGGACGAGTTGCTCGATCAATCGACTGCTGCCCAGGATTTCAATCTGGTCCTGATGCTGATCTTCGGAGTCTCCGCGCTCGTACTGGCAGCCGTCGGAATCTACGGAGTCTTGTCGTATTCAGTCGAGCAACGGCGGCGTGAGATCGGGATTCGCCTCGCGCTGGGCGGCGAGCCGGGCGGCATCCGCGCGTTCGTTTTCCGCGAAGGGATGAGGCTCGCAATGACGGGAACAGCGATCGGAATCGGCGCGGCGGTCGTCTTCGTACGATGGATTGAGAGTCTGCTTGTCGGCGTCGAGCCCTACGATGGCATAACGTTCCTGGCCGCTCCGGCTGTGCTGGCGCTGGTCGCAGGCGCGGCGGTGTGGCTTCCCGCGATCCGCGCGAGCCGCATCGATCCGATGATCGCGCTGCGGTACGAGTGACGCCCCTTGCTACCATAGAACTTCCCCTTCCAAAATTTCCCAATGGGCCTGCGCTTCTACAACACACTCACGCAAACAGTCGAGGACTTCGTCCCCATCCATGGCAACGAGGTCCGCATGTACACGTGTGGACCAACCGTTTACAACTTCGTCCACATCGGCAACCTGCGGACGTTCACGTTCCAGGACATCCTACGGCGATGGCTGGCCGCTCGTGGTTACAAGCTGAACCACGTCATGAACATCACGGACGTCGACGACAAGATCCTGCGCAATGCCGCCAAGGAAGGGATGTCGCTCAAGGAGTACACGGAGCCTTATACGCAGGCCTTCCTCGAGGACACCGGCAAGCTGCGCCTGCAGCGTCCCGAGCGGATGGTCAAGGCGACCGACCACATCGACGACATGGTTCGCGCAGTGGAGGTCCTCGATCAGAAGGGCTTCACGTACACGAGCGAAGGCTCGACTTATTACCGGATTTCGAAGTTCCCCGGATATGGGAAGCTGTCGCATCTCGACTTCTCGGGGATGAAAGACGGCGCGCGCGTCGACAACGACGAATATGATAAGGACTCCGCTCGCGACTTCGTTCTGTGGAAGGCCCGCAAGGAGAATGAGAAGTTCTGGTGGGACACGCCGATCGGCGCGGGGCGGCCGGGCTGGCACATCGAATGCTCGGTCATGGCCATGAAGTATCTGGGCGAAACGCTCGATATTCATGCAGGCGGCATTGATTTGACTTTCCCGCACCATGAGAACGAAATCGCCCAATCGGAGGCCATCAGCGGCAAGCCGTTCGCGAAGTATTGGCTGCATTCCGAGCATTTGAACATCGACATGCAGAAGATGTCGAAATCGCTGGGCAATTTTTATACGCTGCGGGATCTGGCCGCGCTCGGCTATACGCCCGAGCAGTTGCGGTATCTGCTGGCGAGCGTTCCCTATCGCAAGAAACTCAATTTCACGTTGGACGGATTGGTTGCCGCCAAGAGCTCGATTCAGAGGCTGCGCGATTACAAGCTGCGGCTCGACACGGGCAAGTTCCCGGCGGGAGTCAGCGAGGAACTGACCGCTCGGACGGCCAAGGCGCGCGATACATTCGATGCCAGCCTCGACGATGATTTGAATACTGCGGAAGCACTGGCCGCCATCTTCGAATTCGTGCGGGAAACCAACATCCTTATGGATTCGGGCGCGTTTCCGGCGGGCAACGTCGCCGCCGCGCAGGAACTGCTCGTGCGCTTCGATAGCGTGTTCGACGTTCTGAAGCCCGACGCGCATACCGGCGGCCCGAGGGACTCCGAAATCGAGGCGCAGATCGCGGCGCGCGCGGCCGCAAAGAGAACGAAGAATTTCGCCGAGGCCGACCGCATCCGCAAGGAACTCGACGCGGCGGGCGTGATTCTCGAAGACACAAAAGAAGGAGTCCGCTGGAAACGGAAATGAAGAGTCTGTTCACGAAAGCTGTCCACACCGGTGACCGTAAGAAGGCGGGTCCGCACATCCCGGTGACGACGCCGATTTATACGGCGGCCAGCTATTTTTACGAGTCGACTGAGACGCTCGACAAGATCTTCGGCCATGAGATGCACGGCCAGTCGTACGCGCGGTATGAGAATCCGACGAACGCGGCTTTGGAAGAGGTCGCCGCGGCCCTCGAGAACGGCGCGGGTGCGCTCGCATGTGCTTCGGGGATGGCCGCGCTGCAGACAGCGATCCTGGTGGCGCTGCTCGACCGGAACCGCTCGATCGTTGCCGCGAGCGATATGTATGGCGCGACGATCAATCTGCTGACAAAGATCCTCGATCCGCTGGGGATTTCCGTACGTTTCGTGAACATCTGCGACCTCGCTGCAATCGAAGCCGCGATCGTTGAGACCAAGGCCGGATGTCTGGTGATGGAGACCGTCTCGAATCCGATATTGCGGGTGGGTGAACTCGATAAAATCGCGGCCATTGCGAAAAAGACGAACACGGCTGTGATCGTCGACAATACCTTTTCGACGCCGCTGCTCGTGCGGCCGATCGAACTCGGCGCGAGTTTCAGCGTCCACAGCGCGACGAAATATTTATCCGGACACGGCGACGTCCTCGGTGGCTTGATTGTCGCTGACGAGGAACACATCGAGCCTTTGCGCGCCTACTCGCGGATCGCCGGGCCGGTGATGGGTCCTTTCGAAGCCTACCTGACGATGCGCGGCATCAAGACGTTCCCGTTGCGTATGGAACGTCAATGCCAGAATGCATGCCGCGTGGCGAACTGGCTCGCGACGCATCCGCGAGTCGATAAGGTATTCTTCACGGGCGATCCGAAGCATCCTGACGCCGAGACCATCGCGCGGATGTTCCCGAAGAATCTTTTTGGCGCTATCGTCAGCTTCGAGATCAAGGACGCCGGGAAACAGGACATCTTCCGTTTCATGGACGCTCTGAAGATGCTCGTCCGCGCCACTTCGCTTGGGGACGTGCATTCAATGGCCCTGTATCCACTCATCGCTTCGCACCGCGATCTGCCGCCGAAACAGCGGGCGCGCATGGGCATCAAGGATAATCTCGTCCGCATTTCGGTCGGTATCGAAGCCGCCGAGGACATTATCGCGGATATTGATCAGGCGCTCCAGAATTAATTGACGAATTCGACACGGAGTTTTGATATGCTACTCGCCAAGGAGCGCTTGCCATGTCAAACCCTACACCGAATGCTCAACAGCAGATCATGCTCAGCCTGGCATATCTGGCTTATATTGATGAACTGATTCCAGGAATTCCATCGCCCGACGCGCAAATCAAAACGGATCTTATCAACGCCCTCTCGGCGTCTGCCCCCAATCCGATCCCACCCGTCGCCGGCCAGTGGGACGTCGTGTGGGGTCCTGTCACCTACACCGTGCCCGGTTCTTATTATCAGGACAATCTCATGTACGTTGCGAAGTCGAACGCGACGGCCAGTGGACCCGCGCAATATGCGGTTGCCGTGCGCGGAACGAATGGTAAAGTCCTGCTCGATTGGCTCATTGAAGACAGCGACGTCGTGACGATGATGCCTTGGCCGATGGGCGCGACCGGATCGGCCGTGAAGGGCATGATTTCCGAATCCACCAGCATCGGACTGACCGTCCTGCTGACCATGAAGGACGCGACCTCGGGACTTTCTCTGTTCACCTTTCTCGCAAACGAAATGAACTCGGTTACGCAAGCGGGAGTCTGTTTCGCGGGACACAGCTTAGGATCGGCCCTCGCGTCGACCCTCGCTCTCTACGCCCGCGATAACCAGTCAACTTGGGACCCATCATCGAAAGCCACGGTCACGACGATCAACTTCGCTGGTCCGACGGCTGGTGACGAAAACTTCGCGACGTACTTCGATAACTCCTTCGCCTATACCGGCGCGAGCAAGCTTCCGTTTTGGACCTCGCCTGCCGGCCTGACCAGCTACGCCGACTGTATCCGGAATTCGTACGACGTCGCACCTCTGTTCTGGAATGTCTCGACGCTGGCGGATGTGTCATCGATGTACGACTGGCACCTGGTCTTCCCGCCGCTCGGTACCGGCGAAGTCATCAGCGACATCATCGTTCCGGCCGTCACGCAGCAAAACTACTTACGAATACAGGATTCCCAGGAAGACTGGGAAGGCACGTTCGTGTCGCAGAGTCCGACTGATGATTACATCGCGCAGGTCGAATACCAGCACTCGGACGCGTATACCCTATTGCTCGGCGTGCCGTCATTATTGACGGTATTCAACTCGAGCATCCCGAAACGGGCACCAGCGGCGTTGATGGCGAAGAGGCTCGCCGCCTTCGCCTAGCGGGAGTTCCAAAACGAAGCCAAATCCGCGGCGAATGGAGCGGTGAACTCGAGCGGTCCTTCGAACTGAATGCGCGACGCATGCAGCGCGTGCCGCGGCAACTCGAGCCGCGCCTCCAACTCCGGCGTCCAGCC
>DASXZC010000387.1:0-18520 GCA_036502165.1 Bryobacteraceae bacterium
ATGTACAGTCCGATCCACGAGACTTGATTGATCGTGGCGGACTGGCCCAATACAAAATTATCGAAGGTCTGATAGCCGGTGGATGTTGAGTCCAATTCGTCGGTCCAACCCGAACCTGTTTGACTGCCGTCGCCGTTCCACACGGATGGCTGCTGATACAATACGTCGGCGTTCAGGGTTTCAATTGCTCCGGGCAGCAGGAGCGCCGCTAGCGCGAGCGCGCGGGCGCATAGATTGCTTTTCATTTTTTGGGTCTCTCCGATTTGGGGGGTGCGGTGGGAAGACTTCGTGGCCTTCCTCTATGACTCAAGTACCCAATCGGCTTCGAATGTGACCCTTGTACCAGCGAATTCTATGGGTTCCGCTGATAGACGACCTTGCCGCCGATGATCGTGTCGAGCACTTCCATGTGCGGAATCTCGCTATCGGGGATCGTCAGAAAATCCTTCGAGAAGACAGTGATGTCGCCGAGCTTGCCGACCTTCAATGAGCCTTTGCGATCCTCTTCGAAGCCGGCGTACGCGGATGAGATCGTGTAGCTCTTCAGCGCCTCCATGCGCGTCATGCGCTGCTTCGGAAAGAACTGCGTTCCATCCGCAAGCCTGCGCGTAACTGCGGCGTAGAGCGATGGAATCGGATCGACATCCTCGACCGGTGCATCTGTTCCGTTCGTCACTACCGCGCCTGAATCGAGCAGACTGCGCCACATGTACGCTCCTTCTTCGGCGCGCTTGGGACCGAGGCGCGCCAAAACATAAGGAGCATCCGATGTGCAGTGGACGGCCTGCATGGCGGCGATCACTCCGAGCTTGGCGAATCGCGGAAGGTCGGCCGGATTCAGATGCTGTGCATGTTCCACACGCCAGCGGAGGCCCGTTTTATCAGGGTTCGCGCGGAACGTCCGCTCAAACAGATCGAGCGTCTCGCGATTGGCACGGTCGCCGATCGCGTGGACGCAAAGCTGGAATCCGTTGGCGATGGCGAATCGCGCGGTCTCTTCGATGTCGGCGACGGGCTCGGTGTTGAGTCCGGATCCGGAGGGCATATCCGTGTAGGGTTCGAGCAGCCACGCGCCGCGCGAGCCCAGCGCGCCATCGATCTGCCGCTTGATCGCACGCACGGTGAAATGTTCCTGCGACTCGCCGATCACCCGATACTTCGCGGCCCGCGGCTCGAGCTTCGCATTCGGTTCGCGCAGCATCACCCACAGCCGCAAATCGAGCTTGCCTTCCTTTTCCATCGTGCGCAGCAGGTCGACGGTATCGAACGGACTGCCTGCGTCGTCGAAGGAAGTGATGCCCTTGCGGATGCAGTCCTGCGCGGCGAGCGTCGCTTCCGCGCGGCTGTCTTCGTTCCGCTGCGCGGGCGTGCGCTTGTCCAGATAATCGGAGTAGGCTTTGCGCGTCAGGCCCTGCGCGGTCTCATTCAATAAGCCGGTCGCATTGCCGTTCGCATCGCGCAGAATTTCGCCACCCTTTGGATTCGGGGTGTCCTTGCCGATTCCCGCGAGATCCATTGCTTTCTGATTGACCATCGCCGCATGGCCGCTCGCGTGAGTGAGCAGCACCGGATTGTTCGGCGATACTTTACTCAACTTGTCATGCACCGGAAAGCCTTGCACGTTGGGCGTCGGCGGAGTCGTCCACTTCGACTGATGGAATCCGCGGCCAATGATCCACTCGCCCGGCTTTGCTTCCTTCGCGGCGGCGGCGACCATTGACACGATGTCATCCCAGGTCTTCGCGTCGCGCAGATTGAGGCTGCGCTTGAATTGGCCGATGCCCATGAAATGGCCGTGCGACTCGATGATGCCCGGAGTCGCGAAGGCCCCCTTCAAATCGAGGATCTTCGTATTCGGTCCTGCGAAGCGCGCGACTTGCGCATTGGTTCCGAGCGCAAGGATGACTCCGTTGCCGATGGCGACCGCTTGCACGATCGGCTGCGCGGACTCCATGGTAACGATCTTGCCGTTGCGCACGATCAAATCGGCCGGAGGCTGCGCCAGCATGACGCCGGCGAACAGGGCCGCGACGGCTGCGGCGAAGACAGGATGTTTCACCCGATCAAAGTAGCTCGATCTGCGATATTCTCGCAAGTAGCATCATGGACCTCTCTCATCTTTGGGAAGAACACACCGCGCACGAGTTCGACACGCGCGACACCGAAGCGACGCTCCGCACGATGGTTGAGGACGCGTATGTGAATCACGTTCCCGTACTCACGGGCGGCCGCGGGAAGCCGGCGTTGCGCGAGTTTTATTCGAAGGATTTCATCCCGACAATGCCGCCCGACACGAAGCTACACCCGATTTCGCGGACTGTCGGCGAAGATCAGTTGGTCGATGAAATGATCTTTTCGTTCACCCACACGATCGAAATGCCGTGGATGCTGCCGGGCGTGAAGCCGACGGGAAAGCACGTCGAGATCCCACTCGTCGCGATAGTCAAATTCCGCGATGGCAAGCTGGCGCATGAACATATTTATTGGGATCAGGCGTCGGTGCTGGTGCAACTCGGACTGTTGAACGATCCTGCGCTGCCCGTGCGTGGCGTCGAGACAGCGGCCCGCGTGCGCGGCGAGCATCCTTGATTCGTTCATAAATGCGGATCCTGCACATCGATACCGGCACGGCGATGCGTGGCGGACAGGCGCAATTGATGGTGGTCGCCCGCGGACTTCGCGATCGCGGCCATTCACAGTCGATCGCCTGCCCTGAGTCGAGCGCCCTCGCGAAGGCCGCGTCGGAGGAGGGATTTCCGGTCGTACCGCTCGATCGCGAGTATTGGCGCGGGTCCCAATCGATCCGTCAGTTCCTTGCTAAAAATCCGCACGATCTTTCCGCCGCGCATGACGCGCGTGCGCAAACGGTTTCTTATCTCTCGACCGTGGGCACTCCCATCGCTCGCGCCGCGCATCGGAATGTCGCGTTCGATCCGCGCAACGGATTCATGCATCGCTTGAAATATACGCGCACCTGCCACGTCGTGATCGCATCCTCGCAAGCCGTGATGGACGCGCTCGTGCGCAACGGCGTTCCTCCGCAACAGATCAAGGTCGTGCGCGGAGGCATCGAGTTCCCTGAGCAATTGCCGGATCGACAATCGTCCCGCTCGGCGATGCGCGCCAAATGGGATCTCGATGAAGGGGATTTCGTCATCGGCCATCTGGCCGCGTTTACGCCGGAAAAAGGGCAGCTCGACGCACTCGACGCACTGGCCGAGCTGCTACCCCGGCACCTGAATCTGCGAATGATCCTCGCCGGTGATGGACCTTTGCGCAACGATCCGAAGACCATCGCCAAGGCCCGCGTGGTTGGGGCCGCTGCTGTCCTGCCTGGGTACATCAAGCCCGATGCGGAATTCTATGCGGGTCTCAACCTCTTCGTCGCCAACTCAACATCTGAAGCTCTGGGACTCGCGCCTTTATATGCGATGGCGCACGAAGTGCCGGTGATCGCGTCCAATGTCGGAGGATTGCCGGAAGTCGTCGGCGATGGCGGATGGCTCGTCCCGCCCGCGGACTCACACGCGTTGGCGAAAATGATTCAGCAAGTGATGGAGGATCCCGCGGAATTGGCCGTGCGTGGACGCCGCGCCCGCGAGCATGCGCGCGAGTTCTCAGCAGCGATTACCGTCGAACGCACCGAAGCCGCGTATCTCGACGCAATCGCCGCGGCGAGTTAGACTACGCGATTCCGCAGCACGCCGATCTTCTCGATCTCGAGTTCGATCTCGTCGCCGCGCTTCACCCAGCGATTCAACTCGAGCCCGCAACCAGTTCCGACCGTGCCCGATCCAATAATGTCTCCCGGATAAATCGTGTCGTCTTCCGTGAGGAATTCGATCATCCGCTCGAACTTGTGAAAGATCGTGCCCGAGTTTCCTTCGGACCACACCTCGCCATTCACCCGCGCGGTCATCTTGAGATTGTACGGATCGCAAATCTCATCGATCGTCACCAGCGCCGGGCCGAACGCCGTGCACCAATCCTTGCCCTTAGCCGGCCCCAGCGCGACCGCCATTTCCTTGCGCTGTATGTCGCGCGCGCTGAAGTCGTTCATGATCGTGAAGCCCGCGATATAGCTGCGCGCATCCTCGGCCGCGATGTTGCGGCCCTTGCGTCCGATCACTGCCGCGAGTTCCAGTTCGTAATCAAAGGTCTGCGTAAACCGCGGCCAGTGGACGTCCTCACCGGTGCCGATCAGATTGTGCGCGGCCGTTTTATAGTAGACGGGAATCTCGTACCATTCTTTCGGGACCGTGCCGCCGCGCCGCTCGAAGCCTTTCTTCACATGCTGCTCGAATGCGTAGAAGTCCCGAACAGACGGCGGATTTGGCAGCGGAGCGAGTAGCTTCACGCTCTCCCGCTCGAGGATGAGCGTCTCGTCGTTAGGGCCTCGCAACGTGCGCCCCGAGCGGAGTTCCTGCGCAATGCTCGCAATCACTCGGCGAGCCATGTCGAACGTGGTACTTCCGCCTTCGAGGAATTCGAGCATGTCCGCTGGCAGCATGACCGACGCCATGCGGTGCGGCCGCGGATCGCCGTCGCGAGCGTACCACCAGGCAGCGGCGGAGTTCAGATCGAGGATCGCGCCGGTCTCGAGTAGCGCTCCCAGACGCCGCTGACGTCCTAAAACAGTTTTGACCTCAAATGTTGCGAGCTTCATTTTGCTTTCAGGTTATCGCAGGACCGCGCCGGCCGTGATAGCCTGAGCCAATGCTCAAATTCAGCCGTCTCGCGTTCCTCTCGATTCCGGTCCTCTTGGTGCAACCCCTGACGTTTTCGCAAGGACGCGGCCAAGGCCAGCGCCCTGCAGCGGCAACGCCCGAGCCCGCCTCGGACGGAGCCAAGCCCGAGCCTCTCAAGGAAGAAAAGCCCGTTGTTACGAAACATGAGATGAAGCTCAACGGCAGGACGCTGAGCTACACGGCGACCACCGGCATGATGCCGATCAAGGACGATCACGGGAAGATCGAGGCCAATCTGTTCTACGTGGCGTACACGCTCGATGGTGTTCCCGATGCGACCAAACGGCCGCTGATGTTCTCGTTCAATGGCGGTCCGGGGTCGGCCTCGATCTGGCTGCACATGGGCTGCATCGGACCGAAACGCGTAAGGATGCAAGACAACGGAGCCTTGCCCGCACCGCCGTATCAACTGGTTGACAACGACAACACGTGGCTCGATCAAACGGATCTCGTATTCGTCGATCCGGTTGGCACCGGCTATAGCCGCGCTGCGGACGCGGCCTTGCAACACCGGTTCAATGGCCTGACTGGCGATATTGAATCGGTGGGCGAATTCATCCGCATGTATCTGACGCGGTCGGAACGTTGGACGTCCCCGCTGTTCCTCGTTGGCGAGAGCTATGGAACTACGCGCGCAGCGAGCCTCGCCGGATACCTGATCGACCACGGTATCGCGTTTAACGGAGTGGCCCTTCTATCGACTGTGCTGAACTTCGAGACCATTCTGTTCGGGCACGGCAACGACCTGCCGTACCTGCTCTATCTGCCAAGCTACACGGCGACCGCCTACTATCACAAGAAGCTTTCGGCGGACCAGCAACGGAACATGGAGGCGACGCTGAAGGAATCGGAGAAGTGGGCCGTCAGTGGATACAACGAGGCACTCGTCAAAGGCGACGAACTCACCGATGCCGAGTACAAAGCGGCGGTTGCGAAGTTCGCCCACTTGACTGGCCTCGATCCAAAGTACGTTGACAACTCCGACCTGCGTGTCGAGTTGATGCACTACCTGCGGGAACTGATGCGCGACCAGAAGTCGATGGCCGGGCGCCTCGACAGCCGTTTGGTCGGACCCGCGCCGCTCGATACGTCCGAGACCGTGGAGTTCGATCCGAGCATGAGCGCCATCCGTCCTCCATACACGGCGCTGTTCAGCCAATACGTGCGGACCGAACTCGGCTATAAATCAGATGCGACCTATTATGTTTTAGGAGGCGGGATCCTGCGCTGGGATTACGGCACGCAGAATGAGAACCGGTTCGTGAACGTGTCCGACGCGTTGCGCAGTGCGTTCGCGAAAAATCCTTTTATGAAAGTGTTCGTGGGATGCGGCTACTACGACATGGCGACGCCGTATTTCGCGGCCGAGTACACGTTCAGCCACATGGGATTGCAGCCCAACATCCGGAAGAATGTCGGATTCCATTACTACACGGCCGGGCACATGTTCTATATCGATGTGCCGTCGCACAAGAAACTGAAGGACGACATCAGCCAGTTCATCCAGTCGTCGATTGGCCCGCACGGAGGCCAGTAGCTCGACTACGAAACGTAAGGGCCCGGAACGATGTGCGCCTTGAAATAGTTTTCCGATTTGATCGGAGAACCAGCCAAGCGCCGCAGCGTGGCCAGTTGGCCGACGTGCGTCAACGCGTCCGCGACGGGGCCTTGCATCAACCGCTCGACCGGCGCCGAAATCGGCTCAGCCGAATCGAGCCGTGCGTCGAAATCGTCGAGGACTTTGTGGAAACGCACAACCTCCTCATCCCAGGCGAGCGGCTTGGCCTCGGTCCACTGCGGCTCCCCGTGCGAAAGCCGCAACGCCCAATCAAAGAGGTCGCCGATATGCGAGAGGATCTCCGACGGTGTACGGACCGTGTCGGCGATGCGGAAGTCCCCGAATGCAGGATCGGCGTCCCGCAGCGATTTGTTCGCGCGATAACGCACGGTCGCGACGGCGTGGCGCAACAGGGACCGGGCCGGATCGCTCGGCACCGGCATTTCCGACGTGGGGAGTTCCATAACGACCCAGTTTAGCTCACAGAAGCTGGCAGGCTTCTTCGAAGTCGAGCCGGGGCGCGCGCGGGAATTGGTTGGTCGCATCGCCGTGGCCGAGGTTGCACAGGAAGTTCGCCTTCCACTTGCCATCGGGGAAAAACTCGGCGTTCACTTTTGAGGCATCGAAGCCGGACATGGGTCCGCAATCGAGACCATTCGCGCGGGCGGCGATGATGAGGTAGGCGCCTTGCAGCGAGCCGTTCCGGAACGCCGTGTCGTGAATCAGCGGAGCATTGCCTGCAAAGAAACTGCGAGCGTCCATGTGCGGCACCAGCTTCGGCAGCTTCTCGTAGAACTCCGTATCGTAAGCGATGATCGCCGTCACTGGCGACGTGCGGACCTTCTCGACATTCACGGGCATCAGGCCGGGAAGCAAGCGAGCCTTCGCCTCCGCTGTACGAAGAAAAAGGATCCGCGCAGGCGATGTGTTGAAGCTCGTCGGGCCGAACTTGAACAGGTTATAAATATCGCGAAGCGTGTCGTCGGAGACCGGCTCCGGCTTCCAGGCGTAAAACGTGCGCGCCTTGCGGAACAGTAGATCCGCGTCTTCTTCGGAGATGTGAGCGTGTGTGGCAGTGGACATACGAGGAATTGGATGTCCTCGGGTTCGGTTGGATTCGGTTTTTGATTCACTTGCGTGAGGTGAGCGCGACCGGAACCGCGCGCGGACGTCCTTCCGCTCCGCTCGACGGGATGTTCGAGCCGGTGCGATCGAGCCACGCCACCGCTCGCTCCGGAGTCGGCAGTCCGCCGCGCATGAAGTCCTCGATAAGGCCCTTCGTTTCGACAGCCTGGAACGGATGGCTGTACACCATCGGCGCCGTTTGATGGGGAAACTTGATCATCATCGGGATATGGCCGTTCCCATAACCGCCCTCGAATTGATAGCGGAACGGATGGTCTGTCGTCACGACCACGAGCGCATCGTCCCACACACCGGCGCGCGTCATGGCGTCCCGGATGATCCCCAGGGCGCGATCTGCTTCGTCCAGCCCGTATTGATAACCGTGCACATCGCTCGGTTGCGGGACGATACCACCATCGGATTCCCTTTTGAAAAAGGGTCCGTGAGGGATGGGCAGGTGCAGGTACGCAAACGATTTTCCCGAGTGGCTCGCCGCGACCGACGCTTGTTCGATCATCGGATCGATGCGGCCCACATGGCGGCGCAGCAGGTTCGTCGGCCCCAGCCACGGCACGGCCTCGAGTTCGATCGATTCGCGCAGGAATGCCACAGCCCTTGCCGCCGCGGAGCCGCCCGGGCGAAGAGCCTGCATCCTCAGGTCGTCCCACCAGCAGGAGTCGAATCGCCCGGCGAAAATCCGGCAATACGGGTGATACCAGCCGACAATATGGGTCCGGTAGCCGAATTCACCGGCTGAGTCGAAAATTGTTGGCGGCCCGGGGAAGGATTCGAAGGCCGTTGCGGAGGAAAGGAACTTCGCACCTGCCGCGCTAGCCGGGCGGTATTCCGTGACTCGGCGACCCATCAGCAGACTGGGGATCGCGACGATTGTATCCGTCCCGGCGGCGCGCACCTTCTCAAGGAACATCGACTCCGATCGCAGCCTTTCGAAGGCGGGGAAAACTTTCTGATCCGCGCGTTTGAAGGTCAGGTCATAGTCCCACTCGTCAAGGATAATCCAGACAATTGGACTGCCCGGCCGCGAACTACCCGCGGTCTTGAGCTCGGGGGCGGCGACGACGCTGCGGCTATTCGTCAAAGGCACGGTCGGATGGATCAGCTTGATCCCGCAGGCGAGCCAAACCATTGCCGCTCCTCCACAGAGGATCGCTTTCGCTGAGGACCAGGCCTGTGGCCAAAAGTAGAATGCTGCGAGGACCGGCATCGCGCACAGAAGTCCGGTGATGAACCAGCCGTTGATCGCCGAGACGCCCGCTCGATTCCAAGCCGCGCCGACGGTGTTCCACACGGGTGCATATCGGCCCAGGTGCTGATGAACGACATGTTCGATTCCCAGTGCGCACATCAGCCACAGGGGAATTTCAAACAGCCTCCGCACGGATCCGGAGAACTGTTGGCCGAACCAATCCGCCGATCCGGCAATCAGCCCGAGGGCGATGATCAGCCCGATCAGGACCAGGTAATCGAGGCGGTCCGGAACCCGCTGTAGAAAATATGATCTGGCCGGGGTCAGCCGAACGAATTGCTCCACAACGGGAGTCAGAAAGTAGGTTGCCGCGGCTAGGCCGAGCAACAGGGATCCGCCGAGACCTCGCAAATGGGACCTCACTCGAGTGGGAGCGCCTGGCGTTTCGATCCGCCTATAACTTAGCCGTCTTCGTCTTGGCCGCTTCCCGGTCGCGGAAGAAGGTGAGCACCGCCCTCCGGAATCGATACAACCAGGCGAAGATCCCTCCCAGAAGGATCTGGATGAAAAAGGCGCCCCCGCCGGGGTCAATGTACGCAAAGAACAGCCAAGATGAATGGTGCATCCTATGGGAAGCCTATCATCGAATGCCGTGGCCAACAATTCCCAATCGATTAGGGAAAGGATACCCCTCTCCACTCGTAAGGCGATAGAAATCAGCCGCCGATCTTCTTCTTGATCGACGCCGCTTCCTTCGAATCGGGTTTCAGCTCGAGGTACTTCTGGAAGGCCTTCCGGGCGGCTTTGGGATCGTGGAGCTTCTCCCGCGCCTCACCCAGCCTGAGAAAAGCATCCGCGAGACTCGGATCGTACTGCGTCGCATCCTCGAACCGGTTCGCCGCCGCCTTCCAACTGCCCTTCTTATAATAGAATTCGCCCGTGCGAAGGTCCCGCTGCGCCTGCAGCGGATTGAAGGTATACACCTTCGGCTTCAGCGACTCATCTTCCTCAGGAGGCTCGACTTCCGCGGGATTCTGCTTGTCTGCCGCGGGCTTGTCAGGTGGCGGATCCTTTGGTTTCGGCGATGGATTCTGAGCGAACACCGCTCCCATCGCGGCCACGGCGAGGATTATACAGCTTGTACGTGCCACAACCAATATTATAGCCAGGGCTTACTTTGACTTTGTTGTAGGCGCCGGCGGTGGCACGTCGGACGTCGCAATGTCGGCTACGCCTTCCACGATCCATCGGCTTCCTTGCGATACGTGGTCAAGTAGCTGCCGTGATCGTGTATGACCTGTTTCGAATTCGGATCGGTCGTCGTCATCGTGTACGCTCTCTGCGTGTACGCGATGTCGCCGGACTTGGCCACTTCGATACGCGACGCCTGATCGGAGATCATCTCTGCCAGCATCTTCTGGATGGCCTCGCGACCAGAACTCACGGGCATTCCTGGAGCCATCAGGATCGCATGGTTCGTTTCATGATTGGGTTTCCTTTCGTTCGTTGATCAACACGGCAGCGATCAACATTCCGGATTTCCGAACCACGCACAAAAATTTATTGAACCAGCGCGACCGCCAGCAGCAACGCCCGCTGCGTTCCCTTCCAGGAATCCGTCGAGTCGAACGCCTCATCGAGCGAATGCGCGCCCGTCCCCGTGCCGCCTCCGCCGATCGTGATCGCGGGAGCGTGCAGGCTCATCGGATAATTGGAATCCGTCGATCCCTCGCCGAAGCGTACGTCGAAACCCAGCGCCTTCCCAACCGCCTTCGCCGTTGATACGATCGGAGCCGATTCCGGCGTCTCGCCCGCTGGACGATAGCCGAGCAGTTTCACTTCGACCGCGATCTTGCCCTTGTTCTTCCAGCGCTCGTTTTCTTCGTTCAAAGCCAGTTGCACCACGGCCTGGAATTTCTCTTCGAGCGCCTTCAAAGACGCCGCATCCGACGATCGCATATCGACCTCGGCCCAACCCTCGTAGGCGATCGAGTTCACACTCGTGCCGCCACCAATGCGTCCGACGTTGAACGTCACCTTCGGCTTCGTCGTCACTTGAAAATCGGATACTTTCGCAATCATCCGGCCCAACGCATGAATCGGATTGGCATTGCCGAAGGATCCAAAACTGTGCCCGCCCGGACCCGTGTACGTCACCTTATAGCGGTAGCTGCCGACGCCGATCCGCGTCGCGTGCAGCCCTGTACCATCGATCGAAATGAAGTTGTCGATCTTGCCATGGAGGCTGACGTCGAACAGATGCTTCACGCCGCGCAGGTCGCCGACGCCTTCCTCGCCGACGTTCGCGACGAACGTGATCGTGCCCGGCGTTACGACCTTCGCTTCGTCGAGCGACCGGATCACGCCGATCAGCACGGCGAGTCCGCGGCAGTCGTCGCCGATGCCCGGCCCCTTCATCTTCGTGCCGTTCATCGTATTGTGGACGTCCACTTCCGGCGGAAATACGGTGTCGAGATGCGCCGCGAGCACGAGATTCGGATGCGCCGCCTGTCCCGGCCGCTCGCCGATGACGTCGCCCACTTCGTCGATGCGAACATTCCTGAGGCCTAATGTTTTGAAGATCCGCTCGAATTCCTGCCCCGTTTTTGTTCCTGAAACTCGGGCGCGGCAATCTCGCAGACGCGCCGCTGTTCAGCGAGGATCTCCGGCTCGATCCGCTTCGCGACATCGAGCGCCGTGCGGATCGAAGGATCCTCCACCAGTTGCGCAACATCCGCAGCGTTCAGGCAAACGGGCGGCAGCAAGAAAACGATCAGCATCCATTTCGACATTCCAACTATTGTGCCAGAGGTTCGGTGCGGTAGAATCCTCGCCATGGCTCAAATCGCGACGGCTCGCGGGCTCGTCGATTCCTCGGCCCTCGGCGTCACGCTCATGCACGAGCACGTCTTCATCCTCGACGCCGAGATCATGCAGAATTACCCGGAGGAATGGGGTTCGGAAGACTCGCGCGTCGAAGACGCTATCGTCCGCATGAACGAATTGAAGTCGCGCGGCGTCGATTCGATCGTCGATCTCACCGTCACCGGACTCGGCCGCTACATCCCCCGCATCGCGCGCATCGCCGCCGCGACGCAGTTGAACATCCTCGTCGCAACCGGAATTTATACGTACAACGAACTGCCGTTCTACTTCCATTTCCTCGGACCCGGCACGATCTTCGGTGGCCCAGAGCTGATCGCGGAAATGTTCGTACGCGACATCGAGAAGGGGATCGCCGAAACGAACGTCCGCGCCGCCGTGCTGAAATGCGCGACCGACGCACCCGGCCTGACGCCGCATGTCGAGCGCGTCCTCAGAGCCACCGCCATGGCCCATCGCCAAACCGGAGTTCCGATCTCGACCCACACCAACGCCCGCCGCAAGAACGGACTCGAGCAGCAGCGCATATTCAAAGAGGAAGGCGTCGATCTGTCGCGCGTCGTCATCGGCCATTGCGGCGACACGACAAATCTCGAGTATCTCGAGGAACTGATCGCGAACGGATCCTACATCGGCATGGACCGCTTCGGCATCGACACCTTCTGTGGATTTGAGGATCGCGTCGCAACCGTCGCCACTCTCTGCGAGTGCGGCCACGCGAGCCGGATGGTCCTGTCGCATGACGCCGCCTGCTTCAATCACTGGTTCCCGGAACGCCCCATCGCCGCTGCTCTGCCGCGCTGGAATTATCTGCACATACACAACGACGTCATCCCTGCGCTCAAGCAAAAAGGAGTGACGCAAGAGCAACTCGACACGATGCTGATCCACAATCCGCGGCGCATTTTCGAAGTCCAGGGCGGATACTAGAACCAGCATGATTCTCGGATTCGATCTCGGCGGCACCCAAATCAAAGCCGGACTCGTCGACCGCGCCGGACGCGTGATCGCCACTCGCAAGGAGCCGACGCCCACTGACATCGCTGGCACCCGCGCAACGCTCGAGCAACTCGCGCGATCGTTGACCAAAGAGTCGCCCGAGCCGGTCACCGGCGCGGGCTTCGCTTCGAAAGGCATCATCGATCCGGTCACGACGCGCGTCATCGCCAATCCCGGACCGACCGTGTTCCTCGAGGGCCACACGCTCGCAAGCCTCGTCGCGGACGCCCTTCCGCCTAACTGCGCCATCGCCGGCGACAACGACGCCCGCGCCGCACTCGCCGGAGAAGTCGCGTGGGGCGCGGCGAAAGGCCGCACCGACGCGTTGCTGTTCACCCTCGGCACCGGAGTTGGCGGCGGAGTCCTCGCCGGCGGCCGAATCATACGCGGCGCAGGCGGCATCGCCGGTCATCTAGGCCACGTCACCGTCGATCCCTGGGGAGCCTACTGCATCTGCGGCAGCCGCGGCTGCATCGAGACGATCTTTTCGGCGCGCGCCATCGAGAGCGCCGCGGACGAAATGATTCACCGCAGTGTCGATACGGCCTTGCGTGAACTCCCCGTGCGTCCGCCAACGTGCGAGCAGGTGTTCGCTGTAGCCCAGCAAGGCGATGCAGTGGCGCGCCACATCGTCGATCGCGCCATCACGGCCCTCGGCGCGGCGATCGCCGGCCTGGTTCACGCGCTCGATCCGGAGGTCATTATTATAGGAGGGCAAATTTCCGAAGCCGGCGACTTCCTGTTCGCGAAGCTGCGCGATGAACTTGCCTGGCGCACGCGAAAATTCCTGCGGCGTGAGATCCCGATCGTGCCCGCGCAAGTAAAAGACGGCATCGTCGGAGCCGCGGCCCTGGTCGAAAGCGCTTAATTAAACCAGCGCTTCCACTGCCGCCCCACCGCATCCTTGGTCCGTTCATACCAGGATCGCTGCTCGGCCGGCTGTACGGCTGCGACACTGACCGGCTCCTTTTGCGGCTCCTTCGGATCGACCAAATGGAACGGCTCGCGCGACACCAGCCGCACCGAATGCAGGATGAACGAATAATGCTTTCGGAAGAAATTGCCCTGGTCGTCCTGCACAATATATGAGAAGCGCGTGACCGCTCCCGTGCTCTCGTCTGTCGACACCTCGACCGGATAGAAGCCTTTCAAATTTCGCTCAGAGAAGGCCGTTTCATAGCGGTGGTGCCGGTTGTTAAAGACGAACACCCGCACGGCATCGAACTCGAACGGCTCGACTGCTTTCTGGGCCGTCGTCCACAACCAGCTCTGCTTGGTCGCTCCCTCCCGATCGTTCCCCAAGGCAAAATAAGAGGTGATGCGCCGTCCCTCCGCGTACTGCGCCACTTCATCCGGGATGCTCATCACGAGGGGGCGTGTCAGCACCCATCCGACCCGTCCATCGCGCGTGCGCACCAGGCTCCAGTCCTCGAGGATGAGGGCCTTTTCCGCCTCGCTCAATTGCGGTTTAGAACCCGGAAGCTTCGGCTTTCCGGAAACCGCCACGGGAATAACAACCTGTTCGAGCTTGTTGCTCTTCGACAAATCCACCCAATTCGGCGGCGGTTTCGGAGGCGCCGGAGCCGGCGGCGGCCCCAGCTTGTGTGAACTTGTGGAGCGGCTCAAATGCTTCTTATGCGCCGGCTCCGCCTTGATCGATGCCGCGACGGCGGGAGTCGTGGCGGAAAGTCCGCGCGGCGAGACCTTGTGTCCGACGACTTCGACAACCCCTTTTTCCGGAATCTGATAGAAGCTCGGCGCCTGCCGATTCGGCTCCGTATGCATATTGAGGACGTCGTAAACGGTTGCGGATCCCTGCGACGGCAACTTCTGCGCCCGGATCGCGAGGTCTTTCAAATCCGCCATCTGCTGCGGCGTCAGCAACTGATAGCCGTCAACCCATCCTTCTTTGTCGTCGGGCGTCCGGACCTTCAAAAACCGCCGCCGGGTGGCCAGAATTTCAAGGTGATCGCCGTGCTTGACCGTCGCCGAAACGGGCGACTTCGGAGCGAGTTCCTGCCGCAGCGTGAGCGTCGCGGGTCCGACGTAGGCCTCGCCAATCGACGGCTCGCGGTCGGGGCTCGAGCAGGAGACGCAAATCAGCACGGAGGCGGCGAGAATGAAGGAGGAAAGCAGTCTACGCATGGCGTGGGGGGCAATCGCCATGGGACTAGTGTAGGGCTTGGCCAGGTTTGAAAGCAATCTTTGGCCGCTGCTCAATCCGCTCCGAGAATTCCCCAGGCGTCGATTGCTCGATTGCAGCACCAGGTTGTCAGAAATTTCACTCAGGTCAGACCCCAGTGAAATTTTTGAGTGTTTTTTTCACTGAAGGCCTGAGAAGGAGACTCTCGCGCGTGCCAGTTTGGCGGTTGGACCCATTACCACCGGGCCGCGCGGCTTGACATCGACTTCCCCTTTGCTGTACGATCAAAAGGTTTGGCGAGTAGCGTCTTGTGCTCCCACGCTACCACTCTGTTGCGACTCGTTTCATAAACGCATTAAAGACAGAGCAGGGCTGGAGCCGGTCCCGCTACCCCGGGTGGACGGCGAACTTCATGAAAATGAACGTTCGTTTGCGCCGCAAGTAGGGGCAAGGGCCTGTCAAAGTAACCCTCGCAATGGGAAGGTCTGTGGCGGTCGGAACGGTAAACGTCTGATCCCCGGCTTCCGAACTGTAGGCAACATATTGAAAATAGGCTAGTTTTGGGAGTGTGCCTGTTCGTTTAACGGCCTCCTCAAGCAAGTCTTGCGCGTCGGGTGCGGCGTTTTTCCACCGCTGTGCCGGGCGCGGCATGCGTGATTCGAGTACGAGAGGAAGTTCGTGCCAACTTTTAATCAATTAGTGCGCAAGGGACGCAAGCCGGTCATTTATAAGACGGCTAGTCCGGCTTTGCAGAGCTGCCCGCAACGCCGCGGCGTTTGCACGCGTGTGTTTACGACCACTCCGAAGAAGCCGAATTCGGCACTTCGCAAGGTCGCCCGCGTACGGCTCACCAACGGAATCGAAGTCACCAGCTACATCCCCGGTGTCGGCCACAACCTGCAGGAACACTCGATCGTCCTGATCCGCGGAGGCCGCGTGAAGGATTTGCCGGGCGTTCGCTATCACATCGTCCGCGGCACGCTCGACACGGCCGGCGTCTCGGGCCGCCAGCAGAGCCGCTCGAAGTACGGAGCCAAGCGTCCGAAGGGTGGAGCGGCTGCCGCTCCGGCCAAGGGTAAGAAGAAGTAGGTAGGGAGAATTCTATAAATGCCACGCCGACGCAGAGCTGAAGTTCGCGAGATCCTAGCGGATCCGATTTATAATTCGACCCTCGCCGAGAAGTTCGTCAACTCGATGATGTGGGACGGCAAGAAGACCGTCGCTCAGAAGATTTTCTACACCGCCCTCGAGAAACTCGGGCAGCGCGGCAACGACGAACCCTTGAAGCTCTTCAAGAAGGCCGTCGAGAACGCGAAACCGATGCTCGAAGTCAAAACCCGGCGCGTCGGTGGCGCGAACTACCAGGTTCCGGTCGAAGTCTCGAACAACCGCCGGACTTCGCTCGCCATCCGCTGGATCGTGACCAACGCCCGTACCCGTCCCGAGAAGAGCATGCCCGAGAAACTCGCAAACGAATTGAATGACGCCGCCAACATGCGCGGCGGAGCGATCAAGAAGAAGGACGACGTTCACCGCATGGCGGAAGCCAACAAGGCCTTCGCTCATTACCGCTGGTAGTTAGCGAGACAGATTTAACCAAAAACAATGCCCCGTACCGTCCCATTATCGAAATGTCGCAACATCGGCATCATGGCCCACATCGATGCCGGTAAGACGACTACGACTGAGCGCATCCTCTACTACACCGGCCGCACCCACAAAATCGGGGAAGTGCACGAAGGCACCGCCACGATGGACTGGATGGCCCAGGAGCAGGAGCGCGGAATCACCATTACTTCCGCCGCTACCACCTGCGAATGGCGCGACATCCAGATCAACATTATCGACACCCCTGGGCACGTCGACTTCACCGCTGAAGTCGAGCGCAGCCTGCGCGTCCTCGACGGCGCGGTTGCCGTGTTCGATGCCGTTGCCGGCGTGCAACCGCAGTCTGAAACCGTGTGGCGCCAGGCCGACAAGTACGAAGTCCCGCGCATTTGCTTCATCAATAAGATGGATCGCGTCGGCGCCGACTTCTACCATTCGATCGAAACCATCGTCGACCGTCTGAACGCCCGGCCCGTGCCGGTACAAATTCCGGTCGGAGCGGCTGAGAATTTCAAAGGCATCGTCGACCTCGTTACGATGAAAGCCCGCATCTGGCGCGACGAGACGCTGGGCGCGAAATACGACGACATCGACATTCCCGCGGACTTGGTCGAACAGGCCAACGAATACCGCGAGAAAATGATCGAAGCGGTTTCCGAGTCGGACGACGTTTTGATGGAGAAATTCATCAACGGCGAAAAGGTCACGGAAGCCGAAATCCTCGCCGGTCTCCGCAAGGCAACCATCGCGATGAAGATCTTCCCGGTGGTGTGTGGTTCCGCATTCAAGAACAAGGGCGTCCAGAATATGCTCGACGCGGTGTGCGATCTGCTGCCGTCGCCGCTCGACATTCCGCCGATGATCGGCACGAATCCTGATACGGGCGCAGAGGAACTGCGCGAGCCGAAGGATGACGTTCCGTTTTCCGCTCTGGTCTTCAAGATCATGACCGACCCGTTCGTCGGCCAACTCTGCTTCGTCCGGATCTATTCCGGCCAACTCAAGGCTGGCGAAAGCATCTATAACGTCGCGAAAAGCCGCCGTGAGCGCATCGGCCGCCTGGTCAAAATGCACGCCAACAAGCGTGAGGAAATCCAGGAGATCCTGGCCGGCGACATCTGCGCCGTGGTCGGACTGAAGACCGTCTCGACTGGCGACACGATCTGCGACGAAAAGCATCCCGTTCTGCTCGAGCGCATCGACTTCCCTGAGCCCGTCATTCAGCTCGCGATCGAGCCGAAGACCAAGGCTGACCAGGAGAAGCTGGGCATCGCGATTCAGAAACTGGTGCAGGAAGATCCGACCCTCCGGGTCAATACGGATATCGACACCGGTCAGACGATCCTCGCCGGCATGGGCGAGTTGCACCTCGAAATCATTGTCGACCGCATGAAACGCGAATTTGGCGTCGAAGCGAACGTCGGCAAGCCGCAAGTGGCTTATCGCGAGACCATCCGCAAGTCCGCCGAATACGAGTACACGCACAAGAAACAGACCGGCGGTTCCGGCCAATACGCCAAGGTGGCTTTGCGAGTCGAACCCTTCGAGAAGGAGTTCGAATTCGTTAACGAAGTCAAGGGCGGCAACATTCCGAAGGAATTCATTTCGGCGGTGGAAAAGGGCGTCCGCGAGTCTCTCGAAGGCGGCATTTTGGCTGGCTTCCCGCTATCTGGCGTGAAAGTAAGCGTGTTCGACGGCGCCTATCACGAAGTCGACTCATCGGAAATGGCGTTCAAGATCTGCTCGAGCATCTGCGTGAAGGAAGCCTTCAAACGGGCGAAGCCCGTGCTCCTCGAGCCGGTCATGAAGGTCGAAGTAGTGGTTCCCGAGCAGTACACGGGACCGGTCAACGGCGATCTCATTTCGCGCCGCGGCCGCATCGAAGGCACCGAGATCCGGGGCACGACGTATTTGATCAAATCCATGGTTCCCCTTTCGACCATGTTCGGTTACGCGACCGACATCCGTTCGAAAACCCAGGGCCGCGGCAGTTTCACCATGCACTTCGGGCAATACGAAGAAGTGCCGAAGAGCATGGCGGAAGAAATCGTCGCCAAGACTCAGGGAGCCAGCAAGTAATTTTAGGTTCGAAGCGAGGAAACAGCAACAATGGCGAAAGAAAAATTTGACCGTAGCAAGCCGCACGTCAACGTAGGCACGATCGGCCACATTGACCACGGCAAGACGACATTGACGGCGGCGATCACAAAAACGCTGGCCAAGCACAATCCCAAGGTTTCGTTCCGGAG
>DASXZC010000388.1:0-6337 GCA_036502165.1 Bryobacteraceae bacterium
GAGCTCGCCGATCTGGCTGAGCAGCGGTTCACGGTCGAGCTCGAACAGCAGCTCGCCCGCTTGCACGTCCTGGCCTTCACGGAAATTGACGCGCGTCACCTGCCCGGCGAGCCGCGATTTGACGTCCACCGAGGCGATCGCCTCCACGTTACCGATGCTCGCAATATCGAGTGGAATGTCGAGCGTCACGGCCGGAACTACGCGGACTGTCGGCGTCACCATGCCGCGCGCCTGCACAGCTTCCTGGCGGTTACAACCGGCTGACAGGAGCACCACTGCGGAGCCTACGATGGACAACCAAACTAAACGAGAATGCGACACAATCAGGGATCTCCTCACCATCAAACGCCAGGTATCTTGGACGTACGCCGACCCGCTCCGTCACCTACAACGATGCTGAATAAGATCAGGAAGTTACCGTTAGACGGTCGTGCGAAGCGGCACGGGTGATCGCAGGAGGAACGAAACCATTACTACAGTAACAAACCGCGCAGGCGGCGGCGTGTTTGGCGGAGGATTCCTACTCTTCGCGCAAGGCGACGACCGGATCGAGGCGAGTCGCGCGACGTGCCGGAATCCAGGCAGCGCCGGCGCAGACGAGCGCAAGTGCGGCGACTGCGGCGATCATCATCGCGGGATCGTTCGGACGAACTCCGTACAAGAGGCTCGCGATCAGGCGGGATGAGGCGATCACTACGGCGATTCCGGCCGCGGCTCCGAATGCGGTCTGCCCCATCGCCTGGCGAATCACGAGCCAGATGACGTCGCTCCGCTGCGCGCCGAGCGCCATGCGGACGCCGATTTCATTCGTCCTGCGCGTGACCGAGTACGCGAGGATGCCGTAAAGTCCAATGGCCGTCAGCATCAATGCGAGAGCGGCGAAGAAGAGCGAGAGGTACGCGGTCAGACGCTCGGTTGAGAGCGACTCGTCGACTTGCTGTTCCATCGTGCGGATCGTGCGGATCGGCGCTCCGGGGGCAACTTCGCGAAGCATCTCGCGGAACATCGCATACGTTTGGCGGAGGGGCGCAGCGGTGCGGATGGCGATGAATCCGCCCTGGCTCCATTGCGTAAAAGGAACATACAGCGTCGGCTGCATGCGGTCGCGCAGGTTCAGGTACTTCGTGTCTCGCATGATCCCGACGATCCGCACGGTGCTGCCCTGCAAGCCCATGTCCGCGCCGACCGCGCCGTTCGGGAACCATTTGCGTGCGGCCGTCTCGCTGAGGATCGCGACCTTGCCGGATTCGGCGGTATCGGCGTCGGTGAAGTCGCGCCCCGCGAGCAGCGGAACCTTCATGGTTTCCAGCAGTCGCGGAGCAACAGCGTTGATGTTCGTGTCACGCTCTTCTTCGGAAATATCGGTTCGACCCGGAATCGTGATGGTGTTGTCCCAGCCGGAATTCGTCAACGGCGTCGTGGACATCAGGCTCGCCGATTCGACACCAGGAAAGGTCCGCGCGCGCTCAATCATGCGGCCGTAGAGCTCGATCAGCGCTGGACCCTTCTCGCGAAGCTTGCTTGTGTCCACTGAAACGACCGTGATGTTGTGCGGATCGAATCCCGGACTCTCCGTCAGCAATCGCACCAGGCTTCCAGCCAGCAATCCCGCGGCTGCCAGCAATACGATCGACAACGCCACTTGCAGCGCGAGCAACAGGCGTGTGAACCCGAAGCTCGCCGCGCGGGCCGAACCCTGAATCTGATGAGCCCGTTCCTTGAGAGCGGCGCCCAGCCCAGCTCGCGTCGCGCGGATCGAGGGCGCGAGTCCGAACAAGAGTCCCGTTCCCATGGCAGCGGCGGCGGTGAAGAGCAGGATCCGCCAGTCAGGATTGAGGTCGAGGACAACCGGAGTGTCGGTCGTCGAGAGCAGGGCGATCAAGACGCGCGTCGCTCCGATCGCGATCAGGAATCCGACAGCCGCGCCGACGATCGACAAAAGGACGCTTTCGGTGAGGAATTGCCGGATCACGCGAGGCCGCGAGGCGCCCATGGCGAGACGGACCGCGACTTCCTTCTGCCGCGCCGATGCACGCGCGGTCAATAGATTCGCCATGTTCGCGCAGGCGATCAGCAGCACGAATCCGACGAGGCCCATCAGTACTTCGAGCGGACCGCGTATGCGCCGCCGCAAGCCTGTAAAGCCTGCCTCGCCCGATTCCGTTTGTATGACCTGCGCGAGGAACGCAGCCTTCCGATCCGCTCGCGTGGGAGGATGCGAATCCTCCATTACTCCCCGTGAAATGGACTGCAGTTGCGCCGCGGCTTGCTCGACAGAGAGTCCGGGATTGAGGCGTCCCATCGTGATCAGGTACCAGCAGTCGCTGCTCCCGATACATCTCGAGTCCATCAATTGACGCTGCAGGTTCAAGGGAACCCAGATATCCGGAGCAGTTCCCACTTCGGCTCCGAAGAAGCCGCGCGGCATGACGCCGATGATCGTGATGGGGACTGCATTCAGAATGATCGCCTGCCCGATCACGGAGGGACTTCGACCATAGCGACGCGTCCACAGGCCATCGCTGATCACTCCCACAGGACCGTTCTTGCCGCCGAGCGCCTGATCGTCTTCACGGCCGTAGACGCGTCCGAGTTGCGGAGGAACGCCGAGGCCCGCGAAGTAATCGCCGCTCGCGAGAGCTCCCGGGATCAGCAGCATGTCATTCGCTTGCGGAGTTTGAAAATTGACGGTGGTCCAGGCGAAGGTTTGCGTAAATACGCGATTCCGGTCGCGAACCAATTCGAACATCGGATAGTTGAAAGAGACGCGCGGGCCGGTCTTGCGCGAGAGCGTGATCAGTCGCAATCCTGACGGCTGCATCACGGGGATCGGCCTGAGCAGCAGGACGTCCATGACGCTGAAGATCGCGGTATTGGCTCCGATGCCGAGCGCTAGCGACAGCACTGCCACGGCCGTAAACACCGGGCTTTTCCTGAGCACGCGGACCGCGTAGCGCAAATCCTGCAGAAGATTTTCGATGAAGTTCAGGCCTCGCATATCGCGGCACTCTTCCTTTCTCAATGAGATCCGATCGAGAGCGCTTAGAGCTTCGAGGCGCGCGTCATTCAGGCTCATTCCATGCGCGATGTTGGCCTCGGTGCGCTGCGCGAGATGGAACTGAAATTCGTCCTCGAGATCCTGTTCGACACGACTTCGCTGGAACAGGGCGCGAGTGCGCAACGGGATCGTGTAGAGCCAGTTGAGGAGCGACATCCGTTACACCTGATTGAGGCGGACGACTCCGCTGATGGCGGCCGACAAACGGTCCCAATTCGCCGTTTCTTTCGCGAGTTGCGCGCGGCCCAGCCGCGTCAGCGAATAGTACTTCGCGCGGCGGTTGGATTCGGTCGTGCGCCACTCCGCCTTCACCCATCCCTGATGTTCGAGCTTGTGAAGCGCCGGATAAAGGGATCCGTCGCTGACTTGCAAAATGTCGCCCGAGACCTGCTTCAGGCGCAGGCTGATCGCCCATCCGTTGAGCGGCTCGAGGGCAAGAAGTTTCAAAAGCAGGAGGTCGAGGGTGCCCTGCACCAGATCGGATGGTTTGCTCATCTCGGTTACCTAGATGTTAACGGAACTCATCTCGGTAAGCAAGGGGAATCCGCGCGGTTTAAGGAAGGACCTGATTCAGTATGGCCGCCGCCCCGTCGAGTGCATCCTTCTTTGCCTGCGTCAGACTGGCGCGCAAGGTTGGGGCATAGCCGTGAGCCCTCAAGGCTCTGACCACGGTGTCGTACATCGGAGGCTTTATTTTGCGGCCGTCCTTCTTGTACCTGTTGAAGGCGTCCATGCCCGATCCGCCCGAGTGGCCGCGGCCGTTCCGACCTCCGTCAACCTGCGCCTGGAAAGCCATGAACGCGGCGAAGTCCTCAGCATTGTCGGCGAGCGAAAAGGACAGGAGCTGCGATTTCGTCCATCCGGGGAAGACCACAAACATGGTGGGAAAGTTGTTGTCGGCGTACAGTGCTCCCTTGGGCCGGGGCTGGCCGCCGAGGTCGAGAAAGACTTTGTATGAACACTCGCCAACCTTCCAGTACTTGCCGCCACCGGCTTCGCCGCCGAGGAACGTGAATCTGGCCTGCTGGCCCGTGTCGGGACGGATCACGATCCCGAAATTATCCGGCTGAATGCCGTGGTCCAGAAGTCCGCAATTTGTGCCGAGGGCGTAATACGAATTGATGGAGGAATCAATATACGAGGATTGCAGGTATTGGTTGCCGGATGGCTTGCCCGCCGTCGTTGAGATAAAGTATCCAGCCGGCTTGCCGTCGGATCCTTTCAATTCCTGGTTGATGACGGGCACATCACCGTTAGGATCGGCGTAGATGTAGTTGCCGTTCTTGTCTTTGTCGTCCGCCAACAGTAAGCCTGGATGCTTGTATTTGGGAGACAAGTGTTGCACGCCATAATATCCCTCCCGCCAGCCCGCATTGTTCAGGGCATCGAGCGTGTCGAGATTGAATTTGCCGTAGGCTTTGGGCGCTCCGTCATAGTCGATCGCCATGTGCGTCATGAAGATCAGCGCGCCGGGTTTCGCCTTGTCCATACTGACGGCGGTCAGGGTCACGCCGGCTTTTCCGTCGGTCTGGGGGTAGTCTTGGCCCCACCACGATCCGTGAATTTCTTTGAAGTTCAAATCGGCCATCGTCCGTGCCTTTCTCTGCTCACTATAGCGTCGAAAGGCGCGAATTTTAGCAAGGTTTCTAGTCGCTACCGTAGCTGATTTCCATTTTGCGCGCGCGATACATGGAATGAGCGAGAACGACTGAGGCCAAGAGGAGGAGTCCTCCGATGGCGACGACTGGACCGGCGGGGTCAACATTCGATGCGAGCAATGCCAGAGGTGGCGGAGTGTTCTGGCCCATCGGGACGTCCACGGGGCAGAGGGACTTCAAATAATAAATGACGCTGATATGGCGCAAGGTCGCGGGAAGAATTCCGTTGATTGATTCCCATAACAGAATTATGGCTGCGGGAATGAGAGGATTTCTGATTAACATTCCCGCCATCAGAAAGACGGCGCCGTATCCAAGGCAGGCGAGGGCGGTGACGCCGACGTAGGCGAGCGAGTCGGTGACCATCGTGCCGGTCATGAATTGGGCACGGGCTTCCGGGGTCCAATGGCCATATAACAGCGCCAGTTGGCCAATCGTGCTGAGGCCGAAGATGGTGGCAGTCGCCGTAAAGCCGGCAAGGAATTTTCCAGCAACCAGCACCTCTCGCCGAAGGGGCGCGAGGAAATAGAAATGCAGGCTCTTATCAAGTATTTCGCCGCGGAATAAGTTCATGAAGACGAACATGCATCCAAAAAAGATGAACAGGCGCAAATACATGAACTGGAATACGCCGGCGAAAATGCGGTTGTCCTCGGCTGGGTCGCAGACGGCTCCGCGGCGGATGATGCGGTCGACTTCACCGTCGAGAGAATTGACGATTACGATGTGTTCGCCGTCGCTGTACTCGAACCATTCATGTTCGCCGCGGCGGTTCTCGTAACGATGGCTGTCGGCGGGGTTCGGAAGCAGCCTCTTCAGATCCTCGACCTTCATACCATTTTCGATCTGGCGCAGCTTTTCGGCCGTCGTGCCCTCGGTATGCATCCGCCGGGCGCGCTCGCCGTCGAGCTTGACCTGAAGCGCGTGCCCGGCAAACATGAGGAACGGAAGCAGCGCGAGCAGATAAATCCACCATCCGCGGCGCGACAGAAATGACTTGCGGATCTCGAGACGCAACACCGCGCCGACTTGCGTGATCCAGAGGCGGTTCATCGCGCGCCCTCCCCTTCGCCGATCAGGTATTCATACACCGAGTTCACGTCGTCGTCGACGGGCGCCACGGTTTCGATGCCGACATTATTCAGTGCGATCTGGTTCAACATCAGATAGAAGCGGTCGGGACTGGTGGTCTTGATGAGGAGTCCGCCGCCGTCGGTGTGCACTTTTGCCTCGACAACCCCATCCTGATCGAACATGCGCGCGGCGAGTTCCTTCGGCTTCTTACAGCGAATGAGAATCTGCATCGGATGATCGGAGATCTCGCTGCGGACGCCTTTGATCTGGCCCTCTGCGACTACGTAGCCGCCGCTCATAAGGATGACTTGATCGGAGATGAGATCGACCTCGTGCAGCACGTGGCTCGAGATGATGACGTGCCGGCCCTCGGCGGCCTGTTGCTTGAACAGCGCGATGGTTTCGGCGCGGACGAGCGGATCGAGTCCATTCAGCGGTTCGTCGAGGACGAGCACCGGCGGCTCATGGCTGATCGCCTGAGCGAGACGTATGCGCTGGCGCATTCCTTTGCTGTACGCGGAGATCTGACGGCGAGCGGCTTCGGCCA
>DASXZC010000389.1:0-3995 GCA_036502165.1 Bryobacteraceae bacterium
GGACTGTCTCGACTTCGACTGCCGAAGTGAGACGTCCATAGACAAAGTTGCCGATCCCCAGCAGGACGAAGAGAGCGACTCCGGTGATGATCCACTTCGTGGCCCAGCCCGCCGCGCCATCGCCTCCGCGGCGCTTGTTGCGGTCGATTTTGAGGCTCTTCAGTTCCGTTTCCATTTAGACTTCCCTTAACGCGGTCAGGATTTCCTTCTTCGCTGCTGACCGTGCTGGCAACAAGCCACCGGCGGCGCCCATGAACGCCGCAAAGATCAGTCCGTACATCATAACCTTCGGAGTTACTTCGAAAGGAAATGAAATCTCGCTGAACGTTACGAAGCTTCCAATCGCCGTTGTGACGCCGTTGAGCGGTAACGCCAGCAGGCATCCGATGACGCCGCCAATCAAAGCGAGAGCCACCGATTCAATGAAAAAGCTGACGAGAATGCTGCCTTTCGAAAATCCGAGCACGCGCAAGGTTCCGATTTCTTTCGCGCGGCGCGAGACCGCGGCATACATCGTATTCATCGCCGCGAAGCTCGAGCCGACCGCCATGATGATGGCGATGAACAAACCGAGATACTTGATCGGCGCGCCCGACGACGTTTGCGATTTGTAGTAGTCGACTTCGCTCAAGCCTTCGAGTCCGAGCCGTGGATCATCCGCCATCGCGTTGATCAGCGCGGTGACGGACGCCCGGTCCTGCGCGCGAACGAGCACGGAGCTCAATCCATCTGCGCGGTCAAAATCGGACGAGATCTGGTTCAAATCGCCAAAGATTTCGCTATTGGCGGCGCTCTCACCGGCATCGAACACGCCGACGACAGTCCACGAGCCTTTGCCGAACTTCAGTTGCTTGCCGACTTGCGCATCCGGAAATCGTTTGGCGATACCCTTGCCAACCGTCACTTCGCGCTTGCCGGCTTCGAACCAGCGGCCCGATGCGAGCTTCATTTCATTCCGCATCGACAGGCCGATCGGCAAAAGTCCACGCAAGGTCACGTTCATGCCATTGATGCTGTCGACGCTCTGCAAATTGATGATGGTCACCATCTCGAGCGAAGCCATCGGCTCGCCGGCCGCGTTCTTCGCGATGCCCGGTTTGAATTTGATGTCCTGATAGTTCTGGCGCGTGATGCCGCTCGAGAGTTCGGCGGTCGCTCCTTTGCGCATGACCAGAACCTGCAGCGGATTTCCAGTGTCAGAGAACGCGGTTTCGAGCCCCGTCACGAGCGCCAGCACCGCCAGCAAAACCGCAACCGTGAGCCCGACGCCCAGGGCAGTCATCAACGTTGTCGTCTTGCGCACGGCCAGATTGCGGAAGTTATAACTCAGTGGAATCGCCATCGATGAAAGTCCTCAACCACTCGAACGAAGCGCATTCAGAATCGACGTTTTCGATGCGCCCAGCGCCGGCACGAACGCGCTGAACAATCCGATGAACAGCGCCACGCCAAGGCACAGCAGCCAGATCTCGAGCGACACCGACATGCCGTTGATGTTCGCGAACTGCACCGGCGCACGCTTCAGCCCATCCACTACCAGGGTCGCCAGCAGCAAGCCGACAAATCCACCAACTAGTGAAATGATCGACGCCTCGCCGAGGATGATGCCCAGCACCTCGCCGCTGGTGAATCCGAGGGTCTTTAATACTCCCACTTCGCGGACCCGCTCGCGCACCGACATCGCCATCGTATTGCCGGAAACGAGCAGGATCGTGAACGTCACGGCCGCGCAGATCGCCGCCAGAAACAGCTTCAAATTGCCCAGGAACGAGGCGAACGACAGCGCGAACTGCTTTTCCGATTCCGTCTTCGTCGGCTGCGGAGCGTTGGCAAACATGTCGTCAATCGCCTGCGAGATCTTCGGCATATCGGCGACTGAGTCGCCAAGAATGTAGAACGTCCCCGTGACGTCGCGGAACCCGCTGCTGGCCGGCAAGGCCTCAGTCAGATACTCGCGATTGAAGAGGAACGAGTCGCCGCCCTCGGGATCATCGACCAATCCCACCAGTTTGAATTCAAGCGTCACCGGGAAGATGTCGCCGACGATGGTGATGCGGTCGCCGGCCTTCCATCCCATCTTTGCCGCCAGCTTCGCTGTCGTGATCGCCCCCGTACGCTCTTTGAGAAACGCCTCGCGCGCTTCCGGCGTGATCTTGACATCGGGACGCACGCCGAAATAGTGATCCGGCTCGACGGCGAATCGCGCGAAGAAATTGTTGGGATCCCGTTGATCTTTGTATACTCCGCCGAACCATGTCCACTGAGTGACGTCTTTGACACCGGGTATCGCGCGGATCTTGGCCTCGTAAGACGACGGCAGAAAATTCGTCAGACTGACCCGGTGGCGGGTGATCAAGCGAAGGGCTTGGGCCTCAGATGGTTCGGCAAGGAAAAGGGTCTGATAAAGACTGAACAGGATGCCGAGGAGGCACAAAGAAGCGCCCATGCTCAGGATGGTCAGAATGCTTCGGCGGCGGTTGCGGAAGCTGTTCTTCATGATCAGAGGGATGAAGCGCAACATATAATTGATTGTAAGTGCTGCTCCTGCGTCTTCCGATGAAAGAACGGTGAACAGGAACGATGAACCGGATGAATCGCCCGTCAATACCGGTGAACGCCCTGTCACAGTATGAACGATGGATGGACCGGGCGCTGGATCAGGCTTGCTTAGCCGAACGGTCGGGCGAAGTTCCGGTCGGAGCGGTGCTCCTGATCGCGGACGAACTGGTCGCCGAGGCGCACAATTCGCCGATCCTGCTGGAGGATCCTACTGCTCATGCCGAGATGTTAGTGCTGCGCGAAGCGGCAGCGAAAATCGGGAACTACCGGCTGACCGGCGCGACTCTTTTTGTAACGCTCGAGCCTTGCGCGATGTGCGCCGGGGCGCTCGTCAATGCGCGCGTCGAGCGTCTCGTCTTCGGATGCCGCGATCTGCGCTTTGGCGCGGTGCGGAGCAAGTTCCAGATTGCCGACTCTGGCGTGTTGAACCACCGCGTCGAGGTGGTCGAGGGGATCCGCGGGGCGGAATGTACAGCCTTGATCAAAGGATTCTTCGGAGACAAGCGCCGCTCGTGACATACTGATTGGTCATGAATCCTGTCAGCCGCCGGACGTTCGTCAGCGGAGCCGCGTTGTTAGGCGCGCCCGCATTCCTTCGCGGACGGTTCCAACTCTTTGGGCAACAGTCAAAGACGGAATACTCATCGCGCGCCATACAGTTGATGGCGGAGACTTCGGTCGTCGATCTGCTGAACCAGTTCCGGTTCGCGGACTACTCGCAAAAGCCACCGAAGAGCGAGCTCTTTCTGCAGAAGCCTGGCAGTTTCACGACGTCCGAAGCGAAGGTGTATCAGGATTCAGGCATTCGTGCGTTCGCGCTCGGGCATAGCGCGTCGAGCTACGAGGACGGTCTGCGATTCTTCGCGCGTTGGAACGGATTCCTCGCCGCGTACAGCGATCTGCTGCTGCGCATCGATGACGGCCGGGATTTCGAGCATGCACGATCGTCGAACAAGATCGGCATCATGCTGACGCTGCAGAATTCGAATCATTTCCGTTCGCCGAATGATGTCGAGGAATTCTTCGCACTGGGCCAGCGGATCTCGCAGCTCACCTACAACTTCAATAACAGCATCGGCAGTGGATTTCTCGAGCAGCGCGACGGTGGACTTTCGATCTTCGGCGCCTCGATCATGACGCGCATGGAGAAGGTCGGAATGGCCGTCGATCTGTCGCACTGCGCGGATCAGACGACGCTCGATGCGCTTGACGTTGCGACGAAGCCGGTGATCTTTACGCATGCCAATTGCCGCGCGTTGGTCGACGGGCATCCAAGAGCGAAGACGGATGAGGCGATCCGGAAGATGGCGAAGACCGGCGGCGTGATGGGCATCAATTTCCTGCGTTTCCTGGTGCGCGACAAGGAACCGGTCACGATCGGCGACGTCCTCGATCATTTCGATTATGCCCGCAAGCTGGTCGGCGTCGAATATCTC
>DASXZC010000390.1:0-2261 GCA_036502165.1 Bryobacteraceae bacterium
AGATCCGCGAGTACATAGGGTGGAGCTTGTCGAGATCGTCCTCGTTGTTGTAGACGTGGGCGGCAAAGTCTCACGCAGAGGCGCAAAGGCGCCAAGTTCGATAGTGAACATTTTTACGCACTACCGATGTTGCGTGAAATCGGATCGTCGGCGGTTCGACTCCATAGGCAAAGTCTCACGCAAAAGCGCAAAGCCGCCAAGGTTGACGGTGAACACCTTTGCGCCTTCGTGGCTTTGCGTGAAAAATTCGACAGCGATCGTCCGCATTGTTGTAAGAGTGCGGCGAGCACGTCCAGGCGCCGCTGATGAGGGAGATAATGATGCCCTCCTCTCTGAGCACAGGCGCTGACGTTTTCGCGGCCGCGAGCGACAATATCCGCTTCGTTCTATCCGACAACCGTGCCGGCAGTGATCCGCGAACATACGCGGTGGAGCTTGTCGAGATCCTCCGCGTTGTTGTAGAAGTGCGGCGAGACGCGTAGGCGACCCTGCCGTGCGGAGACGATGATGCGTTCCTCTTTCAGCGCGGCTGAAAGCGCCGCCGAATCGTGGCCCTCGAGACGAGCGGTGACGATCGGCGTGCGATCGGTGTTGACGTCGGCTCCGAGGGAACGCAGGTTGTCGCGGACGATGCCGGCGAGTTCGAGGACGCGTGCCTCGAGCACAGCGGGTCCGATTTCGAGCATCATCTCGATGACGGCGCTCATCGCGTAGAGCGCGGGGAAGTCGAGCATACCGCCTTCGTAGCCTTGAGCATCGCCGGATAAAACCGGCTTGCCGTGGTTGAGCGAATTCGGGCTGCGCCAACCGCGGTCGGTGCGCCATCCGATTACTGTCGGCTGCAGTTGCGCACGTAACTCAGGGGCGATGTAAACGAAGCCGGCGCCGTTGGGCGAGAGCATCCACTTGTAGGCGTCGACGCAGAACATCGAGGGGCGGACCTTCGCGACATCGAACTCGAGTGCGCCGAGGCTTTGCGTTCCGTCCGAATAATAGAGGATGTTGCGGGCGGCCAGATAATCCCCGATTTCTTCGGCTGGCGGCCGGAATCCGGTTGAATAATTGACGGTGCTCAAAATGACGAGACGCGTTCGCGGGTTGATGGCGCTGTAGAATTGAGGCCAGGGCACGGCGCGGTAGCGGATCCCCAAACGTTCCTCGAGTGCGACCTGATACAACTGATTGGGAAATTCGGGGTCGAGCGTCAGCACTTCATCACCTTGCTTCCAGTCGATGCCTTGCATGAGCCAGGCTAGTCCGTTCGAGGCGCTGGTGACGAAGGCGATGTCGTCGGACTTGCAGTTCACGAGGCGGGCGCAGAGCGTGCGGATGTGATCCATGTCCAGGAACCAGCTCATGAAGTCGGTGCAGGCGAGTAGATCGCGTCGGGAGAAGTGGCGCATGGCGGCTTCGGAGGCGGCGCGCGGCATTTGCCCGTAGGTCGCGGTGTTCAGGTAGGTCCAATGAGCGAGCGAAGGAAATTGCTGGCGGAGGGTTTCGAAATCCATTGGTTCTATTGTGTGCGAATTCGCGGGCGCGGCGCGCTAGCCAATCGCGATCCTTTTGGCATGCTCGGCTGCGTCGCTCAAGGGCACGTCGGATTTCGCGCGGCCTTGGCGCGTGACCACTTCCACTAATCCGTCGGCGAGCTTCTTGCCGACTGTGATTCGCACCGGGATGCCGATCAGGTCGGCGTCTTTGAATTTGACTCCGGGACGTTCGTCGCGGTCGTCGAGGAGCGTGTCGAGGCTCAGCGCCTGGCACTCGGCGGAGAGTTTGAGGGCGGCTTCGCGCTGCGCGGTGTCGAGGAAATTCGCGGGCGTGATGATGACGTCGAAGGGGGCGAGCGGTTGGGCGAGCGTGAAGCCGTCGGGATCCTGTTGGAATTCGGCGGCGGCGGTGAGGATGGCGCCGAGGTCGATGGAGGAGACGGTCATCAGCGGCGCGACTTCCTTGCCGGAGTCGTCGATCCGGATTCCGAACGACTCGGCATAATGCGGGTCGGGGTGCGAGACGCGGGCGAGCGAATGCGCCGTCTTGATTTCGATCGTTCCAGGGAAAGTCGAGCACATGTCGCCGTCCTCGACCTGGCGCAGGTCAACGAATTCGGCTTTGAAGTCGACGCCTGGGGTGACGTTGCGGAGGTGGTAGTCGTCGGCGTTGCCTCCGCAGATCATGTTGTGGCGATTTTGCAGGGTGAGGTCGGCGAGGATCGGCATGTTGGTGACGCCGATGGGGCCGAGGGATCCGGGGGTGGCGCC
>DASXZC010000391.1:0-11520 GCA_036502165.1 Bryobacteraceae bacterium
GCTCCGGATTTTGCGGTGCCCGACCGCAAGGGACGCGTGGTCCACTTGTCCGACTTTCGCGGCAAGAAGGTGCTAGTCGTGACTTGGGCCTCATGGTGAGGATGCCGACTCGATCTGCCGGGCTGGCAGAAAGTGTACGAGTCGCTGAAGGATCAGAATTTCGAAATCATCGCCGCCGCTCAAGACACCGGCGGAGCGGCCGCGGCAGACAAGTGGTACGAAGCGGCTCACGCGACCTATACGTCATTGATCGATCCGCAGCACACCATCTCGACCGCTTATCAGTTCATCAACGTTCCGATGGGAGTGTGGATCGACGAAAAGGGCCGCGTGGTGCGTCCCGCCGAGCCTGCGTGGACCCGCAACAACGAAATGAAGATCGGCGGGAAGAGCATCGTCACCGAAGGCGAGTCGTACGTTTCAGGGCTGCGGGATTGGGTGAAGCTAGGTGAGCGCTCGTCGTACGTGCTCTCGGATGAAGAATTCGCGCGCCGGGTCAAGCCGCGGACGGACGCGGAGATGGAGGCGGACGCGAGCTTCAAACTCGCCGTGTGGTTCCACAATGCGGGGCAGAAGGAACTGGCGTCGAAGTACTTCGCACGTGCCGAGAAGCTAAACCCGGATGATTGGAATTATCACCGGCAGGACTGGAGCTTCACGCCCGACGAAGGGGGTAAGAAGTGGATGCAGAAGTTCCAGTCACTCGACAAGCCGTACTATCCGCCGCTCGAGATCAAGAAGCAGTAAATGCCGCGGCGTTCTCTTGCGCCCATTGATCGAAGCGGATCGGCTTGCGATTGAGGATGCGCTCGACGGTGTCTGTCACAGTCGCAAGACGACCTTCGCGAATCGCGCGGAAGATCGAGATGCGGGCTTCGACCATCGCCCGCGAAGCCTTCCAGGCGAACTGCTGCGAGCGAGCTTCGTCGTCGGATATCGCTTCGAAGCAGATTGGCTTGCCGATCACAGCGCCGATTTTTGCGGCCATTTCGGCGTAGGTCAGAGCCTCTGGACCGGTTAGCGGGAGGCACTCGCCGATGAATTCAGCGGGCTTGGTGAGCGTTTCGACTACGACATCCGCAATATCGTTCGAATGGATGAACGGAATGGCTCCGGAGCCGGTGGCTGAGCGCACAACACCGTGTTCCTTGATCGACTGCGCCCACCACCGGGCGTTCGTCATGAATCCGGTGGGCTGGAGGAAGGTGAACGGGACGCCACTGGCTCGGATTGCGGATTCGCCTTGCGCATGCCAAACGCCTGTTCCGCAATTGTGCTCCGGGCGTGCGTCGTAGGAGGACAACTTGACCAGGTGCCGAAGACCGGCTGCATGCGCAACCTTAGCCGCCAATTCATCGAGCGCCCCGATGTCCGGCCCGGAATTGACCAGAAACAGAGAATCGGCGCCGGCGAGGACACTGGCCAGGGATGCCGCGTCCGCGAGGTCGCCGGTGTGGATTTCCACCCGGTTCTCGCCGCCGAAGCGGGCTCGCGCGTTTTCAGCGTTACGGACGAAAATACGCGGACGGATCCCACGGGCGATCAGGCGTTCGACGACGAGGGATCCGATGTTGCCGGTCGCGCCGGTAATTGTATGAATGCTCATAATTGATTTCAGATTCGCACACGGATGCAAGTGCGTCTACTCGCTTTTGCAAGGACGTGCAGATGTCGTGTTCTATTGCGAGTGCTTACAGAATATAGACACACGCTCACATTTCACGTAAGCTCGTGCTAGTGGAATCCCGGAGAAAACCGCAGCAGCGGCGCGCTCAGCAGACGGTCGAAGCCATTCTGGACGCCGTGACCAGGATCCTGAAGCGCGAAGGATTCGATCGCGTCACGACGAACCGCATTGCCGAGGTCGCGGGCGTCAGTATCGGCTCGGTTTATCAATACTTCCCGGATAAGCGCGCGATTTTCGTCGCGCTCCATGAGCGCCATGTCGAACAGATCGATCGCCTGGTCGAGTCGAAGATGCTCGAGCATGCCGCGTCGCCGCTCGAGACGCTGATGCGGGCCATGATTGAGGCCATGGTTGATGCCCATGTCCCCGATCCGGAACTATATGAGTTGCTGCTCAACGAGGTTCCGCATCGGACGGAGGGAACTCGCGACTTCGCCGTTCGTCTGCACGGAGCTTTCCTTTTGGCGATCGGCGCGAGGGTGCACGAACTCGCTCCGAAGAGACGGCGCAATCTCGATACGATCGTGTTTGTGGTGACCCACATGGTCGAGGCTCTGTCGCACGGCGCGGCGCTCCGCAGGCCAGCGCATTTGACGCTGGCTGCAGCGAAGAATGAGGCCGTTCGGGCCGTGATGGCATACCTGCGCAGCGCTTGACGCGGAGCCCCGAATACCCTATTCTCTATCTAGAAGCCGTATTTCGACGGGCGGCGACAACTCCTTATTTTGCAGGAGTCTGAGAAATATGACCAACTTCAACCGAGTTCTTCTGGCAGCCGCAGTTTCGCTCTGCGCGACGGCATTCGCCGGGAATATTCCTACGATTTGGGATGCCACGGTGACGATCAACAAGATCGAAATCCCGTTTCGTTTTGAACTCACGACGAGGAACGGAAAGACGGAAGGGGCGTTCGTCAATGGCGACGATCGGGTGCGATCGTCTGCGGGCCATTGGAAGGGCAACGGGTTGACGCTCGCCTTCGATGATTACGGCGCCACGCTGACGGCGAAGCTCGAAGGCGGTCGATTGAACGGAATCTACAACCGGCAGGCGCACGCGCCGGCGGAGTTCCATGCCAAGCCTTACAGAGCACCCTCGCCGGCAGCGGCCGATGAGAAAATCCCGTCGATCGCCGGTGATTGGGTGATCCAGTTGTCGAGCAAGAAGGGCGAGCCGGCGTGGAAGTTTCTGGTGCGCCAGTCGGGGCCGGAAGTGAGCGCGAGCATCCTGCGCATCGATGGCGATAGTGGGGAACTGACGGGCTCGTACCACGATGGCAAGTTCACGTTGAGCCATTTTTCGGGCGCGCGGCCAAGCTTGCTCGAGGTCACTTTAAACTCCGGCGGCACGCTTGCATTGCTGCAGAACGGCAAGGCTCGTTTGACCGCCGTGAAGAGTACGGAAGCGCTCGCCAAAGGACTGCCCGAGCCGGCGGATCCCTCGCGGTGGACGAGCGTTAAGGATCCGAGTGAGCCCTTGCGCTTCAGCGGCGTTGACTTGAACAGCGGCGCCATCGTCAGCGAGTCCGACGCGCGGTTCCGCGGCAAGGTCGTGGTCGTGAACATCACTGGAAGCTGGTGCCCGAACTGTCACGATGAAGCGCCGTTCCTGGCCGAATTGTACAAGGAATACAAGAGTAAGGGCCTCGAGATTGTGGCCCTGTCCTTTGAAGACGCGGAACAATTGAAGGATCCCGTGCAGCTGCGGGCGTTCGTCCGCAACTATGGAATCGGATACACGGTGCTGGTGGCGGGCGAGCCTTCGCAACTCAACGAGAAACTGCCGCAGGCTGTGAATTTGAATACATTCCCTGCGACATTTTTCATCGGACGCGACGGATTGGTGCGCGGATCGCACGCCGGGTACGCGAGCAAGGCGACCGGCGAAGAGGGTATACGGACGCAGGCCGAATTCAGGAAGACGATCGAGAAGCTGCTGGCGGAAAACGTCAGTGCGTCCTCGCGGTGAAAGGAAAAACATGAGCGTACGTATTAATGACATCGCACCGGATTTTGAAGCCGAAACAACACAAGGCCGGATCCGGTTTCATGAATGGATCGGAGACAAGTGGGCCGTTCTGTTCTCGCATCCGAAGGATTTTACGCCAGTTTGTACGACCGAACTCGGCGTGCTGGCGAAGCTCGAGCCGCAGTTCGCGGCGCGCAACGCGAAGGTGATCGGCTTGAGCGTTGATCCGGTCGAGAACCACAGCCGCTGGGCGGCGGACATCGAAGAGACGCAGGGCGCGGCCGTGAATTACCCGATGATCGGGGACACCGAATTGGCGGTTGCGAAGTTGTACGACATGCTGCCGGCGGATAGCGGCACTTCGTCGGATGGCCGTACGCCCGCGCAGAATGCGACCGTACGAACCGTGTACATCATCGGCCCCGACAAGCGGATCAAGCTGCTGCTCGCGTATCCGATGAGCACCGGGCGGAACTTCAATGAGATCCTGCGGGCGCTCGAATCGCTGCAGTTGACGGTGTCGCATCAGGTCGCGACGCCTGGAAATTGGGAGCCGGGCGGTGAAGTCATCATTCCCTCTTCGGTGTCGGACGAGCAGGCGCGCGCGAAGTATCCGCAGGGCTTCAAGACGTTGAAGCCGTATCTGCGGACCGTCGTCCTCGAATAGTCTTGCCGCCTCAGTTCTGCGGTGGGGCGGTGACGTGTTTTAACACGAGAGTCGTGCTTTCGGTGAAGCTGGCGTTTACGGCGGGCATCGTGTTGCTGTAGTCTTTTTCCGCGTACACGTCCCCGCCGGCGATTTGCCAGTTCTGGATGTTGAAGCCGGGTGAGATAATCTCCATCTGGTGGAACAGTTCGAATTTCGAGACCCAGAAATTCGTGAGCAACGTCTCACTACCAGCCGAGCAGCTCACCTCGATTCCATCCGTCGGCATGCCGGGGTCGATCAACATGTTCACCGCAATCGGAGTCGCTTGCGGCGGCACGCTCTGGCAGAACGATGACTTTCCATCGGCGCCGACTCCGGACTGATTCGCGCCGGTGGTGAGGTTGACGTCGTAATAGATTCCGGAAACCAGCGGACCCTCGGTCTGATAGACATTGAATGTCGATCCGGTCGCCGGCGATCCGGACTGCGTGCATGGCGCCAGCGGGAGGGCGGGTGAAGCGGAAAAGGCTGTGTAGCTGAGTTGTCCGCTACCGCCGCCGATCATCAGATTCGGCGTCGCTGGATTGGCCGAAAGCCCAAGCGTCAATGACACCTTGGCTGTCACGACGGCATTAAAAGTGCCATTTGCCGGACCGCCGCCGGAGATCGCGGAGTCGAAATCCAACTCGTACGTCGGTGCGCACTTCTGGATCTCGTCGACGATATCCGACTGCCCGCTCGTGTCGTTCGATAGCAAAGCATAGCTGCGCCAGGCCGAGATCAGCAGGGGCGCCGCGGTCGGATCCTTCTGGTCGCAGCGCTGCTTCATCAGATTCACCACGGCTTGCGCCGCTTTCAGAATATTTGGATACGCCGGGGAATCCTGGATCGTGCTGCCGGTGCCGGCCAGTTCGCGCTGCTTCTCCCAGTTCACGGCCTTCTGAATCGCGCAATTCAACAGGGTGGGATCGCCCGACTCGATTGCGATCTGCAGCAGCGGATCGATCACCTGCTCGTAATACTGCTGCAAGAGGTTCTGCACTTCCTCCTGCCAGTCGGGATCGCCGGGCGTTCCGTCTGCCTCGCTCTGACGTTCGTCGTTGAGGATCTGGGAAATCTGATTCTGGTAGACGTCGGCTTCGTTGCCATATCCGTTGGCGATCGCGCCCGCGTCGCCGGGACTGATGCCGGCTCCGCCGCCAATGCCGGCGCCGCTGAAGTGCATGATCGAGATGGCCACCTGGCTCGGATCTACGACGACTGGTGCGAGCGTCGCGTCGTCGCCTGCGCCGGTCCATCCGACGGGGACGATCAACGATCCTGACGGCAACGGCGAGGCGGGAGTGATCACGAGTGTCGCCGGCTGAATCAGCGCGAGCCCTTCCGGCGCGAACTGGACGCCGGCGGAGAGAACGCCGCCGGAAATGGGAAGTCCGGAAGAGGCGCTGAGCGGCGTGATCGTGATGGCCAGGTCATTCGTCAGCGCGTTGGGCGGGATGGTCAACGTGTACGAGTTGTTGTCGGCGCCTGTGGCAGTAAGGGTTCCGCCGTTCACAGCCGAAATGATCGCCGTCGCGGCGTGGGCGGAATCGAGCTGCGTGGTGATCGTCAACGGCTGCGCCGGGATTGGTTGAATCGCCATCGGCTGAGAGGCGAATCGATCGGAATTCAGATCCTGTCGCAGGAGTGCCGCGACGACGCCGGGTGTGAGCAGCGGAGTCGCCAATGTGACCGTCCCCGTGAATGGGCCGGCGAGTCCGAAGAGCTGGGTGAGCGATATCGCGGCGCGCCCGCCCGGCGCGATCGGGGGGACGGACGCCGTGTTGATCGGCGCTCCTGTGGGATCGAAGAGCGAGGCGGTTACAGTGACCGGCTGGGATCCTGGATTGAACATCGCCACGACGTTATCGAGGCTGCCCGTGATCTCGACGGGCGCCGTCCAGAGCTGCCATCCGGACGTCGTAGTCGCGACGTTCTCAGTGAGAAATGTTCCGGTGCTGCTCGATCGCGTAACTACGACTGCAATTCCGATCGGTTGATCGGCTGTGACCATTGCGCTCCCCGAGGCCGACGTGCCCTGTCCATCGGTCTCGAGAATAGTCGAAGCTCCGGGCGCGAGCGGCATGGTGAAAGAGTTGCTCGCGGCGAGGCCCGTCGCTGGAATATTGACCGTAAATGGCGAGCCGTCGTCGTGCGCAAGCGTCAGGCTCACATTCGCAGGAATGGAGGAGAGGTTGTAAATCAAAAATGACGACTGCACGGTGACTGCGCCGAACGCACCGTTCGCCACTTGCGGGACGAAGTACCGCGTCCGCGACGACGATGCAGCGGTGACCGGCAGCAGCGTCAGCGACGGCGCCGAGCCGTTCTGGCGGAGTGCCATCGCGCGCAGCGGACTGGTGCTCGACACGACGAGCGTGCCTTGAAATCCGCTGGCGATGTCGGTGTAGAGGTCGGCGATGATCCAGCGCGCGACCGATGCGCCCGCGGCCAGAACCGCGGTTGCCTGCTCGACCGGCGCGCCTGTTGGATCGACTAATTGAAACGTGATGCTGGCCGGAGCCAATCCCGGATTGTACAGAGCTGTCCCTGTATCCAGCGCGCCCGTGGTATCGACGGGAACGATGAATGAGCTGACAACGCTCGCATCCGCAGCGGCCGATTCAGTCAGAATATTTCCGGAATTGTTGTATAGCGTGACCACTTCAGTAACCACCAGCGGAGCCGTGGAACTGATGATGGCCGAGCCTCCCGCGCCGAGGCCGGATCCATCCGAGCGAAGCACGATCGAGGTGCCCGCCGTGACGGTCACGGCACCTGCCAAAGCGGCCGCGTCGCCTGTAAATTGGAGTGTGGTGGAAGCGTCGACGGAGCCCGAATTGACCAGCAGAATTGCGGTTCGCGCCGTGGCGCCGCCGGCAACCGGTCCGTCGATCACTTCTGGAAGATAGTAACTAGTCTGAGCAAGGGCAGCCAACCCCGCCAGAAACGCAGTGAGAGCACAGCGTAACAACATGCCCCTCACTCTATAACATTCGTATTTGGTTCGCGGGCCGAATTCAAATGAATGCGGTCAGTTCGCGACTTCCTGGTCGGTTTCCTGATCTTTATATTGCAACTGGTACAACTTCCAGTAAATGCCGCGCGCGGCGACCAGCTCCTGATGCGTGCCGCTCTCGCGCAATTGTCCTTTGTGCATGACGAAGATGCGGCTTGCGCGTTGGATCGTCGACAGGCGGTGCGCGATCACGATGGATGTGCGGCCGGTCACCAGTGCTTCGAGCGCGGCGCGGATCTTCAGCTCGGTATCGGTGTCGACGCTCGAGGTCGCCTCATCCAAAATCAAAAATCGCGGATCGTGCGCGAGGGCGCGGGCGAAGCTGATCAACTGCTTTTGCCCGGTCGAATATTCGCCGCCGCGTTCACGGACGCTCTGTTGATAGCGGTCGGGCAGCGTCGACACAAATTCGGCGAGGTTGACCTGGCGGGCGGCATCCTCGATTTGAACGTCGGTGATGCCTTCGGTGCCGAGGCGGATGTTGCCGGCGATCGTGCCGGTGAACAGATAGGGATCCTGCAGGACGATCGAAAACTGGCGGCGCAGGTCGTCGAGCGCGAACTCGCGGAGATCGATTCCGCCAATGCGGATCGATCCTTTTTGAATGTCGTAGAACCGCAGCAGCAGGTTCGTGAGCGTCGTTTTGCCCGCGCCGGTGTGGCCGACGACGGCGATCGTTTCCCCTGGCTCGATGCGGAAGCTGACGTCGCGGAGCACCCAATCCTCATTGACGTAGGCGAACCAGACATGATCGAATTCGATCGCAGCCGCGCGCGAGGGAAACGGCTTTGGCTCGGCGGGATTGTGGATTTTGGCGTCGGTATCGAGCAGCTTGAAGACGCGCTCGCTGGCGGCCATGGCCGATTGCAGGATGTTGTATTTCTCGCTCAAATCCTGGATCGGGCGGAAGAATCGCATTCCGTATTGGAAGAACGCGACCAGCACTCCGAGTGAGAGCGCATGCGAGTGCACGCGATATCCGCCGTAGGCGAGCAGTAGCGCGAGCGCGAGCATCCCGAGGAATTCGACCACCGGATAAAACCATCCATAGGCCGTGATCGAGTCCTTGAAGGCGTGCATATGCTCGGCATTGACCTCGTCGAATTCGTCGCGGCTGCGCTGCTCGCGGTTGAACAGTTGCAGGACGCTCATCCCTGTGACGTGTTCCTGCATGTAGGCATTGATTTTTGCGACTGCGATTCGCGTGCGGCGATAGCTGACCGAGACCGAGCGCCGGAAAATCTGCGTCGTCAATACGACCAGCGGCATGACCGCGAGCATCCATCCGGTCATGCCGGGGCTCAGATCGAACATCGTGGCGATCACGAACGTCAGCATGAAGAGGTCGCCGACGATGGTCACGAGGCCGGAGGCGAACAGCTCGTTCAGCACGTCGACGTCAGTCGTGACGCGAGTGATCAGGCGCCCGACGGGATTGCGGTCGAAGTAGACGATGTCGAGTTCCTGCAGCTTCGCCATCAGGTCGCGACGCAGGTCGAACATGGCGTACTGGCCGGTGCGCTGCATCAGATACGTCTGGCCGAAGTCGCAGAAGAATGCGAAGACGACGGTCGCGAGATAGAGGAGCGAAAGCTGCAACAATCCCGTCAAGGCGTCAGCGCTGAACCAAGTGGATGGATTGGATGCGTTGGCCGCGGGAACGAGGTAGCGGTCGATGGCGGTTTTGGTAATCAGCGGCCCGGCGATTTGAAGGAGAGATTGAAAGAAAAGCAGTACGATCGACACGGCCACCGTGCGCCAATAGGGCTTCATGTAGGCGAGCAGCCTGCGCATGAGCCGCCCGTCGTAGGCTTTGCCGAGTGCTTCTTCTTCCACTCGTTCCAGGGTACCGGATCGCTATTGCTCGATGCGAACTTCGGCGCGGAGGTCGGTCCAATCCGGCGAGCTTTTTGCGGCAACGGGCGTCTCGACGAACGTCGTCAAATCCTTCGATTCCTCGCCTCCGATCGACGGCAGGTGCACCGAGAAATTCGCGAGCGGAGCGGCGGTCGCGGCCGCGCTACTCAGGCGTAAAACTACATGAGCGGTGAGCCCGTGCAGTTCGCCATCGGAGTGGTTGATGACCACGTATTGAACAATCGTCTTCCCGGTGTTACGGTCGGGGCGCACGCGGAATCCGGTGAGTTCCACGACGTGCTTCGAGATCGGGCCGCTGGCTTGCGGAGCGGCCGCGGGCGGAGTCGCCACCGACGGCTCGGCGGCGGCCGCGCGAGCCGGTGAAATGGCAGGTGCATCCTTCGATGCCGTCATGTGATTGACGATTTCGTAGCCGATGCAGACCATGATGAACGTGGCGAGCCCGGTCATGAGGAGCTGGTGGCGTTTGCCGCCCGGCTGCCGAGTCGTGTGGAACGCCGACGGGACGATCTGCGCTTCCGCATATTGCCGGAGTTGGGGAGGCAGCACGGGAAGCGATGGCCGGAACTCCGGCGGCGCGGAGCGATAGCGTCCTGCGAGTTTTGACACGAGCGGCCGCGGCACTGCGTTAGGGAGAAACACAAGGCGCTGGAACGGAGGAGTCGGACTTTCGATGATCGGACTCAGCACCTGCAATGTCTTGGTTGGATCCGTCGATCGCGCGGGTCCCGAGGGAGGCGGCGGAGGTTCCGCGCCGGGGTCGACGAAGAGGTCATTGAACGTGCGGTCGAGATCCTGTTCGCCTCCGCCCTCAGTGGTGGTCGTGACTGCCTGGCGCGTGACGACGAGATGGTATCCGCGCTGCACTTCGGCGGCCTTGCGGCGCGATTCTTCCTGAGCGACGCGTGCGTCTTCGGTGCGCTGTTTGGCTTCGGCTTCAGACCGGCGGAGGGAGTCCTCGGCTTGCAGGCGAGCTTTTTCGGCGCTCTTGCGAGCTTCTTCGGCGAGCTTACGAGCAGCGTCCTCGGATCGGCGTGCGGCATCCTGTTCGGCGGCGGCAGCGGCAGCTTCCTGAGCGGCGCGGCGGCGAGCTTCATCCGCGGCGCGGCGGACGACGTCCTCGGCGAGTTTACGTTGGCGAGCTTGTTCCGCGGCGGCGGCTTTGCGGAGCGCTTCTGCCTCTTCGTCGGCCTTGCGCTTCGCTTCTTCTTCTTCGGCCTTCCGTTTGGCTTCTTCTTCGGCCTTGCGCTTGGATTCTGCTTCGGCCTTTCGCTTCGCGTCTTCGTCGGCTTTGCGCTTTGCTTCTTCCTCAGCCTTCCGCTTGGTTTCTTCCTCACCCTGACGCTTCGCTAGTTCGTCTGCTTTGCGCTTGGCTTCTTCGTCTGCTTTGCGCTTGGCTTCTTCCTCGGCCTTGCGCGTCGCTTCTTCCTGGGCCTTCCGCTTGGCTTCTACTTCTGCTTGGCGCTTGGCTTCTTCCTCAGCCTGGCGCTTGGCTTCTTCGTCTGCCTTGCGCTTTGCTTCTTCGTCTGCCTTGCGCTTTGCTTCTTCGTCTGCCTTGCGCTTTGCTTCTTCGTCTGCCTTGCGCTTTGCTTCTTCGTCTGCCTTGCGCTTCGCCTGTTCCTCAGCCTTCCGCTTGGCTTCTTCCTCAGCCTTCCGCTTCGCCTCTTCGTCGGCCTTGCGCTTCGCTTCTTCCTCGGCCTTCCGCTTCGCTTCTTCCTCGGCCTTGCGCTTCGCTTCTTCCTCTGCCTTGCGCTTCGCTTCTTCGTCGGCCTTGCGCTTCGCTTCTTCCTCAGCCTTGCGCTTGGCTTCTTCCTCAGCCTTGCGCTTGGCTTCTTCCTCGGCCTTGCGTTTGGCTACCTCCTCAGCCTGACGTTTCGCTTCTTCCTCGGCCCTGCGCTTTGCTTCTTCGTCTGCCTTGCGCTTTGCTTCTTCGTCTGCCTTGCGCTTCGCTTCTTCTTCGGCCTTGCGCTTCGCTTCTTCTTCGGCCTTGTGCTTCGCTTCTTCTTCGGCCTTGCGCTTCGCCTCTTCCTCAGCCTTCCGCTTGGCTTCTTCCTCGGCCTTGCGTTTCGCTTCTGCGTCGGCCTTGCGTTTGGCTACTTCCTCAGCCTGACGTTTCGCTTCTTCCTCGACCCTGCGCTTCGCTTCTTCGTCGGCCTTCCGCTTCGCTTCTTCGTCGGCCTTCCGCTTGGCTTCTTCGTCTGCCTTCCGCTTGGCTTCTTCCTCGGCCTTCCGCTTCGCTTCTTCCTCGGCCTTCCGCTTCGCTTCTTCCTCGGCCTTCCG
>DASXZC010000392.1:0-4204 GCA_036502165.1 Bryobacteraceae bacterium
GCCCGCAAGCGGATTCCTCTCGAATGGCTCGACAACGATGGCGACGCTCTCGATCAATTGCTCGAGCGTCTACTATTGCGCCGCCAGCGTGTCGCGGATCTCATCGACGCCTCGCGCCGCGCGAAATCGAATCTCTTTCCGAACTGGCTCTAACGTATGATGCGGATCTGTTCGATCGCGATCGCTCTTGCCAGCCTGGCCGTCGCGCAAGTGCCGCGCGTTTGGGACGAGAAGGAGCTCTCGCACCTGGAGCTGCCGCTTGCCCATCCTGAATACTCGGCGAAGCACGCCTCCTCAGAGCGCTATTACAAAATCCCCGTCGCGGTCGTTTATAAATCGCAGCCCGTCTACAGCCCCGGCCGCGAGCCAGAGAACTACCTCGCGTTCCTGCAATCCCTCACTCCCGAACTCGAATGGGATCCGGCGAAGCTTCCGCAAACGCAAGCCGAGTGGATCCGCGCGGGTGAAGCGTTATTCGAAGCGCCCACGCGCATCGGCCGGATCGGCATTGGCGAAATCGACGTCAACAATCCGTACGTTCACACGCGCGAATGGTGGGAGAAAGTAAAACCCGTCGTCGGCGGCGATGGTGCAGTGCCCGGCATCCGCTATGTGCTCCGCATCCGCGGCAAGCTCGAGATCGGCGTGAACGCCTGCTCGATGTGTCACTCCCGCGTGATGGATAGCGGCGTCACGCTCGATGGAATCGCTGGGCAGTTCACGTATGATGCCGCGCTCGCCGAGGACATTCGCAAGTCCGGCCGCTCGCCCGCGATGGTCGAACAAAATCGTCAATTGCTGCGGCGCATGTACTTCACGCCGTGGTCGCCGCACGGCGAGATCTTCGATCACTTGTCAGGATTCGATCATCAACAGATGGCGATCCTCCTCGATGGCCACGCCGGCGGAGTGATGTCGATCGATCGCGCAGCGCCGTGGGCTCCCGTGAAAGTGCCGGATCTCATCGGCATCGCGGATCGCAAGTACCTCGGCGCCACCGGACTCGTTCAGCAGCGCAGCATCGACGATCTGATGCGCTTCATCGCACTGCATCAATCCGGCGATGCCCTCACGTCCTTCGGCGATTGGACGCCGCCCGATTCCGGCGACATCGGTCCGCGCCTGAGCGATGAACAGATCTACGCGCTCGCGCAGTTCCTCTATTCATTGAAGCCGCCGAAGAATCACGAGAAAGCGAATTCGTTCACGAAAAAGGGCCGCGCCGTATTCGAGCGCGAAGGCTGTGCGACGTGCCATTCCGGCCCGAACTTCGGAGGTAACAAGCTGATGCCCGCCCCAGGATTTCATGTTCCCGCAGCGCATCTGAAGTTGTATGACATCATTCCGCAAGACATCGGAACGGATCCCGGCCTCGCGCTCGACACGCGCCGCGGCACCGGATATTATCGCGTTCCGCCGCTAGCCGGATTGTGGTATCGAACGCTGTTCAATCACGACGGCAGCGTCGGCGATATAGGGCAGTGGCTCGGCACCGATCGCTTACGCAAGGACTTCTTCACGACCGGCTTCGGCGGCCTCAGCGGACCCCAACGCGCAGTAAAAGGCCATGAATACGGCCTGAATCTGAGCACGCAGGACGCCACCGCGCTACTCGCCTACCTGCGAACACTATAGATCCCATCCGCAATCATCTTCGCCGTCAATGGCGCAAGCAGGATCCCATTCCGGAAGTGACCATACGCCAGCCACACATTCGAATCGCGCCAACGCTCGACGCGCGGCTCACCATCGACGGCCGGACGAAATCCAATCCACGCGGACTCCCATTCATCCGGCAATCCCGGAATCATTCGCTTCGTCTCTTCATGCAGCCGCGCGACTTGTTCAAGGTCGATGGTTCGATCGAATCCAACCGTCTCGCTGGTCGAGCCCGCGATCGTGAATCCGCACCGTCGCTGCAGGACGTAATGATGCCCGCGCCGCTCAATGTGCGGCAGCGATCTCGCCATCTGATATCCAATCAGATGGCCCTTCACCGGAAATGTTCGCGGCAGATCATCGCCGAGTTGCCCGGCCCATGCACCAGCGGCGACGACGATCGTGCCCGCTTCCATCAATCCTTTATCAGTCACGACTCCCGTTGCTTCGATCGACAGCACAGGCGTGTGCTCGAGGAACTCGACCCCAAGTTTGCCTGATGCTTCGACCAATGCGTGCACGACATCGCTCGACTTCACCTGCCCGTCTTTCGGAAAATACAAGCGCTCGCCCTCAACCGACGACTCGATCCCCAACGCCCGTTGCTTCTCCGCGCGTGCAAGCACACGTGCCCAGTCCTCAGCGTCCAGGCCGTACTCGTACGCACCGCAGACTTGGAACTCGATCGTTAATCCGGTAGCGTCTTGCAGTTCTTCAACAAACGCCGGATACATCGCCGCGCTCTCGACCATCCGCCGCGCCCATGGCGATTCCGGACCCGCTTCTCCTCCCGGAGCCAGCATTCCCGCACCCGCGCGGCTAGCCTCGTGTCCAATGCGCCCGGAGTCGACGACCGTTACCTTCAAACCTCGCTGCGCGAGACGCCACGCTATCGAGCATCCGATGATGCCCCCGCCCGCAATGAGAACGTCAGGTGTCACGCAACCATCCTAACGTGCCGTCAGGCGTAGGATGGATCTTACCTCCTGACCTGTTTTGTGCCAGAATAGAGAAACGTCACGCGTATCTTTTAGCGTTTAAACCGCATTCCATGAGTGATCTGAAACCCCCAGCAATTCCGGTTGAGGCCGAGCCTGTGTCCGCCCAGGAATCCTCTTTCGGCGACATACTTTCGCAATTCGAGCAAGAGCACCGATCTGAAAGAGGAGGCGCGCAGACGGTGGAAGGCACCGTCGTCAGCGTCAACCCCGAGACCGTGGTGCTCGACGTCGGACGCAAGATGGAAGGCATAGTGCCCTACCAGAAGCTCCGCGAAGCGGGAGTGTCGACCGTCAAAAAAGGCGACAAGATCACCGTCGTGATCACCGGTACGAATGACGAGGGTTACTACGAACTTTCTACCGTGCGCGTCGAACGGCCCAAGGATTGGACGTCTCTCATCCAAGCCTTCGAGTCGAAGGCGACCATTGCCGGAACTGTCGTCGAATCCATCAAGGGCGGCCTGCGCGTCGACATCGGCGTCCGCGCCTTCATGCCCGCATCGCGCAGCGGAGCCAAAGACGTTCCTGAAATGGAGAAGTTGATCGGGCAGGAAATCCAGTGCCGCATCACCAAGCTCGACACGGAAAAGGAAGACGTCGTCGTCGATCGCCGCATCGTTATTGAGGAAGCGGCATCGAAAGCCCGTGAAGAAGCCTTCGGACATTTGAAGGAAGGCGAAGTTCGCGAGGGCACGGTTCGTTCCCTCACCGAGTTCGGCGCCTTCGTCGACATCGGCGGCTTCGATGGACTCGTGCACGTCAGCGACATGAGCTGGAATCGCACGGCCAAGCCCGGCGACGTAGTCAGCGTTGGCGATCGCGTCAAGGTCAAGATCCTCAAGATCAACCTCGAGAAGCACAAGATCTCGCTCGGCATGAAGCAATTGATGCCAGACCCGTGGACTCTTGCCGCCGAGCAGTTCAAATCCGGCGACAAGGTCAAAGGCACGGTCGCACGCCTCACCGATTTCGGAGCCTTCATCGAACTCGCCCCCGGTGTCGATGGACTGATTCATCAATCCGAAATGTCGTGGTCGAAGAAGGTCCGCAAGCCCAGCGACATTTTGAAAGTCGGCGAGCAGGTTGAGGCAGTCGTCCTGCAAGTGAACGCCGCGGAACATCGCATCGGTCTCGGCCTCAAGCAGGCACTCGGCGATCCTTGGGAAGAGGCGCAGAAGAAGTATCCGATCGGCACCACGGTCGAAGCGCCGATCACGAATCTCGCGAAATTCGGCGCATTTGTCGATCTCGGCGACGGCATCGAGGGGATGATCCACATCGGCGACATCAGCCGCGAGAAGCGTCTCAATCATCCGAACGAAGTTTTAAAGCAAGGCGAAGTAGTCAAGGCGCAAGTCATCGACCTCGACAAGGAACGCCGCCGCGTCCGTCTCGGGATGAAGCAACTCGAGCCCACGCAGGCCGATCACTACATCGCTGAGCACAAGGTTGGCGACACGGTGAGCGGACGTCTGGTGGAAGTCCACGCGACCAGCGCCAAGGTGGAACTGGGCGAAGGCGTGACGGGCTATTGCCGCCTCAAG
>DASXZC010000393.1:0-5477 GCA_036502165.1 Bryobacteraceae bacterium
ATCGGCGCCATGGTCGAGAAGGATCCGCAGCGTCTCGATGCCGCGGTCATTGTCGTTCGACAGAATCCCCCACCACAAAGGCCGATTCGATTCATCAAGCGTATTCGGATTGGCGCCCGCCTTCAGCAACATGAGCGTCAACTCCGGCCCGCGGCTCATCGCCGCTTGCAGCGGCCAGTAGTGATCGCGCCGTAGATTCGGATCCGCATGCGCGTCGAGCAGCGCCTGCACGATCTCGACCGAAGCAGCCGGCGGCGGCAAATTCATATCCTTCGGATCCTCCGCGTTGCTCAACGCAAAAAGCAGAATCGTATTCTCGTTGTGCTTGGGATTCAGGTCGCCCGCCTGCGGAATGAGGCTTCTCACTCTTGCCACGTCTCGCGCCCGGATCGCATAGGCGATCTCACGCATAACGCCCGAAAAATCGGCGTCTCCCGTATCAAATCGATTCACCTGGTAGTCGAGGAATGCCTTGTAGAGCGGACCGGTCACCGCCAGGATCCACGGAAATCCGAGCAGGCAAATCCCAACAATTCGCGCCGTGTTGGTCTTCGTCAGCAACACCGCGGCCACGACTCCGATTACGAACAGCGGAGGAATGAATAACAGCCACGCGCCCACAGGCCCTTCCGGCCCCGCCGATTGCCGCGAGATCAGAAGCGCGGCGGCAATCATCGTGACGACGTCAAGCGCCACCACACCCCAGAAGATGTTTGAGATCATCAGATGCCTTCCGTGATTGTAACCAGTTGATCCGCGGCCACCGCCTTGCGGATCTGCTTCAACCCCGATGGCCACCGGATCTCGAGATCCGCTGTCTTCGCCGCTCCCAACCCAAAGTGCAGCCGCCGGTCGTTCGCCGAAAAGAAGCTCGACTGGCTCAACACTTCCTGCGCCTGCCGCTTGCCGCTATACTCGCAAATCACGCGCGCTCCGATGGCGCTCTTGTTCGACTTCACACCGATCAGCCGCACTTTCAGCCAATGATTACCGGCTCCCGAGACATCGTTGCGCAACAGCGACGGCGGCTCGTTCAGGTTGATGATCAGGATATCGACATCACCGTCATTGTCGAAATCACCAAACGCACACCCGCGTCCAATATGCGGAGCCGCCACTCCCGGCCCCGCCTCGTCAATCAATTCTTCAAATTTTCCATTCCCTAAATTGCGGAACACCACTCGCGGAGTCTTCGCCGGATATCCCGGCAGCAGCTTCTCGATCTCCGGATACACGTTGCCCGTGACGAGAAACAAATCGGGCAAACCATCATTGTCGAGATCGACGATGCCCGCGCCCCACCCGATGAATCGCGTCTCGACACCAAGCCCGGACCGCACCGTCAAATCGTCGAAATTCCCCTTGCCATCGTTGCGATAAAGGATGCTCGTGTCATCCGCGAAGTGCGTCTTGAAAATGTCCAAATGCCCAGTCAATCCGGGGTCGCCGACGCCGACGCCCATGCCCGCCTGCTCCATCCCGTCTTCGTTCAGCGCCGCCCCGCGTGCAACGCCGTCCTCGCGAAACGTGCCGTCGTGATTGTTGAGGAACAGCAGGCTCGGCGTCGAGTCGCACGCGCAGAAAATATCCGGCCAGCCATCTTCATCGAAGTCCGCCGAGACGACAGTGAGCCCATAGCCCGTGAATGATTTCTTGATCCCCGCCGCCTCGCTCACATCCGAATAAACTCCGTGCCCATCGTTGCGATAGAGCGTGAACGTCCCCTGCGGCAATCCCTTGGGCCCGCAGTTGACCGGCAGCCCTTTCCATGTGCAATTCGCCGTCTGGCCAGGCTTCGGCACGGTCGCGTGATCGAACTTCAGATACGTGGCGACGAACAGATCGAGATGCCCGTCGCGATTGTAGTCGAGGAACGAACATCCCGAATACCATTTCCCCGGATCAGCCACGAGCCCGCATTGCTTCGTCAGATCCGTGAACGTACCGTCCCCATTGTTGCGGTACAAAGTGAAGCCGCCGTAACGCGTGATGAAAAGATCCTCGAAGCCGTCGTTGTTGAAGTCGCCCGTTGCAACAGAACATGCCCATCCTGTTTGAAACAATCCGGCCTTTTCTGTCACATCCGTGAACGTGCCATCCCGGTTGTTTTTATAAAGCCGGTTCGTCGTTCCCACCGGTGGATCGTGGAAGCGCGTGCCGTTCAGTAGAAACAGATCGACCCATCCATCGTTGTCGTAGTCGATAAACGCACAGCCGCAGCCGATCGTCTCGAGGATGTAGTCCTTATGATCCGTAGGCCCGTAAACATTGGACTTGGTGAGTCCCGCGGACGCCGCGACATCAACGAGCCGCGAATGGAAAGGAATCCCCGACGGTTTCCCACGCGGCTGCGGCCTGACATTGCGCGACGCCACGCCTTGCGCGAACGCCGCGCTCGAGAGCAGTTGAGAAAGGAACAAACGCCGGCCAAGCATCGGTAAATTCTCTTGTCACGATAGCAGCGCGCGCTTCGGCCGCGGACGCAGATACGACAACGTCAACCCCGTCGCGATCACCACCGCGCATCCGATGACGTTGTACCAGAGGAACGCGATCCTCGTGAAGAAGAAACACGAGAAGATCGCCACTTCACCAACCAGCACGCCGTAAAACGCGCCACTCGAATCGACGCGCTTGAAGAAGAACGCCAGCACAAACACGCCCAGCATCCCGCCGTAGAACAGCGATCCGATGAGATTCACGGCCTCGATCAACGGCCCGAATCCGCCGCCGAAACTCGCGAAGCCGATCGCGTACAAACCCCAGAAACACGTGAGTCCGCGCGACGCGAACAGATAATGCCGATCGGTTCCGTCCTTCTTGATATAGCGTTTGTAGATGTCGATCACGCTCACCGTCGCAAGCGAATTGATCTCACCTGACGTCGACGACATCGCCGCCGTGAAGATCACTCCGACGACGAGCCCCACCAATCCGACCGGCAGAAAGTGCGTGACGAAGTGCAGAAAAATGTAGTTCGCGTCCTTCGATCCCGCGAGACTCAACGCCTGATCACGCGCGCCTTCGAAGTCATTCTGAGCCGCGCGGAAATCCGCCGTTGCTGATGCATCTCCCGCCGCGATGCGATGCGCCGCGTTCGACCGCCGTTCGAATGCCGCGTTGTAGCGCGCCTCAATCGCCCCGTATCCAGCCTTCGTTTCGATCCTCTTCGCCTCGACCGGTTGGAACACCAGCGGAGGACGTTCGAACAAGAACAGCACGAACACCATCGTCCCGATGAACAGAATGAAAAACTGCATCGGGATCTTCGCCATCGCATTAAACAGCAGGCTCAACCGGCTCTCGTTGATCGAACGTCCGCTCAAATAACGCTGCACTTGCGACTGATCCGTTCCGAAATATGCGAGCGCCAGGAACATGCCTCCGATGAGTCCGCTCCAAATGTTGTAGCGATCATTCGGATCGAAATGAAACGTCACGGGATTCAAGCGTCCCGCGACTCCCGCGAGCGTCAACGCCTTCCCAAACGTAATATCCGGAGGCATCAGCGTGATCGCGACAATAAGCGAAAGGCACAGCGAAATGAGGATCACCGCCATCTGTTGCACGTCCGCCCACGTCAACGCCTTGATGCCGCCCGTCGTCGTATACAACACGACCAGCACGCCCATCAGCATCGTCGTCGCGCGATCCGGCCATCCGAGTACGACGCTCAACACCACCGACGGAGCATACAGCGACAACCCCGCGCCCAGTCCGCGCTGCAGCAAAAATATTCCCGTGACCAGCGCGCGCGTGCGTACGTCGAACCGCTGCTCGAGATATTCATACGCCGTGTACACCTTCGCGCGAGTGAAGATCGGCACCGCCGTCGCCGACAGAATCACCATCGCGAGCGGCAATCCAAAATAGAACTGCACGAACCGCATGCCGTCGACATACGCTTGCGCAGTGGTCGAAATGAAAGTGATCGCCGAAGCCTGGGTCGCCATGATCGACAGGCCCATCGCATACCACGGCATCGAGCGCCCCGCGAGCAGGAACTGATTCATCGTTCCCGATTTGCGCCCGCGATACATGCCATAGGAAACCAGCGCGACCAGCCATGTAATCAGCACCACCCAGTCGAGGGGCCTCATGGAGCATAGCTCCGCGTGAACCACGCGAACAGTGCGATCAGGACAACCAGGTAACAGATGACGAACGTATAAACGCGCTTCCAGGTGCCTAGAAAAGGCGGCGGCTGTTCATCATCATTGTGATCGGCCATCCCGTTTATAGGACCTTGCCGGCACTCAACAGATTCGCGAAAATGCGGAACGCACCAGGCACGCCCGCGGGCAATTGGCGGAACCACGACATCGGCGTGAACACGTACGCACCCTTGCCGTACTTGGTCACGAGCGTCCCACCCTCCTGCGGCTTCTCACCCGGATCGTGGGTTTCGAACAGTGGGGTATAGTGCGAATCCCACTTCGATGCGAAGTACAGCCCGCGCTCCTGCACCCATCCATCGAAGTCCGCCGGAACAATCTCGTTCGGCGAGTGCAACAGCGGATTCTCCGGATGCGGCAGCTTCACCTCAGCATCTTCGACCGTGACGCGATTGCGGCTCACCTCGATCGGATACGGCCCGATTTTGTCGAATTGCTTAGGATTTCCGGCTCCTCCAGGAAACCCCTCGAGGACGTTGTATTGCACGACCAGCGTACCGCCGCCCCTCATGTAGTCGAGCAGCCGCTCATAATTCGCACGCAAATCCGTGCGCACATTCCACGCCCGCACGCCCGTGACGATTGCATCGTACTTCGATAGATCGCCCCTCGACAGGTCATCGGTCGAGAGGATCGTGACATCGAGGCCGAGTTGCCTCAACGACGGCACCATCTCATCGCCCGCGCCCGGCACATAGCCGATTGTCTTCGCGAGCGTCTTGCAGTCGACGCGCACAACACGCGCGACCGCCGGCGGAAACAACGTTTGGATCGGAATGTGCGGATAGTGGATCGTCTCCACACTCTCCGCGATCTCACGCGAACCAACAGTAGCAACAGCCGAAAGCGTTCCCGACGACTGCCCCGCGGGCGGCTTCACTGCAAATTTCAGAGTCTTCTGCTCGCCTGTCTCCGACAGCGAGAACGCCTGCGATGGCGGCTCGACCGACCATCCCGCCGGAACCTTCAACGTCGCCGATCCACTCACCGCGCCCGCGTACGAAGTAACCGCCGCCTCGACTGCATGCGGCTTCGAATCCGTCGCGACGATCGACTTCTCGAGCAACAGAATGCCCGCGGGCGGCACCACCACTACCGGACGTTCATGCTCGCCCAACACCCGATCGACATACCGATTGACGACGGGCCGCTCGAGTTCCATAACCTGTCCATCGAAATCCAATTTGAACGTTGCCTCGAGCAGCGGCTTGTTCTCAGCCATGCCGATCAGCGTCTGATCAGTCACGCCATAGAGCGATCCCTTTTTCGGATGCGCCAGCCAATACGGCGACGTATCCGGCT
>DASXZC010000394.1:0-4016 GCA_036502165.1 Bryobacteraceae bacterium
GACTCGCTTCTTCCGAAGAAACTCTCCCGCGCCCGTCCCCTGCTCGATCCTGAGATCGTCCGCCGCGCCTTCATCGAGTCGTTTCGCAAACTCAATCCCGTCACGCTCTCGAAGAATCCCGTCATCTTCGTGGTCGAAACCGGAGCGCTGCTCACCACCATCCTTCTCATACGCGACGCCATCAACGGCTCTGCGTATTTCGGATTCGAAGCGCAGATCGCGCTCTGGCTCTGGTTCACGGTGTTATTCGCGAACTTCGCCGAAGCCATGGCGGAAGCTCGTGGCAAAGCGCAAGCCGATTCCCTGCGCAAAACCAAAACCGATTCGCCCGCTAAGCGGCTCAACGCACAAGGCAAGATCGAAGTCGCCTCCGCCAGCCAACTTCGCTCCGGAGACGTCGTCGTCTGCGACGCCGGCGACACCATCCCAGGTGACGGCGAAGTCATCGACGGCATCGCGACCGTTGACGAGTCCGTGATCACCGGCGAAAGCGCCCCCGTCATTCGCGAATCCGGGGGCGATCGCAGCGCCGTCACGGGTGGCACAAAAGTCCTCTCGGATCAGATCAAAATCAAGATCACTTCGAACCCCGGTGAAACGTTCCTCGACCGCATGATCGCGCTCGTCGAAGGCGCCGAGCGTCAAAAAACACCCAATGAAATCGCGCTCAACATATTGATCGCCGGCCTCACCCTCATCTTCTTGCTCGCCGTCGTCACACTGCATCCCTTCGCGGTCTACAGCGTCAACGCCGTTCATGCCGGAGCGCCGCCGTCGATCGCCGTGCTCGTCGCGCTGCTTGTCTGCCTCATCCCCACGACCATCGGCGGACTCCTCTCCGCCATCGGCATCGCCGGCATGGATCGCGTCATGCAGCACAACGTTCTCGCCATGAGCGGACGCGCCGTCGAAGCCTCCGGAGACGTCAACACACTGCTGCTCGACAAGACCGGAACCATCACCATGGGCAATCGCCAGGCTGTCGAGTTCATCGCTGCCGATGGAGTCACCGCCGCCGAGCTCGCCGATGCCGCGCAGCTTTCAAGCCTCGCCGACGAGACGCCCGAAGGCCGCTCCATCGTGGTTCTCGCGAAGGAAAAATACAATCTCCGCGGTCGCGAAGTCGCCGCGCACGAGGCGAACTTCATTCCCTTCTCCGCCTACACACGCATGAGCGGAGTCGACATCGACGGCCGCCGTCTACGCAAAGGCTCCTGCGAAGCCATCGTCACGTTCGTCAAGGAACAAGGCGGCAGCGTCGCGCCCGAATTCCTCGAAATGTCCAACAAAATCTCCCGTTCCGGAGGCACACCGCTCTCCGTCGCCGATGGGGGGCGCCTGCTCGGCATCGTCCATTTGAAGGACATCGTGAAGGGCGGAATGAAGGAACGAATTGGACAGCTTCGCGCCATGGGCATACGCTCGGTGATGATCACCGGAGACAATCCGCTCACCGCCGCCGCCATCGCCTCAGAGGCCGGAGTCGACGATTTCCTCTCGCAAGCAACGCCCAAGGACAAGCTCGAATACATCCGGAAAGAACAAGCCGAAGGGCGCCTCGTCGCCATGACCGGCGATGGCACCAACGATGCTCCCGCGCTTGCGCAGGCCGATGTCGGGCTGGCCATGAACACCGGAACCATGGCCGCGAAAGAGGCCGGCAACATGGTCGATCTCGACAGCAATCCGACCAAGCTGATTGAAGTCGTCGCCATCGGCAAGCAACTGCTCATCACTCGCGGAGCCCTCACTACGTTCTCAATCGCAAACGATGTCGCGAAATATTTCGCGATCATTCCAGCGATGTTCATGACCACTTATCCTGCCCTCGGCGCACTGAACATCATGGGCCTGCGGACGCCTCAAAGCGCCGTGCTCGCGGCGGTGATATTCAACGCGTTGATCATCATCGCCCTGGTTCCGCTCGCTCTGCGCGGAGTCAAATACCGGCCCCTCAGCGCGGATCAATTATTACGCCGCAACATTTTCATCTACGGCATCGGCGGCATCCTCGTGCCATTCCCCGGCATCTGGATCATCGATCGCCTGCTGTCACTCACCGGGCTCGCATAGAAGGAAACACAAACATGCTCAAGCAAATCATGCCCGCCTTTCGCGCCACTCTCTTGCTGACGGTCCTCACTGGGCTGCTCTATCCGGGCGCCGTCACCGGGATCTGTCAACTGCTGTTCCCCACGCCCGCGAACGGCAGTTTGATCCAGCGGAACGGCCACACGGTCGGCTCGTCCTTGATCGGCCAGAAATTCTCAAAGCCCGAGTATTTCTGGGGACGTCCCTCAGCCGCCGGCAATGACGGCTACGATGCGACCGCATCCGGAGGGTCGAACCTCGGTCCGACGAGTCAGAAGCTCGCCGATCGTGTCAAAGCGTCCGTCGACGATTTCCGCAAGGCCAATCCCAGTTACACCGGCCCGATCCCCGCGGATCTCCCGACGGCCTCCGCCAGCGGACTCGATCCGCACATCAGTCCCGCCTCGGCTGAAGCACAAGTCGTGCGAGTGGCAAAAGCTCGCGGCATCGACGCGAACCGAGTCCGCGCGCTCGTCGCAGCGCATACGGAAGGCCGCACGTTCGGCTTCCTCGGCGAACCGCGCGTGAATGTTCTCGAATTGAATCTGGCGCTCGATGCGGGCGTGGAATAAATGGGGCGTATAGGCGAACATGAAAGACAGGATCCGGTCATCTATGCGTCTTGCAATTCCAATTCTGCTCATGACACTCGCCACTTTGCATGCTCAAGAAACGCCTCGTGAACGGGAGTTGCAGAACAGAATCGACGGCCTCGAAAAGAGACTCGCCGAGGTCGAGGCAAAGCTCGCGGCCTTGGTCCCCGCGGCGGCGGCCGCACCCGCCATCGCACCCGCTCCGCCCGCGGCGGTGATCGCAAAAGACGCGGAACCCGGAATCACCGGCTTCTTCCGTGGCACAACGTTAAACGCGATCGTCGATGGATACTTCGAGTACAACTTCAATCAACCCTACGACCGCGTCAATCAACTGCGCGGCTTCGACCAATCGGACAACAGCTTCAGCCTCAATCAAGCAACGATCGTGGTCGAACACGCCCCCGACGTCGACGCCGGCCGCCGCTTCGGAGCACGCATCGATCTCCAATTCGGCCAAGCCACGCAAACGCTGCAAGGCTCGACCGTGAATGAACCGCGACCCGAGCTGTATCGCTCGATCTACCAAGCCTACGGATCCTACATCTTCCCCATTGGATCCGGCTTGCAGACGGACTTCGGCAAGTTCGCCAGCTCCCTCGGCTACGAAACGAACTATACGAAAGATCAGATGAACTACACACGCTCACTCTGGTTCAACTACCTGCCGTATTATCATCTCGGCTTTCGAACGAACTACAATTTCAATTCGAAAATCTCGGCGCAATACTGGCTCGTGAACGGCGAAAATGAAAGCGAGGACTTCAATGCCTTCAAATCGCAGGCCTTTCTGCTCATTTTGAAACCAGCCAAATCTCTAACGTGGAACGCAACATACTACGTCGGCCAAGAGGCGCACGCGGTCATGTTGTCTCCGGAACCCGCCGGCCGCACACATATCTTCGACACCTACCTGAACTGGGCGCCAGCGAATTCCAAGTGGAGCGGCGCCCTCGAAGGCGACTACACCATCAATCGGAATGCCGCGAACAGCGCGCCCTACCGAGTCGATGGCGGAGCCGCTTATCTGCAATATCAGTTGACTCCCAAATTCGCCGCCGCCGCCCGCTTCGAACTCATGCAGGATCGCGCCGGATTCTATAGCGGCCAATCGCAAACGCTCAAGGAATTCACGCTCACCGGAACCCGCACGTTCGCCGATGGCTTCGAAGCTAAGCTCGAATACCGCCGCGACTTTTCAAACGCGCTCTACTTCCGAACCGACACGCTGGGCACGCTCAGGCGCAATCAGGAAACCGCTCTGCTCGGCCTGATCTGGTGGTTCGGCGGCAAGACCGGATCGTGGTGACAGCATGGGACGAATCGAAGACC
>DASXZC010000395.1:0-10448 GCA_036502165.1 Bryobacteraceae bacterium
AGTGGACGTCTCGCCTGCCCCAGCCTCCAACTACGGCGTGTTCGAATCCGCCATCGGCTTCAACGTCCCAATCAGCCCATGCGCACCGTACGAAGGCGCGGCCACAAAATACAGCGCCGTCGGATCTCCGCCGTTGCCGCCGTTGCCGTATTGGATGCCCCACAATCCGTCGATCGCGATATTGTTTCCCTGGCCATCCATCATGGTCCCGAGGAAATTCCCGTTGTTCGCATCGAACGCACTGATCGATCCATCGCCGAAATTCGCCACCAGCACCGCGTAGCTGAACACACCGAAGTTCGGCCCCGCCACCGCAACACCCCACGGAGCGTTCATCGATGCATGCCCCGGAACCAGCCGCTGCTCGAGCTGTCCGTTCGTGTTAAAAACGTCCACCAAACCCGTTCCCGGCCCGGACACGAAACCGCCGCTTCCGTTCGACATCGCATACGTCACATACAAGCGCCGGCCGTAGCGTTGAATGTTCGACGGCGAAAATCCCGGCGGCAAATCCGGATCGGTAAAGTTGCCCCACAACTGCGCGGGTGCGAAAGTTTTATCGAAAACATCGATCGTGCCAGCCGCGAAATTCGCCGCGTATAACGTCGGCCCGATCGCACTCGATCCAATCGCCAATCCCGTATACGCCGCTCCCGACGAGCCATTGTCAACCATCAATACTGCCGTAGTTCCCACCGCTCCGCTAAATCCGGAAATGGTTCCATCGAGCGTCGCGAAAATGAACGACGCATTATGACCCGTCGCCACCGCGAAGCCAGCCAGTCCATTCCATACCTGCCCGGTCGGCAAGCCCAACAATCCCGGACGCGTCGCCGAAGGCGGAACATTCACAACGGTCGTCGTGACAAGCCCCGCTGTATTGGTGTTATAAACCGTGCTGGTTCCATTGCTGGTGTTTGAAACCCATAGCGGGCTGGTCGGGGAGCTGGACATCCCCCACGTTCCAACCAGATTGGGATCTGTATTGGCAGCCGCACCCGCCACATCGGCGACGAGGTTGGTCTGCGTGAAATTAGTCGCTGCTTGAGCGGCCATCGAAACAATTGCGGCCGCGAGGAAAATCCGCGCCGGCCTAAAAGAGTAGAAACCAGTCTTCATGGTGTCAAATACCTTCCTTATCTAAACGAACGGTACACTTGGACACTTGTAGTCCTTGATTTCAGGGGTGCGACTATTCTACTCCCCGCGGATACCTGTTTGTTGAGTTAAAGTCCGAGGATCCAGGATTCGATCGCCACGCCGCCGCGGATCTGCCGCACCGCGTATGCGTACCATTCGAGCTGCCGCGCATATTCATCCCGATGCGCATCGAGATCCTGCGTGGTTTTGAAATCGACAATCACCCATCGCCCGTCGCCTTCGACGAACGCGAGATCGATGATGCCTTCGAACACTCTCTGCTCATCGATCCGCAACGTCACCGGCATCTCGCGATGCACTTCCTTCGCGAGGCGCGACCGCAGTAACAAAGGATGCTCGAAGGCCGCCCGCGCCGCCTCGATCGCCGCCGCAATCTCATCCACAGGCGCTTGCAACTGCGCCCCCGCTGTCATTCCCCAATGCTCGATTTGTTCCGCCGTCCGCGCCTGCCGCAAAATCGCGTGGACCAGCGTCCCGAACCGCGTCCCATACGGGCGATCGCCAATCCCCGCGATCCTCTCGACCCGCGGCGGCTCCGCCATCTCGACCGGAGGACGCTCGCCGCCGCCACTCGCCAGCACGATCTCGACCGTGGGCGCCGCACCCTGATCGAGCGCAGCCGCGCGTTCGAATTGCCAGCGCATATGCGCCGCCTCCGACTCCCGCGCCGCCGGCTGTGTGGGCGTGAGGATGTCCTCCTGCTTCAGCCCCGGCGCATCCGGCGGCTTCAAATTCAGCGCCAACGGATCCCACCACACCACCGCCCCATGCAGCCCCGGCCGCACGGAGCCCTCCATCTCGCTGATCATATGCATCGGCCGATCGAGCACCGTTGCATCACCCCGAAACGCCGGGCAGCCAGGCGCGTCCTCGGTAGGCTTCCGCCATTCCGGATACGGCGGATACAACGCCTCGTTCAACGTCCCAACCCACCCATTGAACGGCTCATCGCCAACCGCCGGCACCACCAGCAAATCCTTCGCCCGCGTAGCCGCGACATAAGAAACGCGAACTCCCTCGGCCCGCTCGCGCAGGATCTCCTCGTTCTCATGCTCACGCAATTCCCACGGCGCACATCGCAGCAAGCGCGTCGCGCACAACGCCCGCGTAGTATCGATGTACCGGTCGGCATCGTTGGGCGAAAGCTTCGCCGTAATGTCGCCGAGGATCACGATCGGAAACTCGAGCCCCTTGGCATTGTGGACCGTCATCAGCCGCACGCCATCGGCCGCATATTCAAACACCGGAGCTTCCGACGATTGCGCCTTATCGGCCTGCCGCGACAGTTCATCGACGAATCCGCGAAACGAAATTCCCCCTGAAAATTCGAAGTTCCGCGCCAGATCCGCGATACGGTTGACGTTCGCGAGCACCTGATGCCCCGCGGGCCGCAGCGCGAATCCCGCATGCGCGCGAGTCGCCTCGAGCAGCGCCATCACCGTATCCGCAATCGGCCTCGCGTTCCGCCCGCGATGCAACTGCTTCAGCAAATCGAGTCCTTGGCGGATCGGCAGGAACTCCGGCGGAAGATCGTCAGGCACACTAGAAAACGGCTGCAAACGACGCCCCGTCTCGAGGCGATACCGGAACAGCAGTTCATCCTCGATCGCCAGCAGAGATCCGCGCAACGTCGCGAACACCGACAGTTCATCATCCGGCCACTCGATCGCCGTTAACGCCGCCCGCAGTGTCTCGACCTCCTCGCGATCATGGAACGATTTCGATCCGACCAGCAGATGCGGCAGTGACCGCGCCTCGAGCGAACGCACATAATCGCGCGTCAAATCGCGTCCGAAATTGGTGAACCTCCGAAACAGGATCGCGATGTGCCGCGCCGCGATCGGCACCCTCCGCGTAGGATCCTCCGGATCCCGCACCTGCCATCCGCTCTCGCGAATCAGCCACTCGACATACGCGCCGATCGCATCCGGAAGACATAAATCGATCTTCGTCTGCGCAATCCGCTGCATGCCGTAAGGCCGCGGCACCGGCAGCGCGACCACCGCCGGTTGCGTGGGATCGGCAGGCGCATGTTCCTCGAGATCCGAATATTCGGCCTGCCCCGACGCATGGTCGCCGGTCATCAAGGGACGAAACGCCTCGTTCACGAACTCCTGAATTGGACGCACCGCCCGGAAGCTCTTCGACAATCGCACAAGCCGCACGCCGCGCCCCGTCAGCGATTCCGAGATCGCCTGATACAACGTCACATCCGCGCGCCGGAACTTATAAATCGACTGCTTCGGATCTCCCACAAGGAAGAGCTTGCCCGCCACAGGCGTGACGTTCATCCAATCATCGACCGCCGGATCATCCGCCGAAAGCAGCAACAGCGTCTCCGCCTGCAGCGGATCCGTATCCTGAAATTCATCAACAAACAAGTGCGTATAACGCTTCTGCAAATACACGCGGACGCTCTTGTCATCGCGCACCAGGTTCCGCACGAGGATGAGTAGATCGAGGAAATCAAGCTTCCCTCCGCGCTGTTTCAGCCGGTCGTAACCGGTGACGATCGCCTGCATTTCATCCCGTAAAACCGCCGCGAGATCGGCATCCGCGCGCCGCGCAAAATCATTCAGAGCCGCTTTCAGATCCTCACGCACCTGCAACGCCTGTTCGCGGCTAACGCCCTCCGCAAACATTCCCGACCCTTTACGTTTGTCCCGTTCCAGTTCACGGCTCAACCGCACCAGCAACGCTTCGATCGTGTCGTAATCGCGCTGCGCCTCGTTCAGATATTGAAAGGTCCGCACGCGAAATTCGCGGATCGGCTTGAGCGACTCGACGAGGTTGTCGTGCCCTTGCCGCGCGCGTTTCATGAACTCCGCGATCTCTTCGATCCGCGTCACCAGCTCATCGATCTTCGCCCGCCGCGCGAACATCTCACGCCGCCAAGCGCAATCGAAATCCCGCCAATCGAGGATCTTCTTCGCCGCATACCGCAGCTTCCCGATCGGCGTCTCGTCGTCCCAACCATCCGGCCACGCCAACCGCGCGAGCGCCCTCCTTAACCCCGGAGTCGACGCCGCCAAACTCGCCTGGAACCATTGATCGAACGCGGTATCGGACAGCCGCCCGGCCTCGCCCTCGGTGATCTCCTCGAATGCCGGATCCACACGCGCCTCGACCGGCCGCTGCCGCAGAATCTGCGCACAAAACGCGTGGATCGTCCCAATGAATGCTTCCTCGAGATGCGCCAGCGCCGCCTCTAAATTGGCCCGCTCCACCGGATCCGCCGCCTTCGCCCGCGCCTCATCGAGCCCCTGCCGCACGCGGATCTTCAACTCGCCCGCAGCTTTGTTCGTAAAGGTGACGGCGACGATCGACCCTACCTGCGCCCGTCCAGTCGCAAGCAATCGCACGATCCGATTCGTCAGCTCAGTAGTCTTGCCCGTACCCGCGGAAGCTTCGACGATCAGCGACTCATCGAGGCTCTCCCGAATCCGTTCCCTCGCCAGGGCATCGCCGACCGCTCCCGCTGAAGAGGTCACGGCAACCTCCGCAACTGCACCAGCGGCTCGAGCTCCGCGCGCGTCTTCCGCCCCACTCTCAACTCTTCATAAGGACCGCACACCATCGAATAATTGCAGTACTCACACATCCCCACCGCCGGAGCCGCAGGCAAAAATCCCCCACCGATCGCCTCATCGATCGTCCGCAACACAGTCGACAAACGCTCCTCCGCGTCCGGCGTCATGCGGATGTCGACGTCCTGATACTTCCCCTTCCGCGTGCAAAAATACAGTCGCCCGCTCTCGACCGTCGCGCTCAACTCCGCTCGCGCCGCAAGCGAATAGAGGATCGGCTGCAGCGTCTTCCCGCCACCCACGAACACCGGCGGTTTGTCGGGAAAGGATCCCGTCTTGTGATCCGTGATGCGGACGGCCCCACTCGAAAGATGCCGCTCCACGACGTCGATCTTCCCGCGCACCAGGTACCCATCGAGGATCGGAACGCCCTTGAACTCCAGCTCGAAAAACTCAGGAACCCACATGCCGCCGTGCATCGCCACATGCTGCAGCCACCCGCGGAAATCCGTCCGCAACTCTTCCACTTCGCTCGTCCACACACGATCGATCGCCGGCGCCAAATCCTCCGCAAATGCCGCCGCCATACGATCAAGCGCCGCATCCAATGCAAGCAACGCGTCCTTCAACCGCGCCTGCGTCACCGGCAACAAACCCTTCGCCTTCAGCTCCTCCATCAACACCCGCTGCGTCTCGTGAAACAACGACCCCCGCGTCAGCGGATCCATTTGCTCGAGCGCCGCCGGAGCCTCCCGCGGCTCCAAACGCTGCACCGCGTACAAGAAGAATTTGTATGGACAATCCGCGTACTGCTGCAGCGACGACGGCGAATACGCCTTCGACGTCAAACGAAATTGTTCCAACTGGACCAGCGTCTCGGGCCTCGGCTTGACGAGCCCATCGACCGGAAACCATCCGGGCCGCCAGCGCCGCGCGCGATTCCGCAACGCTCGCACGAGATGCGAATTTGCCTCGACCAAATAATGCGCCGATCCCTTCGCCTCCTCCGCCGGAAGCTGCTGGATGTGCCCAAGCATCGACAGATCGAACTCCGCATCGTCGATCGCGTCAATCGGATTTCTCGGCGCCGGCCAATCGAGCCGCGTCGGAGCCGCCTCCGCCGCCTCTCTCTCAAACAGCCGCAAATCCGGCAATTTCCCCCGCGCCGCCCGCAGCAATTCGAGCGCATAAAACGACGGCACGCGCGGACGGTTCTGCATCACATCCATACGCGGATACGAATACACCAGCCGCTTGCGCGCCGCGCCCACAGCCATCCGCAGCAGCAATCGCTCATCGGATACGCGATCGTCCTGCATCGGCAATCCACCGATTGCCGCGCGATATTCATCGAGCAGAATTGGATCCTCGAGCGGCCTCCGTGGGAACAATCCTTCCGCCAATCCCGGAAGGAACACCACGTCGTAAGCCCGCCCGCGCGCCTCGGCGATCCCTCCAACAAACACGCGCCCATACCGCGACTGCCCCGAATCGCGCCGCAAAAATCGCAACCGCTCGGCCAGTGCGAGATAGACTTCGTTCAACTCAACCGGTCCGATCGACTCCATCGCGCGCAACTCATCAAGGACCGCGCCCACCGACTCCGGATGCTTCAACGCCGTTCGCGCCAAGTCCGTCAACCGGTCGAGCCACTCGCCCCACAGCGCCTCGCCCGGCAACGAATCGAGCTCCGCGATCAATGGCAGCGCGAATCCGGCGAGCGAACGCAACCGCAAAATCTGCTGCGTCACATGCTCGGCTCGCGGCGAATTTTCGCGTTCGAGTGTCGCGCGCTGCAGTTCGAGCTCGCGCTCGAGGCCCTGCAAACGCCGTTCCCAACGCGCGCGTCCACCGACCACCGCGGCATCGACGATCAGCCGTTCCCAATACAAAGGAGCGACAACATACGTGGACGATCGATCCGCCTCCGGAGCAGCCGCCGCCCCGCCCGCACTCCCCACGAAGAAGCTCGCGAGCAGCTCGTCATCGGGCGCGACTGGCCCCACCGCGCTCACCGGCTCGCCTACCGCCGGCACCTGCCCCAGCGACAAATACTCAGCGAATCGCGTCGCCGAGCACTTCTCCTGCGCACACGCGAGCAGCGCCAGAAACGCGCGCCCTGCTGGATCCGGACGGGCAACTCCTCTACTGAACCACGCCGGAATTCCCGCCCTCCGCAAGGCTTCTTCAAGTAAGGATTGATACCGCTCCGGACTCCGCAGCAACACCGCCGCGCGATCGAACGCCATCCCCTTCGACGCCATCCGCCGCAAGCGCCGCGCGATCTCGATGCACTCGAGCCCCTCGCCCGCCGCCGAAAAGAATTCGAGCGGAGCATCGTCCTGCGCCTCCGCACTCGCCGCGAACAACGACTCCGCCACGCGATCGAATGGCGACAGCACTCCACCCGCGGCCACGGCCGGCGCTCCGACCAACTCGCTCAAAACCCTAAGCCCCGCTTCATCGCCCGTCAATCCCAACGCCAACACATCCGTCGCCCGCGCCGCCACTCGCCGCAACAATTCGCGATGCGCCTTCGTCGGCAGCGGGACGTCCAGGATTAGCAGCGGAATCCCCAACGATTCATGCTGCAAATCCTGATCGAGGACCTCAACCGCCAGATCGAATACGACCGCGAGATCCGCCAATCCTTCTTCAGCTCGATCGTCCTCGAACGACTTCCACAGCGCCGCCAGATCGCGCCCCGGAGCTCCGCTCGCCGCCAATTCAGCAACGTCCACGCCCGCCAAACGCAGCTCCGTCAACGTCGCCGCAACCGCCGGACCCAACCCCGGAGTCCCCGCCACCGGCGAGAAATAAGGAATGTCGTGGTCGCCTTCCGCCGCCGCAATCACACGCGTCGTCAACGCCTCGATCGCCAACCTGCTCGCCGGTTTCAGCGCGAGCTCCGCCAACCTCGGAGCCGCCAGCGATGCAGCCAATTGCGTCAGCGTCAGTCTTTGAATTCCAAGGAATCCCTGCCCCGCCTCGCACGTCTCGCGGATCAAATCATCCGCCGCCGCACGGGCGGGAGCAAGCACCAGCACCGGACCTTTTTGCGCCCTCAAAAACTCCATCGCGACCTGATGCAGCCGGGCCGCGGAATACGCATGGGTCACGAGGCGTCTCACTTCTGCGAACGTAACACAATGCGTCCGCAGCCGCGAACGCGTGGGATATAATGACGCTTCAGCAGGCTCACTATGACATGGTTGACCTCTTCCGCGTCCTCCCTGGTTCTTGGGCTTGTGGCCGCGGCGCCCGCTGATATTTTCACGCCCCACGGCACGCCCGCGCGTTTCATATTCGGCCTGTCCGTCTTCGTCCTTTCGATCACCCTCGCGATTTTCCTCGTCGCCGGTGGAACACTTCTCTACGTCGTCATCCGCTACCGCCAACGTCCCAACGAGCCCCACCGCGAGCCCGCGCAAATCTACGGCAGCACGCAAATCGAGTTATCGTGGACGGTCGTTCCGCTCCTGATCGTGGTGATCCTCTTCCTCACCACCGCGCGCGTCATCTTCAATACGGAATTCGCCTCGAAGCCCGCGAATGCCCTCGACATCGTCGTTATCGGACATCAATATTGGTGGGAATTCCGCTATCCCAAACTCGGTATCGTCACCGCGAACGAACTGCACATCCCCGTCGGCGATCAGACTCCCGCGTATCTCGAAATGTCCTCTGCCGACACCGTCCACAGCTTCTGGGTTCCTCAACTCGCCGGCAAGATGGATGTCATTCCCAACCGTCGCAATACCATGTGGCTCGACGCCGAAGCGCCCGGCCTTTTCCTCGGTCAATGCGCACAATATTGCGGAACGCAGCACGCGAAAATGCTGCTGCGCGTCTATAGCCAATCCGCCCCCGACTTCGACGCCTGGGCCGCGCATCAAAAGCAGCCCGCCCAATCCGATCCCACAACGCAGGCCGGCGAAGCCGTGTTCCTCCGCAACGCATGCATCAATTGCCACACGATTTCAGGAACCATCGCGAACGGCCGCTTCGGACCTGATTTGACGCACCTCGCGACCCGCGACACCATCGCTTCCGGAGCCGTTCCCAACACCCCAGAAAATCTCAGGAAATGGATTGACGACCCCGCGCAGTTCAAGCCCGGCTCGCTCATGCCGCCTATGCATTTGAGCCCCGCGGACCTTGACGCCGTCACCGCGTATCTCGTGAAGCTTCACTGAACATGGCTGACTCCATCCCCATCACCGGCGCCCTCGCTTCAGAAGCATCAGCCGCCCCGCCGCGCCCGCTGATTCTCGAAGTCCTGCACGACTGGGTCACCACCGTCGATCACAAAAAAATCGGCCTGATGTACATCGGCTATGCTCTCGTTTTCCTCGTGATCGCGGGTATCGAAGCCATCATCATCCGCATTCAACTCGCCGTTCCGCAGAACGACATGGTCTCCCCGCAGGTCTTCAATCGCATGTTCACAATGCATGGAACGACCATGGTCTTCTTCGTCGGCATGCCGATTCTCTTCGGATTTGGAAACTACCTGATCCCCCTCATGATCGGCGCGCGCGACATGGCGTTCCCTCGTTTGAACGCGTTCAGCTTCTGGATCTCCGCATTCGGCGGCCTGCTGCTCTACTTCAGTTTCCTCGGCGGCGATGGACTCTACGGCGCCGGCTCCGCCCCAGACGTCGGATGGTTCGCCTACGCTCCGCTAACCGCCAAAGTATTCTCGCCCGGCCACAGCACCGACTACTGGACGCTCGGCATTTTCCTCAGCGGCATCGGCTCGATCGGCACCGCGCTCAACATTGTCTCGACCACAATCACCATGCGCTGCCCCGGCATGACTCTCGGCCGCATGCCCCTGCTCGTGTGGCTGTTCCTGGTGACCAGTTGCATGGCGTTCATCGCCATCGGACCCCTCACCGCCGCGCAGATCATGCTCTCGATCGACCGCTATCTCGGCGGCCATTTCTTCGACACCCAAGCCGGCGGATCGGCCGTCCTGTGGATGCATTTCTTCTGGATCTTCGGCCATCCGGAGGTCTACATCCTCGTCCTGCCCGCCTTCGCCTTCGCGAACGAAATCATCCCTGTCTTCTCGCGCAAAGCGATTTTTGGATATCCCGCCATGGTCGCCGCCACCGTCGGCATCGGCTTCATCAGCCTCTCTGTCTGGGCGCATCATATGTTCACCGTAGGGATGGGCGCGGGCGCGAATGCCTTCTTCACGCTCGCGACGATGATCATCTCCGTGCCCACCGGAATCAAAATCTTCAACTGGATCGCGACCCTCTGGGGCGGCAGCATCCGCTTCACCGTCGCGATGATGTTCTGCGTCGGCTTCCTCTTCCAATTCCTGATCGCCGGACTCACCGGAATTATGTTGTCCGCCTCGCCCTTCGACTGGCAGCTCAGCGGATCCTACTTCGTCGTCGCCCATTTCCACTACGTCCTGGTCGGCGCGATTCTGTTCACGATCTTCGCGGCGTTCTACTATTGGTATCCGAAAATGTCCGGCCGTATGCTCGACGAAACGCTAGGAAAATGGCACTTCTGGCTGTTCGTGATCGGCTTCCACATGACGTTCGACTTCATGCACATCCCCGGACTGCTTGGCATGCCTCGCCGCATTTACACATATGAACTCGACCGCGGCTGGGGCATCTGGAACCTGATCGTCAGCCTCGGCGCGATCTTCCAGGCACTCGCGATTCTGTGCTTCGTGTACAACCTCGTGCGCTCATATTCAAAGGGGAAAATCGCCGGCCACGATCCCTGGGACGC
>DASXZC010000396.1:0-26016 GCA_036502165.1 Bryobacteraceae bacterium
CGCTGTACAAAGTACGAACTGCCGCGTTGCATGTCGGCCTCGGCGATTGCGTCGCCGGAGCGGTAGCTCGCGGGATTGAAGCAGGTTCCGATCGGTTGCGCTCCGGCGGTTTGGCAGATGCAGGGGACGGCCGCGGTCAGCAGGGCGATCCGCGTCCAGGATGCAAGTGACTTGATTGTCGATTTCATTGGGTTCCTCCTTGTTTGAACCTTTCTAGCCTGGATACGTGGGAGCGGGACAAAAAGGACAAGGAGGATGGAAAGAAATTGTGGGGCGGGTCTGCCTGGTGGGCGGAGGGGCGCGCGGATGTGATTTCGCGGAGCGCTTCTTTGGCCGATTCGCCTGCGATTCCGGGCCGTCGTAGGAGACTACAACGCCTTCGATCGTGTAGCTCAGCGCAGCCTGCTCCGATGGATTTTCATCTGTTGCCGCCGAAATGAAGAGCGCCCCACTCTGGTTCCCCTGGTTCCTCAGCGATGCGTGGCTCGTGCTTGTCGGATCGGCCGCGAGCAAGACGGCACGTTCAACACGATCCCGCAGATCGAGGATGACACGGTAGTTCGTCTTGCTTGGAGGAGTAGTGCGATTTCGGGGCTTCCGTGGCTATTCACAAGTTGCGAAATTGGTTCTCGCAAGTCCCGCCGCCCGAACTCGTGCGTGACCTCATATGAGCGCGTGAGCCATGCGTAACAGTTCGGCCGTGTCGAGCGTGACGGCGCGCACACCGGAGCCGCTGCCTACGATCAGTTGCTTTCCGTCGCCGGTGAAAGTGAGAGTGCGAATAGAGTCCGCTGGAGGGGAATCGTCGGATGGTTGGCGAAAATAGCGCGGGACTGGGGTCAGTTTCAGCAGCAACTCTCCGCTGGCCTCGCCGGAGATTTGTACGGTGCCATCCTTGCTGCCGCTCGCCAAACGATCGCCTGCCGCATTGAACGCGAGACTCGTTACCTCGTCCTGATGCGGGGTCACCGTTTGAAGTACGCGTGCCAGATTCGCATCGTAGATCGAGATCCTGCCGTCGAGATTTCCCACGGCAATCCGATGTCCGGTCGAGTCGAATGCCAGGCTCGAGATGGGAGTCTGCAAAGACACGCTCGCCAGCGTGGCGAGATTCGAAGAGTTCCAGATTTGCACGACGCCGGCGCGAGCCGTTGCGACTCTTGAGCTGTCTGGACTGAAGACGGCGAGGTCGGCGGGCAGTTCCTTGCCGAAGGGCTTTTCGTTTGCGCGCGGGCGTTCGATGCTGATCAGTTTCTCGCCGGTTCCTGATTTCCATATGGTCTGCAGGCCCGATTTGTCGATTGTGATCACTCGGGTGCCGTCGTGATTCAGGACTAGCGTCGAGGTCGCGGCGAGAGCCTCGAAGTGGAGGCTGGCATCACTGAGGCTCTGGCGAGTGACCGTATTCCAAACAGACGCCCGGCCGCTCAGGTCGATCGAGACGGCTCGCGTACCATCGGCGTTGAGCGCGACGGCAAAGGATCGTGTATCGGCGGGACCGAGCGTCCTCAGCTCGCGACCGGTGACGGCGTCCCAAAGGGCGACCTGCCCATAAAACGGCAGGACTGTGGCCATCATTGCACCGTTCCCGCTCAGCGCCAGCCGCTGTGGACCGTCGAGCGGTGAATCGAGATAAGTCGATTCGGATTCGGGAGCAACTTCCCAAATCGTGACGCCGTGATCCCGTTCGGCGGCGGCCAACCTGGTTCCACTATCGCTGATGCTGATTCGATCACCATGTGTGGAGAGGAACTCGGAGCCGGTTCGCAGATCGATGACTTTGATCGAATGGTTCTCGGAAAATAACGCGAGGCGTTTGAGACCCTTGCCGGCGAAAGCCAGCCGCCGAGCGGGCGATGGATCGATCCACGTGAGGGCTTCTACAAACTGAGTGCCATCAGTCCCGCGCCACGAGCGTGCGTTTGGGTCCGCGTCCTTGGCTTGCGACCAGACAGTGACGATCCGATCCTCGTTGGTCGCGAAGAGCTCGCCGTTAGAATTCCAGGCCGTCGTGACTCCCGGAAGGCCGGCGCTGTCTGACTTGACGTGCATGCCGCCGGCACCTTGGAGAATTTCGAAAATTCGGACGCTCTTATCGACGTCCCATTCTTCGGAGCCCAGGCCTGCCGTACTCGCCACAAGCCGTCGGCGACTTCCGTTCCAACTCATCGTCAGCGGCGTTGCGATCCGCTGGTCAAGCAATCGATGGTGCATTGTGCCAAGTGGGAGCGGAGCGAATAATGCTGTCTGTTTTCCACGGAAAACCAGGTAGGACTGCAGACAGAGAACGCGACGCCGCGACTCGACGTCCCAAATCTGGATCGCGCCGTCGTCGACGGTGGCGAGGCGGGAACCGTCGGGGCTGAAGGCAAGCTCCGCGACAGGGCCGACGTGCGGACCGAGCTTCCACAGTTCAGTTCCTGTTTTGAGATCCCACACAACGGCGTCGCCGGTCGCGGTTCCCGCGGCCAGGCGTGTTCCGTCCTCATTGAATGCGATTGACGATACTGTGCCAGGGGCGTTCAGCACAAGCGAGCGCTGTTTCGATTCGACATTCCAGATTTCAATGGCCGAGCCCTCCGCAGCGGCGAATCTGCGGCCGTCCGCGTCGAGCGCCAGAGCATTGGATGCTTTGGCCTGAAGAAATTCCCATCTTCGATGCGATCGCCTGACCGCATCGTGAAGTGCGCTTTCCGCCAGCGGAAGAGCGTAGTGGTGATCCTTGAACGTGGACTCGACAGCTTGCACCGCCAATTTTAAAGCTCGGACTGGATCGGTTCCCGATGCCTCGCGGGATTGCTGCGACAAGGTGCGCACGGTTTCAGCCGTGGCCTCGTTGCGTGCGTGCCGAAGACGGACGATTCCGAAGCCGATGAGAGTCACGGCCAGCGCGGATGCAGCGGCTGCGGCGATCACCTTTTCCCGATTGCGACGCACGAATCTGGAGGCGCGGTAGGAGACCGTGTTCAGCCTCGCGCGGACGGGCTGGTGCGTGAGATGGCGCTCGAGATCGTCGCGGAACTCATTGGCGCTCGAGTACCTTTTCGTGCGCTCTTTGCGCAGAGCCTGAATGAGGATGGCGTCCAAATCGCCGGAGAGATCATGCCGCGACGGCGGCCGCCTCGAGCGCCGGTTGATCGCCTGGCTGGGGAGTTCGGGATCGACCGTGCAGACGATCTCCTGAACGGTCTCCTTCATGCGGCTTTCGAAGTCGTAGGGATCGGTGCCGGTGAGCAGTTCGTAGAGGATCAAACCGAGCGAATAAATGTCGGTCGATTGATCGAGGGGCTCCATCCGAGCTTGTTCGGGTGAAAAATAGCGTTCGGTGCCGAGCAGCACATGCGAGCTGTGCGCGGCCTCGCCGGTCGAGCGATGGCTCGGATCGAGAATCTTCGCAACGCCGAAATCCAGCAGATGGGGAAGGCCGTCCGGCGTGACGAGAATGTTGGCGGGCTTCAGATCGCGGTGCACGACCATTCTTTGATGCGCATAGAAAACTCCCTCGCAGACCTTTTGAAACAGGGAGAGCGTTTGCTCGAGCGATAGTTGCCTTTGACGGCAGTAGACGTCGAGCGGCTCGCCATTCTCGACGAGTTCCATCACCAGGAACGGCTGGCCCTGCTCGGTGACTCCTCCATCGATGAGACCAACGATGTAGGGATGATGGAGGTTCGCGAGGATTTGGCGCTCATCTCGAAACCGGGTTTCTAGATCATGGCTGCGAACCGTGCCTCGCAGGAATTTGATGGCGCCGTTCTGCCGGACGTGACCGTCGGAACGGTATGCGCGATAGACGACGCCGAGGCCGCCCTCGCCCAGTTTTTGCTCAAGCGTCCAGCGCCCAATCTGTTGGCCAGTCAATGGGTCGCTCTGTTGTTGAGGGGTGATCGCGTCGAACCGCGGGTCATCCGCGCCGGTTACGTAGCGCGTGACCCTGGCGATGAGATCCGGATCGCCGCCGCAACTCCGCACGATGAATTCATCGCGCTCAGCCCCAGCGTCCAGATCGAGCGCGCGATCGCCGATTTGTCTGACCAGCTTCTTTCGGGGATCCTCACTCATCGGGTTGTTGCCTCCAGCCACCGGTACGTTTGGCAGGGCAATAAAGTGTAATTCAGAAAGTCGAAGCTCGGGTCCACGCGGCTAGGCGCCTTGGTCCAGGTAGTCCCTGAGCCAGGCTTTGGCTTTGCGAAACTCCTTCTTCACGGTGGAAAGGCTGCAATCGAGCACCTCGGCGGCTTCCTCTTGCGTCAGACCGGCGACCAGCACCAATCTGACGATTTCCGCCTGGCGTTCGTTATCCGCTTCCAGGTGTTGAAGGGCCTCGCTAACGTTCAGCCTTTCTTTCCAAGCAGAGCCGGAGCCTTCAGTGGTGGGCGGAATGGGTCCGGGATGAGGCTTTCGCGCTTCGTCGATCAACAGATTCTGCATGGAGCGCGCCATATAGCTCACGAAATGCCTGCCGTCGACCCATTCAGCAGGCTGTTTGTCGAACACCCTCATCCAAAGTGTGTGGACTACGCTGGTCGCGCTCAGGCCGGGAGCCGCCGGGCCAACCTTTTTATGGGCGAGAAGGCGGAGGTCCGCATAGAGTTGATTGTAGATTGCCTGCGTGGACATTCCTTGTTCACGCATCTCGTTAAACGCGGCCGCGATTCGTTCGCCGAGTGTCTTGGAGAGTTGTGGTTGTTGGCCATCGCCAGGCGATGGATTGTCGTGAGATCCGACGTTGGGAGTGTCCGACTGAGCCATTTCCGTAACTCCTTGGTTCCAGCGCTATTGTAGCCAATTGGTGTTGGAATTCCGGTCATCGGTAGAGCACAGCAGCGGCTCCCGATTCGAGAATGAGGGCTGATGGCGCTATTTTGGGATAAGGAGGAAAGGCGCCATGACAAGTCCACAGGATGGATTCAGACGAACCCGGCTACAGAACGAATCGGCGGAGTATCTCGCCAAGCGAGAGGAACTGCGGTTGGCGGAGATCGAATCGATGAAGCTGCGCGAGCGCGTGGCCGAGCTTCGCCGGCAACTTCCCCAAGGCGCCGTCGTCGAGGACTACAACTTCATTGAAGGTCCGGCGAGGCTCGAGGATGGCGATGACCCGACGTCATCGGTGCGGTTGAGCGAGTTGTTTACGGCACCGAATCGCTCGCTCGTGATCTACCACTTGATGTATGGGAAGCGGCAAACGAAACCGTGCCCGATGTGTACGATGTGGGTCGACGGCATGAATGGAGTCGCTCAGCATTTGGCTCAGAATCTCGACTTTGCGATAGTGGCCGCGGCCGATCCGCCGGCATTGCGGGCGCACGCGCGGGTCCGGGGTTGGAACAATCTGCGGCTGCTCAGCGCGGAGAAGAACAGCACCTTCAAATATGACTTGGGCAGTGAGGATCGGGATGGGAATCAGGACTCGACTCTATCGGTTTTCACGCGCGATGAAGATGGCGCTGTGCGGCACTTTTACTCGGCGCATCCGCGGATGTCGTCTGATATTAAAGAGCGTGGGATTGATTTGTTGACGCCGGTCTACAATTGTTTGGATCTGATTCCGCAGGGGCGGGGCAATTGGTATGCGGCGCTGGATTATAGCAAGCGAGTGTGACGCGGTATTTTCGAAGCTCTGTTCACGTCGAGTGGCGGCGCCAGTTCCGCAACTGCCGCGCAGCCACGTTCTCTACTGTTATGCGGGGGAGGGTTCTGTTCGACGTCGAATCGTATGATAATCCCGTGCAAGGATCGATCCAAATGGGAACTTGGGTTGATCGCGCAACAGACAGGCTCAGAGGTTGACAGAGTCGAAGCGAGTGCAGTCTATGACACGTAGCAAGTACCTTCCGAGGATCGTCGTTGGGGCTATAACTATGGTGTTGGGTACAGGATTGATGTTTCTTCTCTGGCCGGAATTGCATGTGTCTGACGGGTGCCTTTCAGACACGATAGCAACCGCTAGTCTGGTCGGCGCGCAACTCGAGGCTGTCTACACCAACTGCGACTCGATACCCAAGGATGAGAGCGTTCGGGTCTACATCTCGGCAGTCGCTGAGCGAGGCAAAAATGGAAAGAGAGGTAACGGCGAGATTATATCTGACTATGATCCTGGTGGTAATCACAAGGCTCCGATAATCAAAGACCACGGCGATCATAAGATCTATATTTCTATCGGTGATGTTGGTAGCGTGTTCCTCCAGAGGCGAAAATGGCACGATATCTCCATCGATTACCGGATCGGCCAGATCCTTTATCCAACCGCCTCGCAAGCCGATCGTTAGATGGCAGTCTTGATCAGTGTGCGCGGGTTCGTTACTGTTTCGTTCCGGAGTGGGGAGTAAGTGGACAAGGGGAGTTGCTTAGCCGGAGAGATCCTCGCAAATCCAGAGAGTGACAAGCTCGATGAGCTCGCGAATGAGCTGTTGGTTGGCGGTTGTACTCCGAACGTAACCGTGCATGTTCCGCAAGAATTGGTCCAATAGCCCTAAATTCAGGTCTACGTTGGCGGCTCGCGTATGCGCGAATCGTAGGTGGCCGAGCTGACTTCAGAGAGGTTTCTCCAAGAACTCTTTCGAGGTGACGACGAGAAAAGACTATAGCAGCCATGTCGTTCGTCTTCAACCCGGCATCGTTTCGCGTTCACCGCAGTATTCTGCTTTGGATTCCCCAGACGGGTCCGGTTCCGACTGGCATTTGTAACGGTCCAGCGGGGGGGTGCGAAAATTTTATTTCGATTGATTCGACTGGGTTTAGGGAGTTTTGGAGCCAAAATGCTTGCGGCGGAGGTGTAGGCTCGTTGATGTGATGGAGATTTCCAGGCGATTCCGGCAGACAGTTCGAGGCAAGCGGAAGAACGGATCTCCTCAGGATTCGCGCGACGGCGGGGGTGCGGTGGAGGATTTGCTCGCAGTCGTCTGGCGGGTGCTTCGGAATTATCCGGAGGCGCGGGAGGCGCTTCGGGTCGAGGTCGAGCGGATGCTCAATGGGGTTGCAAAAATGGAACATGACAATCAGTCAGTGTGATCTTTCTTCGCGGCTGCGGTTGATGTTGGGGGCGGTGAGTCCGCTTGAATTTGCGAGGCGGTTTCTGGGATTCCGGCCGGATGAGGCGCAGGCGCGGGTGCTCGAACGGGCTCCGAATTATCGGCAAATGGCGCTGAATTGTAGCCGGCAATGGGGAAAATCAACGGTCGCGGCCGTGCTGGCGGTTCACCGGCTGTTCTTTGTGCCGGGGGCGACGGTGCTGGTGGTGGGTCCTTCAGGTAGGCAATCCGGAGAAACACTGAAGAAGGTTGAGGCGTTTCTGGGGACGCTGGGGATTAAGACTCGCGGGGATGGGGTGAACCGGCATTCGATGGTGCTCCCGAACGGTTCGCGGATTGTCGCGCTACCGGCGCGGGAGGACACTGTGCGAGGGTTTTCGGCGGTTTCCATGCTCATCGTTGATGAGGCGTCGCGGGTTCCGGACGATGTCTATCTGGCGCTGCTGCCGTCGCTCGCGGTGGCAAATGGCGACGTGATTTTGTTGAGCACTCCGCTGGGGAAGCGGGGATTCTTTTTCAGGGAGATGACGGAGGGGGAGCGGTGGTTGCGCCATACGGGTCCGGTGACGGAGTGCAAACGAATTCCAAAAGACTTTCTCGAGAAAGAGCGGGAACGGGGGGAATCCTACTTTAGCCAGGAATATTTGTGTGAATTCGTCGAAAACGGGAAGTTTCTATTCGAAGAAACGCTGGTGAAGAAGATGATCAAGCCGGGTGAGGCGGCGTGGCGATGTCCGTGATCACGACGGAGTTGCTGCGCGGGTTGCGGATGCCGGTGGCTCCGGATCGCATGGTGTTCATCGGAGTCGACCTGGGACAGCGCGGCAGCTATACGGCGTTCGTGGTCCTCGAGCGGTTTGAAGAGTGGCCGTCGAATCATACCGATGTTCTGAGGGGCGAGGGCGCCAAGAAGCGCTATGTCGTGCGGCATGCGGAGCGGGTGAAGTTGGGGACTCCGTATACGGAGGTCGTGATGAAAGTGAAGCGGCTGGCGGAGCATTTGATGGCGACGCATGGTCCTTGCACGATTGTGGTGGATGAGTCGGGAGTGGGCGTGCCGGTGGTCGATATGATGCGCGAGGTCGGGATGGGATGCCGGATCGTTCCGCTCGTGATCACGTCGGGGCAGGCGGCGACGAGTACGAGCGTGCCGCGGGCGGAGCTGGTGACGAAGATGCAGTTGATGGCGGAGCGGGGGGAACTCGTGATCGCTGAGGAATGTATGCATGTGGAGGCGCTGCACAGGGAGTTGGTGCATCTGCAACTAGGGAGCGCGGCGTCGGGGTCCGGGGACAGCGATGATTTGGCACTGGCGCTGGCTTTGGCTTGTTGGCGGGCGAGGATCCGGTGAGGTGAACTGTTCCGAATCTGGCGCACATAGCCAGGCAGGGAACTGCTGCTAGGCTAGTTGAATGACCGCGCCGCGATTGGAACGCTCATCAGTTGGCCTTTGCCATCCTCTTGAAGCAGGCAACAGGTTCCTCCGAGCCGCACCGATCAGCGAGCACCCTTGGCTCTCCCGTCATGAACCGCGCATCCGGCCGCTCGGAATTGCGGAACGTTGAAGAACCTCGCTCGTGATCATGGCGTCCATTCCTTACACTAGCCCGGCGTCTTCCCAGTCAATCGGAGAAAGTTAATGAATTTCAAACCCGGCATCGCAACTCTTGTTCTTCTCATGGGGGCGGCGCATCCGGCCCTCGACGCACAGACGGGCACGCCTACCTCGAGCAGCCCTACCCAGCAACAGTTCATGGACTATGATTCGCTCAAGCATATTGATATTACTATTGACGCTGACGATTGGACGAATCTTCTGCTGAATTATGAAGATAATACCTACTATCACGGTACGTTCACCTGGCACGGGATTTCAATGACTACCGGGATCCGGCAGCGTGGGGCGACCAGCCGCAGCCCGCTCAAACCTAATCTTGACATCAATTTTGCTCACTACACAAAGACGCAGGCCTTTCTCGGATTGCCATTCATTATTCTGAAGGCGAATAACGAAGATGCCTCGAACATGCGTGAATGGCTGTGTATGAATTTGTTCCGGCAGATGGGGTTTCCGGCTCCTCGAGAAGTCCCCGCGGAACTTACAATCAATGGCCAGCACTTCGGGTTCTATTATATTGTCGAGCATCTCGACGAGACTTTCCTGCAACGGAATTACGGGGAGAGCGGCGGCTACCTTTATGAATTCGAACAGAACGGATCCTATGAATTCGAAAACCTCGGCGCGGATTCCTCGTTGTACGCGCCGCTGCTTGATCTAAAGACCAAACAGGACAGCGCGGATCTACAGACATTCGCGAATCTGGTGGCGGTGATTAACCAAATTTCGAACCCAAGCTTCAATGACGCGGATTTCGTCAGCGCTCTTTCCATGTACATCGATCCCAAGCAGTTCTTGAGCTATGCCGCGGCGGAAAATGTTTTGGGTGAACAGGATGGACTGGTAGGCGGAATTGTGGGGATGAATAATTTCTATTTGTACCAGCTTGCCGGGACCACGCTGTATCAACTGATTCCGTGGGATAAGGATTTGACATTTGCCGTCTGGAACCGCGATTTGCTGACAGGGTTTACAATACAGCCGTGCATCAATGTGCTGGCCCAACGCCTGACTGCAATGCCGGAGTATTACAGTTTCTATCTGTCGCAGGTGAATAAGGCTATCGGCATCCTGGGCGGTCAAGGTGGCTGGGCAGATAATCTCGTCACCAAAGAGCTCGGTATTATTGCGGAGTCGGCTTCGAACGATCCATATAAGCAGTGCGCCACAAATGGAGTTTTGTATTCTTGTGGAACGGCGGATTTCCTGGCATCCGCCGGCGACCTGCAGGCTGTACTGGCGACGCGCGCTCCGTTCGTGCAACAAGAACTGCAGGCATACGGAAGCCAGATTATCGCGGGCGCCCCCACGATAACGAGTGTCGCCATCGCCGGTGACGATCCGACGGTCGCGATTACTGCAGGCGCGGTGGTGGATCTTTTCGGCACGAACCTCGGGCCTTCCGCACAGGTTCCGGATGGCGGTTCAATGCCATACAAAATGATCGGTACATTCGTCGCGGTGAATGGCTTGCGATCACAGTTGGCGTTCACCTCAGACGGTCAAATCGAGTTTCAATTGCCGGCGGTGCTGCCGCCGGGCAACGCCCATATTGTCGTATCTGTATTCGGAAATCTGAGCAACACCTTCGAGCTGCAACTGCAAAAGCCGGCGGAGGTCACGGTTCCGGCCCAGTAGTTCAGCCAGAGCGTATGTGCCGCGCGATCACGCCGTTCGAGACCGCGCCGCGCTCACGTTTGAACGGCCGCTGAAAGGCTACCGTGCAGTGCGCGAGCGCGGGCGCGCCGGATTATAGTCTTAGCCCTCGTCCTGCGGCGGCTCCGCGGCGATCCGGGAAATGGTTCCGGTAATCTTTCCAGTCTCGAGGAAAAAGACCGGGTTGTCGAGAGCGTCGGACAGCACGGGCACTCCGGATTCGGTATAGGTGAGGTCGCCTGACGCATTCTTGAACCGCCCGGTTCCGCCTGTGATGGTGAAGTTCAACACGCAGCCGCCCGTGTTCTGGACGAGATCGATGCAATCGCCGCCGTCTGTCAGGGTGACCATCAAAACGCTTCCATCATTGAAGCGAAACACGCCCGCGCCGGAGACGCTCGCAAAGTAGAGCCCAGGACACGTGGGTGACGTGCCCGGGACCATTCCGGCGGCGCGGATGCCTCGAAAAGTGAATTGGCCCAGGCTGCCGTGCCCGGCGACGTCTTCTTCGGTGTTGCTCGTGCCGGACTGCTTCAGATCGATGGTGCTGGCTCCTCCGGTTCCGGAAAATGTCATTTTGACCTGGGTCTGTGCGTAAAGGCTCGCGCCGGCGAAACACAACGTCAGCGCAATCGTGGTTTTTAGTTGTCTCATTCTTCTTTCCTCAGCTTTCTGGATCGATTGATCATCCATCCACCGGTACAGGCGGCAATGGCGCGGCGAATCCGGCCACGGACTTGCGTATAATTCAGTGGGCACTTGGGGTAGGGGGCAAATCCATCGACGCGAGCACGGCGGAAATCACAAATCTTTTGAAAGCGTGGGGCAGCGGTGACGAGTCCGCGCTTGTCCGTCTCACTGAACACGTCTATCCGGAGTTGCGGCTGATGGCTCGACGGTACATGAAGAACGAAGCTGCCGGCGCGACTATGCAGGCCACGGCTTTGGTTCATGAAGTTTATCTTCGGCTGGTGGGTGTGTCGAACGTCGACTGGCAGGCGCGGGCGCAGTTCTTCGCGATCGCAGCCCAGCTCATGCGGCGCATTCTGGTTGACGCGGCGCGAGCGCGCGGCTCGCGTAGACGCGATGGGGTTCCGGTGAAAGTGAATCTGGATCAGTCCGCGATGCTGTCGGCCGCCGCCGAGCGGTCGATTCTGGATCTCGATGACGCATTGACCGCGTTCTCGCAGTTGGCTCCGCGCCAGGCGAAGGTGGTTGAGCTTCGTTATTTCGGTGGATTGACGGAAGAGGAAATCGAGGCGGTCCTGAAAATTTCGACGCGCACGATCCGGCGGGATTGGGACTTCGCCAAAGCATGGCTGATGCGTGAGTTGGGAAGCTCCTCCACATGACTCCCGAGGTGCGGTTCCAGCGGATCGAAGAGCTGTATCACGCTATTCGTGAGGCATCCGGCGAGAGCGAGCGGGACGCGCTGTTGGCGCAGACTGATCCGGAGTTGAGACGTGAAGTGGAATCGCTCTTGGCGATCAGAAGTGGCGGCGAGTTCCTCGAGCGGCCCGCGGTACAGAATGCTCAGGAATTGTTGGGCGGCGACGCCAGTGTCACGGCTCTCGTTGCAGGGATGATCCTTGGCCCCTACCGAATCGAAAGCCAACTTGGCGCGGGTGGCATGGGTGACGTGTTCCGGGCGGTCGACACGCGGTTGGGCCGCACGGTTGCGATCAAGACCGCTCACGAGCAGTTCAGCGACAGGTTTGAGCGAGAGGCGCGTGCGATCTCGACGCTCAATCATCCGAATATCTGCACGCTCTATGATGTCGGGCCGAACTACCTGGTGATGGAACTGGTGGAGGGTGAGACGCTGGCGGCGCGGCTGAAACAGGGACCGCTGCCGCTCGAAACGGTGCTGCTGTTTGGAAATCAAATCGCGGCGGCGCTGACGGAGGCGCACAGCAAAGGCATCATTCATCGCGATCTCAAACCCGGCAACATTATGATCGGGAAGACGGGGATCAAGATCCTCGATTTCGGGATCGCAAAATCGAGTCAGGACGAAGTTGCGACCGCCGGCCACATGATCATGGGCACGCCGGCGTACATGGCTCCTGAGCAGCGAGCGGGCAAAGCGGCGGATCCGCGTGTGGACATCTACGCGTTCGGTGGAGTCCTCTATGAAATGTTGACGGGCGCGCGCGGGGGTCCGCACGGCAAGCGGATTCAACCGCGAAGCCTTGAAAGAATTGTTGTGCGATGTCTGGAGGAAGATCCGGCGCGGCGGTGGCAATCCGCCGCGGAGTTGCAGAGGGAGCTCGCGTCAGTTCGTCCTGGCGGCAGAGGCATCGCGTATGTGGCCGCGGGCATCGCTGCGCTCTTGGCGGTCGTCTCCACGGCGGGATATTTTTACTTCCGAGCGCCACCAAAGCTAACGGTGCGGGACACGGTGGTTCTGGCCGACTTTGAAAACAACACGAAGGATCCGGTCTTTGATCAGACGCTGCGCCAGGGACTGACGGTGCAACTGGAGCAGTCGCCGTTCCTTACTCTCGTAACGGACCAACAAATCCAGCAGGAACTTCGTCTCATGAAGCAGCCTCCGGAGACGAAGTTGAATGCGCAGGTCTCGCACGAAATCTGCGAGCGGACGGGCAGTGCGGCGATTCTCGAAGGCTCGATTGCGACGCTCGGCAATCAGTACGTTTTGTGGCTGCGGGCCAGGAACTGCCGCAGTGGAGATGTGCTCGCCGAAGAGCAGGCACAGACGGAGCGGAAAGAAGACGTCCTGAAAACTTTGAGCGGCATCGCGATTCAAATGAGGACGCGGCTCGGTGAGTCCCTCGCGAGCATACAGGAGCATTCGACACCGCTCGAGGAGGCGACGACGACGTCGCTCGAAGCTCTGAAAGCATATAGCGCGGCCAAGATCGCGATCTATGCGCATGGTCCTGCTACCTCGATCCCGCATCTGCGGCAGGCCATCGCTCTCGATCCGGACTTCGCGATGGCGCACGCCGATCTCGGGTTCATGTCCTATTCTCTGGGCCAGACGGATTTGGCCGCGGAGGAAGTACGGATTGCCTACAGGCTTCGCGACCGGGTCAGCGATCGGGAAAAGCGCTACATCGTGATGCTCTACGATCGCGAGGTCACGGGCAACCTGCAGAAGGAGCTGCAAACGCTCGAGTCGTGGGCGCAGATGTATCCTCGGGACTTTTACGCGCCGGGTATTATCTCGGGTTGGGTCACGTTCGGTACGGGCCAATATGAAAGAGGGATCCAGTCGTCGAAGCACTCGATGGAACTGGCTCCAGAGATACCATTTCCGTATGTCGGCGTTGCCAGCCACAATCTCTCTCTCGACCGTTTTCGAGAAGCCGCGGAGGCTTTGCAGTTGGCGGCGGACCGAAAGCTGGAGATCCCGGAGCTTCTGATCCTTCGTTTTCACCTGGCATTTTTGAACGGGGACCAGGCGGGAATGGATCGCGAAGCCGCTCGCGGTCCGGAGGAGCACGCCGAGGATTGGATGACGCACAATCAGGCGCTGGTGCTCGCGCGTGCGGGACGGATGCGGCAGGCGCGAACGATGTGGGAGCGCGCGATCGCCATGGCCCAGCAGGCTGGAAAGCCGGAGACGGCCCCCATCTACCTTGCCGCGGAGGCGGTTTGCGAAGCCCATGCCGGGAATTTGGGAGCAGCGAAGGAGCGGGCTCGAGCGGCCCTGAAACTCGGGAAAGGACGCGACGTGGAGTACGCCGCCGCGTTTGCACTGGCACGCGCCGGCGAGCTTTTGGAGAGTCAAAGGTTGGCCTCTGATATCGACAAGCGCTTCCCGGAGGATACGCCTGTGCAGTTCGAATATCTGCCGACGCTCAATGCTCTTTTGGCGCTTAGTCATCAATCGCCTTCGGACGCGATCGAGCGGCTGCAACGCGCGGTTCCTTACGACTTCGCGATGGCGGGCACAGCGTTCTTCGGCAAGTTCGGAGGGCTTTATACGGTGTTTATACGCGGCGAGGCGTACCTTGCAGCGGGGCGCGGGCAAGAGGCCGTGGCGGAATTTCAAAAGGTCTTGAGCCATCGCGGAGTTGTGCTGGCCGATCCGATAGGGGCGCTCGCGCATCTGCAACTTGGCAGAGCGTACGTCGTGTTGGGCGACAAGGCGAGGGCTGGCAAGTCCTATCAGGATTTCTTCGCGTTGTGGAAGGATGCGGATGGGGAGGTCCCGATCCTCAAGCAGGCGCGGGCGGAGTTCGCGAGGCTCTAGTTACGGCTACTTCACCAATACCTGGACGCCTGATGCATTGGGGCCGCCGAAGTACACGCGCTCGGTGGCTTTCACGAAGTCGGTCGTTTTTGCTTCGTAGATGTTCAGGAATTTTTGCGGGTTGCGATCGACCAGCGGGAACCAGCTACTCTGCACTTGCACCATGATCCGGTGGCCTTTGCGGAACGTGTGATACACGTCGGGCATTTCGTATTGGATCTTCTCGACCTTGCCGGGCGTGAAGGGCTCGGGCTTCGAAAAACTGTTGCGGTACTTGCCGCGGAACGCTTCGCCGCGGAGCAACTGCTCGAAGCCAGCCATGTGGACTCCCGCCGGATTCGGGTCGGGATCGGGATAGTCGGCTGCGTAAACGTCGATCAGCTTCACGACGAAATCGGAATCGGTGCCGCTGGTCGAGACGAAGAGTTTCGACACCAGCGGACCCGCGATCGTCACGTCCGCGGTCAACACGTCGCTCTCGTACGTGAGCACGTCGGTGCGCGTCGAAGCGAAGCGCTGGTCTTCGACCATATGCTCGCGCGTCATGCCGGATGCCTGGCCGCCGATGAACGGCACGGGCTTCGCGGGATCGCTGACGTATTCGTCGAACCCGTTGTCCGAAGGCGCGTCGAAGCTGAGCTTGCCGCCTTTCTGGAAGTACAGGGTCTTCGTGGCAACACCTTTCGGAGGCCAACTCGACTCGCGACGCCACACGTTCGTGCCGGTCTCGAAAACGAACGCCTCGGGCAGTTTGCCGTCGCCTTTGCCCTTCAGCCAGTATTCAAAGAAGGGAAGTTCGATGTTCTCGCGATAGAACTCGGACGTGTTCGAATTGAACTCGACGAAGCCCAAGTGATTGCCCTCGCCGCGCGACCATCCGCCGTGGAACCATGGACCCATGACGAGCATATTGTGCGCTCCGGGACTGTTCTGCTCGACGGTTTTGTAGGTCTTGAGCGCGCCGAACAAGTCCTCTGCGTCGAACCATCCGCCGACGGTCATCACCGCGGGCTTGATGTTCTTCAAGTGCGGACGCAGGTTGCGGCTCTGCCAGAACTCGTCGTAGTCGGGATGCTTCATGATCTCGTTCCAGAACGCTACGTCGTTCTTGAAGAACTTCTCATTCGCGTTGGCGAGTGGACCCATTTCGAGGTAGTAGCGATAGCCATCCTGCGGAATGGGCGTTGCGCGCAAGCCCTGCTGCGCCGATGGGCGCACAGGCTCGGGACGCGGGCGGCCGAAGCCGTTGAAGAATCCGAACGCGTGCGGAAGATAGAGCGTGCCGTTGTGATGGAAGTCGTCGCCGACGAACCAGTCGGTGATGGGCGCTTGCGGCGATGAAGCTTTCAACGCGGGATGCGCGTCGATCATTCCGGCGGCCGTGTAAAAGCCCGGATAAGAGATGCCGTATTGGCCCACTTTGCCGTTGTTATCGGGGATATTCTTGACGAGCCAGTCGATCGTGTCGTACGTGTCGGAGCTTTCGTCGACATCCTGGGAGCCGTGCTTCACATCGATCTGCGGCGTCATGTCGCGGAACGTGCCTTCACTCATGTTGCGGCCGCGGACGTCCTGGTTGACGAAGATGTAGCCGGCCTTCGCGAACAGGTCCGAAGGTCCAAGGCGCGCGGGGTAGTTGTCGACTCCGTAAGGGCCGACACTGTACGGCGTACGCATCAGCATCATCGGATACTTTTGCTGTTGGTCTTTCGGAATGTACACGGCCGTGAACAACTTCTTGCCGTCGCGCATCGGGATCTCGTATTCGTACTTGGTGTAGTGCGACTTCATGTACTCGACGCCGAGCGGAGGTTCGACGGCGGGCGCGGCTGGCGCTGGCGTCGTCGTCGCGGGACGGGCCGGTTGCGCGAGTGTGATCGAGGCGAGCAACAGCGCATTGGCGGCCAGAGCCGCCGGCAAGGATCTGTTCATAGATGTGAAGACCTTCAATTCGAAGCGCGATCGGCCGCCGGACGTCCGCGCACCAACTGCATGGGTTTGAAATCAAGCGGCACCACCAGGTCGACAAACGCAGCCAGCATTTCTTCCCACGTCTGGTCGCCCCACAGGACACGCTTCGCCGGATCGGGATTCGCCGGATTGTTCGGCGAGTTGTCGTACCACGCGATCGCCTCGAGCTTCGTTCCCTTGGGCAGCAATTTCGGCTGCTGCAAGTAATACGAAAGCTGCCAGTTGAAATCGAACTTCGGAACGTCCAACAAGATCTCCGATTCGCCTGTCGGATACGTCACCTGATAGCGGAACGCCTTGCCACGCACATGCGTGTGCGGCATCATCGAGACGAGCGTCACATCCATCGGCAGCGTCAACGCCGCATGCTCTTCCGCGTGCGGATCCCCGGCCGCAATCTGCAGGAAGGGATTCGCGACGAAGGTGTTGAAGACTCGCTCTTTTGGCGGCTCTTTCGCGAAGCGGAAGCCGACGCGCGAGCGGTCGAGCGTCTCCTTGCCATTCGCCGTGTAATGCATCTGGAAGACGATGTCGGATCCGGCCTTCAACAACCGCGCCTGCCCTGGCTTGCACACGTACGGATCGCCGCCGGGAACGTAGACGGATTGGATCTCGACACCCGCCGGATTGAATTGGAAATCCCACACTCCCTTGCCTTCGTCCTTGCGCGGCGGCGGAGTTCCCTTGCGGCCGGGAGGCACGAAGGGAACACCGGGCGTGGCCATCGACATGAACTTCGAGTCCTTCTCACGCGAATAGAGAACGATGTGATGCACGACTTCACGGGCACCGGGGCGGACTTCGACGGCTTCGACCCAGCGATCCTCAGTGAGTCCGGTGGGGACGACGAGCCACGAATATTCGACCGTTCCTTTGGCCGGAACCGTGAAGGCGTTCGGCATCTCAACGACCAGGTCGGGCGTGCCGATCTTCCAGCCCTCCGCGAATTTCGCAGGCGCGGGCGCGTCCTTCGGATTTCCTTCCTTCGCGCCTTCGTCGACCCAGCGCGTGAGCGTCGCGATTTCGTTCGCGGGCATGGTGCGGTCGTTCGAGAACTTGCCGTGTTCGGGGTTGGCGAACCAGGGCGGCATCTTCTTGGTGGCGAGGACGGTGCGGATCGCCTTCGCCCAGGGACGTGCTTCCTTATAAGTCATCAACGAAAACGGCGCGGCCTCGCCGGGGCGGTGGCATTCCTGGCAGCGCGTTTGGAGAATGGGCAGCGCGTCTTTATAAAAGGTGGGCGCCGCGGCGGCGGGCAGCAGTGCCGGCAGCGCGATGGCGGCGGCAAACACGAGAGACAAACGGTCCACGAAGCCTCCTGAATTTCGAGCGGAGAGATTTCCTTATGGTACCAAGGCGGCGGCCAGCTTCAGCCAGGTTTCCATGCGCGCTTTTATGGCGCGTTTGTCCGGGACGCGGAACAGATCGGCGATCAAGGCGATGGAGTCCGCACCGGCGCGCCAGACGTCGGGAGCGGTGTCGAGTGTGATGCCGCCGATCGCGACTAGTGGCCGCGTTCCTGTCATCGGTTTTAGGCGACGGAGTTCTTCGAGTCCGACAACGGGGTCGGGATTCAGCTTCGATCCGGTTGCGTAGATGGGGCCGAGTGCGAGGTAGTTCGCGGGTTCATTGGTCGCTTCTTGGAGTTGCTGTTCGTTGTGGGTCGAGAAGCCGAGTATGGCCTGCGCGCCGATGATTGTCCGCGCTTGTGGGGGCGGCAGGTCATCCTGACCGAGGTGCAGGCCGGCGCCGAGCATGGCGGCGATGTCGGCGCGGTCGTTGACTATGAAGGTGACTCCGGCGGCGCGGCAGTAGGAGGCGAGTTCAGTAGCGGCGTGATAGGCTTCGCGAGTCCATTGGGGTTTATGGCGGATTTGGAGGATCCGCGTGCCGGCCTCGACGAGTGCTTCGGCGGCGTCGAGCAGGGGCAGTTCGAGGCGGGCGAGGAGTTCGGTGTCGAGGATGGGATAAACGGGGGGCAGTGTCAAATCGCAATGATAGCGCGGAGGTTGGTTGCTTCACGGCAGAGTATGGCTAAATCCGCGTAGCCGCGGAGTGGGGCACTAACCTCAGTTTCGGCACCGCCACATTTCTGCTATTGGCGGCGACTATGAAACGTGAACTGTCCAGAACTCAGAGCGTCTGAATAAGTATTACGAATCACGAGGGGAGGGTGTGAATCCGAAGTGCTCGTCGAAGGATTTGGCTTCGTCGGCATTGGCGTGAGCGGCGGCCGCCTCGCGGATGCCGGGTGCCGCGTGGCCGGGCACAACGTACGCAAGTTGGGACGCGAGCGCGCGGGGCGCAACACTGGCAAGGGCGGACATGGCAACACGCGCGATGCGCCAGCCGAGGGACGGGCGATCCACGAAGACGAGCGAACACTCCGGATGCCGGCAGTAGGAACTCAAAGGCGGGACCGTGCCGCCGAGAAATACGACTTCGCGATACCCCTGTTGGATGCGCAGTTCCAGCAGGTAGGCTCTCATGACTACAGAGATTGAGTCGCGGGCGTGGCCACGATCATTCATTTGCAGCAGGACGAATGCCCGCTGACCAATGCCCCAGCCGCCTACTAAGCTGATCCAGGCACCCGTGCGATCCTTGAGCCCGGAGAGCAAGCGAGTTGGCATCGCCTCGATCATCGCGTGATATTTTTCGAGACGCGCAGCCGATTGAGTGAACGCCGCGTTGGGCCGCAAGTGATGCGCGGCGGATTGGAACTCGTCGAGTGAGAGTTGGGGAGTGAATTCGTTTTCGGCGCTCTCGCTCTTCCGGCGGTAATAGCGTAGGTTCCGTCTGGTGCGCGAGCCGACTTTGTTCAGGAGTTCTTCGTAGGTTGCGGGCAGATCCAGATGCGCATTCGAAGTTGTGCTTCTGATCACGACGTCCGCGCCGCCGATTTGCGCCTGCTCGAAGGCGAGTGCGTGCTCGGGCCGCAGCACGAATCGGATCGCGCGCATCTTCGCCGCGAGCGCTTCGAAGGCGCAGGAGATCACGGCGCTGGCTTCCTCGGGCGCCGCGCACAGCATCATGCCGAGAGCATCATCCCCAAATACGATTCCAGTGCCGGTGCCGCCGATCAGGCGCTCTTTGCAGTACAAGACGCCCGCGGGTCGGCCTTTATGAGAGACTGCGACGGCCCAGGGTTTCCAACTGCTCGTCAACACGGAGGCCAGGAAGAGCTGTGGTGTACTTATCTGATCCGTCCCTCGAGCGAGTTTGAGGATTTCGCATTGATCGGAGATCAAGGTCGCGGAGTATGACTTTCGCTGAGCGGCTGATGTCTGGATGATGGAGGTGATCGGCTCCGGAATAGTCTGCGAGTGCGTGGTCGGTAGCGGTATAGTCATCTCAACGGTGCAGGATTCTCGTCATCCTTTACACACCTCGGATGATTCCGCGCATTTTTTAGCGAGAAAGTTTTTTCTTCCTCGATTTGCAATGCTGGCGGTCTTCATTGCCGTAACACCGCTCAGTTTCGGCCAGCGGGAACCGGCTGAGGCGGCGATCGCATCCGTCGCCATGGCGCAAACGATTGATGATCCCAAGACCTCGGACGTGATAGCGACCTTCAAGTTCTGGAGTCAGCCAAGAACGGGCCAACTCGTGACAGTTATTTCCCTCTTGCCGGGGTCCGAACTGTCGGGCAATTCTGGGCGGCCATTTAAAATTGTGAAGGTTCGGACGCAACATGTCGACTGCGGCGACACCGGGTTGAGATGGTGGGGCATAGCAACGCTAAAGCCGGTAAGACGCTACTACAGCTATGTGCACCCGATCCCGGCCTTAGTGATCTATCCAGCCGTCGCTTTTGCTCAAGCCCTTTCAATCGAGCGGATATCGCCCGACTCACTGCCTCAACACACATCGGACGGAGGGATCATCGCAGCCATCGACCTCGACGATGACGGCCAACCTGATCTAGTCGTTACCGAGTGCGACTCGACCACGCTTGCCGGCCAACGATGCCGTTGCTTCGATTACCATTTGAAGAAAGCGGGAGTGTGGACGCTCCTTCGACATCAGGCTTCCTGAAACATGCAGACCTTCCGATGCTCATGCTGCGGAGCGGCGATTCCTGGCCCACCACTCGACTGGAGCTTCAACGCACCGGACCTTTGGTGGCAGTTGTCGGACGAAGAGAGGGCGGTCAGCGAACTTCATCCAGACCAATGCGTCATCAACGGAGAGCACTTCTTCATTCGGGGCGTGATCGAGATTGCTGTCGTGGACGATGCCGAGTCGTTCGCGTATGGAGTCTGGGCTTCACTCAGCGAGAAGAACTTCCTGCGAGCCGCCAAAACCTGGGACGATCCAAAGCGAGCTGAGGAACCGGCGTGCTTTGGCTGGCTGTGCAATTCCATTCCTGGTTATCCGGAAACACTGCATCTTAAGACGATGGTCCACACTCGTGAGATCGGTGTTCGTCCGTTGATCGAGCTCGAACCGAATGAGCACCCGCTTGCCATCGAGCAGCGGAAGGGAATCACGACAAAGCGAGTCCGTGAGATCGCAGAAATGATTCATCACCGCAATCTTTCGAAGGAGACGGCTTAAGCACTGCGATGGTGAGTTTCCGATCGATGGAAGTCCCGCAGCCCCGCTAAATCACAACGATAGCGCGGGCCCCTTGTTTCAATCGCACAACAGTCCGGTTACATGCGGTACACTTTCGAGTTGGCCTCATCGCCACCGCGTGGAATTTTTCGGACAAACCCTCAGTGCCGGCTCAGCCGTATTTCTCCTGCTTGCATTGCTGTTGGCGCTCACTTTCGAGTTCGTCAACGGCTTTCATGACACGGCTAACGCGGTCGCGACCGTAATTTATACACACACCTGGAAGCCCGCTGTTGCCGTTGTCTGGTCCGGCTGCTGGAATCTGATCGGAGTACTCGCGTCCTCAGGCGCGGTCGCCTTCGGAGTGGTCGCCTTGCTTCCTACCGAAGTCGTCTTGGACATCGGCTCGATGGCCGGTTTCGCCACCGTGTTCGCGCTGCTGCTTTCGGCGATTATCTGGAACCTCGGCACCTGGTACTTCGGACTGCCCGCGTCGAGTTCGCACACTCTCGTGGGAGCAATCCTCGGCGTGGGACTCGGCAATTCCATGTTCTCGGGCGCGACTTTCAGTGAAGGCGTGAATTGGACGAAAGCCGGGGAAGTCGGACTCTCGCTGCTGATCTCGCCGCTCGTCGGATTCGTCTGCGCGGCACTGCTCCTGCTGGTGAGCAAGGCAATCCTGAAGAAGCCGGAACTCTACCGCGCGCCTACGACGGGTCAGCCTCCGCCGTTGTGGATCCGCGGATTGCTGATTCTCACCTGCACTGGGGTCAGCTATGCGCATGGATCGAACGACGGGCAAAAAGGTATGGGGCTGATCATGCTGATCCTGATTGGCATCCTGCCGGTGTCGTTCGCGATCAACTTGAACACCCCGCCGGAAACCATCGCCCGGATTGCCGCCGAGTCGCGCACGATCTCGGGCGAATTCGCCAGGTACGCGCCCGTGACCGATGGAATCCCGGCGCCGAAATTCGCCTCGGATGAACTCTCGCGTTTCCTGAAGGCAGGCAATCAGAGCACGGAGTCGACTTATGCTGCGTTGGATCTCAAGTGCCAAAACATTTCGGATAAATTCGCCAACAAGACACGCCTCGATGAGTTGACTCCCGACAACCGGCGCGCCCTGCGCAGCGATTTGTACCTCACCTCAGAAGCTCTCGCGAAACTGATTCGCCTGAAGCAACTGCCACCTTCCATTAAGGAGCAGGACGCCCGAAAATTACAGGTTCAGTTCGACTCCGTGACGAAGTTCATCCCCGCGTGGATCAAGGTCGCCGTCGCCATCGCTCTCGGATTGGGCACGATGGTCGGATGGAAGCGCATCGTCGTCACTGTCGGCGAGCGCATCGGTAAGGAACACCTGACCTACGCGCAAGGGGCCGCCGCGGAACTCGTCGCGATGACCACGATCCTCGCGGCCGACCAGCTTGGATTGCCGGTCAGCACGACGCATGTCCTCTCCTCCGGAGTCGCGGGCACGATGCTCGCCAACCGCTCCGGATTGCAGATGGGCACCATGCGAAATCTGTTGCTCGCCTGGGTGTTGACGCTGCCGGTGTGCGTGCTGATGGGCGCCGGCATCTTCGCCTTCGGCCTGAATCTGCTTCTTCGCTTCGGCGCGCGTTGGTAACCGCGCGGGCCGCGGCGAGCGTCCAAAAAAACGGGCCCGTCGAAGCATGGCTGGTACAATAGTGGCTTAGGCGCGCGATGAAGATGAACGAACTCCCTCGAACTCTCGGCGCTCTCAAGCGCAGCACCCTTTATTCCGAAGCACGGCTGGCCAACCGGACAGTCAAAGACGAGCTTCGTGAGAACCTGATTGCGAAACTTCGCTCGAAGCAGGAACTGTTTCCCGGCGTTCAAGGCTATGAGGAAACTGTCGTTCCGCAAGTCGTGAACGCGATTCTTTCGAAGCATAATTTTATCCTGTTGGGATTACGCGGGCAGGCGAAGACGAAGCTGATCCGCATGCTGACTTCGCTGTTGGATGAAGTGACGCCGTATGTCGCGGGGTCGGAAATCCGCGATAATCCATACGTTCCTTTGTCGAAGTACTCGCGCCGCTTGATTGAAGAGAAGGGCGACGATACGCCGATCGCGTGGCTTACGCGCGACCACCGCTACGTCGAGAAACTCGCGACGCCTGACGTCACAATCGCCGACATGATTGGCGACATCGATCCGATCAAGGCGGCTCGCAGCGGCCAGGATATTTCAGACGAGCTCAGCATCCATTACGGATTGCTGCCCCGCGCTAACCGCGGCATCTTTGCTGTGAACGAACTGCCCGATCTTGCGGGAAAAATCCAGGTCGGATTGTTCAACATCATGCAGGAAGGCGACGTGCAAATCAAGGGCTACCCGATCCGCCTCGCGCTCGACGTGCTGCTTGTTTTCACGGCGAATCCTGAGGATTACACGGCGCGCGGCAAGATCGTCACGCCGCTGAAGGATCGCATTGGCAGCGAAATCCGCACGCATTATCCGTTGACGGCCGAGCACGGAATGGCGATCACGGCCCAGGAATCGTGGACCGATCGCGGCAGCCTGATCGAGACGCGCGTTCCGAAATATATACGCGAGGTCGTCGAACAGATCGCCTTCATGGCGCGCGAAGACAAGAAGGTCGACAAGCGCTCGGGAGTGAGCCAGAGGCTGCCGATTTCGGTGCTCGAGAACGTCGTGTCGAATGCCGAGCGGCGCGCGCTGCGGGCCGGCGACGATATGGCCGTGCCGCGTATTGCGGACCTTTATGCCGCGCTTCCTTCAATCACCGGCAAGATCGAGCTCGAGTACGAAGGGGAGCTCCGCGGCGGCGATGCGGTGGCGCGTGATCTGGTGCGGCAGGCAGTGGGACGCGTCCACTCGGCGTATTACGACGGCGTCAATCTCAACTCGATCACCCAATATTTCGAACTCGGCGGATCGTTGCGTATCGACGATTCCTCGAGCGCCGAGGATGTTCTGAAGCAGTTACAGAAGATCCAGGGGCTACTCGAGAAGGTCCGCGCGTTGGGCTTGGGCGTGAGTGAACCTGATCCGGTTCGCGCCTCTGCGGCGGAGTTCATTCTCGAAGGCCTGTATGCGCACAAGCGCATCGGGCGCAACGAGGAGTTGGGGTTCGTGGCCGACGAGAAACGGCGCGAGCCATCATCGACCGAAGAACTGGGCGGACGCAAACGGCGCCAGTTCAATTGATAGCGTGGGCCGCTTATGAAGTGGATCAACTACACGAAGTACACGCCTGAGGATCTCGGCATCGATGCCGAGGATCTGATGAAAGCGCTGGCCGATTACCTGTTGGGCAGCGGCTTCGACAATCCCTACATGCAGTTCAATGAGATGAACTCGCAGACTCTCGAGCAGTTGAAGGAAGCGATCCGGCGGGCGCTCGAATCGGGCGATTTGTTCGATCAGGAACAGTCGGAGCGTATGCGGCAGATGCTCGACGGCATGAACGACGAAGATCTCGACAAGCTGATTGAGCGGCTGATGCAGAAGCTGGTCGATCAGGGCTACGTCTCTCCGCAAAACGAAAACGGCGGGGGCGCCGGCAACGGTGAGAACACGCGATTCGAGGTGACGGACAAGTCCGTAGACTTCCTGGGATTCAAGACGCTGAAGGATCTGCTCGGCTCACTTGGTCGCGCCAGTTTCGGCGCTCACGACACGCGCGACATGGCGACCGGCGTCGAGACGAGCGGGGCGGGGAAGCCCTACGAATTCGGCGATCAATTGAATCTCGACATCAGCGCGACGTTGTTTTCGGCGATCGAGCGCGAGGGATTGCACGTTCCGCTCAATCTTGAATATGAGGATCTGCACGTGCATCAGAGCGAGTACCAGAGCTCCTGCGCGACGGTTGTGATGCTCGACTGCAGCCACTCGATGATCCTCTATGGCGATGACCGTTTCACTCCGGCGAAGCGTGTGGCACTGGCGCTGGCGCATCTGATCCGCACGCAATATCCTGGCGATTCGTTACGCTGCGTGTTGTTCCACGATACGGCCGAAGAGATGCGGCTGTCGGAGTTGGCGCGCGTGCAAGTCGGACCGTACTACACGAACACGCGCGACGGCTTGATTCTCGCGCAGCGGATTCTGGCGCAAGAGAAGAAGGACATGAAGCAGATTATCATGATCACCGATGGCAAGCCGTCCGTGATCACGCTCGAGGATGGACGCGCGTACCGCAATGCGTTCGGCCTCGATCCTCTGGTGATTTCGAAGACGCTCGAAGAAGTGAACCGCTGCAAGCGGCAGGGGATCCTCATCAACACGTTCATGCTCGCGAGCGATTATGGGCTCGTGCAGTTCGTGCAGAAGGTGACGGAACTATGCCGTGGGAAGGCGTACTTCACGACGCCTTATAATCTGGGGCAGTATTTGCTGATGGATTATATGAATCGAAAGAGCAAGACGATTCATTAGATCGGCGGGCGGTTGATGTTGTTAGTGAAATCGGTCTTGGCCTCAAGGCGCGCCTTTGTGGCGGCGATGCTGTACGCGCTCGCGATGAGCACCTACTTCGGTTACGTTTGGTATAACTCGAAGCCCGAGTACCACGGCATGAACTGGATACTTGCCGGATTGCTTTCTTTCCCTGGTCTTTATGGGGTTTCCTTGGTGAAGGTCGAGCTTTCGAACCAGGTGACTGTTGGCATCGCTCTCGCCATCAATACGGTACTACTGTGTCTGTTCGTCACGGTATGCGAACGGCTCCTGGAGGGGCCGCGGATTCACGGGCGCCGCTGATCTGTCATGGACAACTCCATTTCAGCCAATATCGAAGAAGAGTATTCCGCCCGGAAATGGTGTGAGCAGAAGCCGAACCCTAATACCCCATTTCTAATCTATTAAATCCGACGCGGACCATTGTTCGAGAAGTTCACGGACAATGTCGGAAAGCTCCTTAAAAACAGAATCGAGATTGGGGGCACGAAACCCATGAG
>DASXZC010000397.1:0-15715 GCA_036502165.1 Bryobacteraceae bacterium
CGCCGATGTCACCGCGACACTGAACGGATTCACACCGTAAAGCTGACTCCCCAGGAATCGCCCCGCAACGAAAGCGAGCGGCAATCCCGCGACGAGCCCAAAGAAAATCAGCCCGCCGGCTCCTAACAGGATCAGCCCGACAGCATCAGTCCTGTTCGCGCCAAGCGCCATCCGCACTCCGATTTCATTCGTGCGGCAGCCGGCGCTATAAGCAGTGACTCCATACATTCCGATACACGCCAGCACCAGTGAAAGGATCCCGAACAACGACGTCAGCCGTGCGATCAGCCTCTGCTGACTGAACACCGCGGACACCTGCTCAGCGAGTGGACGAATCGAAACGATCGGAAGATTCGGGTCGACGGCCGCGAGGGCCTGGCTCACCTGCGCGACCGACACGCTCGCGCCCGGCTTGGCCGCGATGACGATGTCGTGCAGGAAATGAGAGCCAGGATCGTTGTTGGGAACGTCGTGTTGCGCCTCCGGCAGAAAGTAGAGCGGCTCAATCGGCTTCGTGATCGTGTGGCTCAAATACCGCGCGTCTCTGGCCACGCCAACGATCTCGTACAAACGGGACGAATGATTTTCAACGCGTCCAAAATATTTTCCAATCGGATCTTCACCTCTGAAGTATTTCCGCGCGAACGCCTCGTTGACGACCGCCACATGCCTGGAAGTCGGCGTATCCTCTCTGCTGATGCCGCGCCCGCGCACGATCGGATTCCCCACAACCTCGAGGAAACCGGCCGTGATTCGATCCATCGACGCGTAATCGTCCTCCTTAGGTCCGGGCGAAGGCCGTCCATCGATCCACACGCTCCCACCCCAATCATTTCCACTCAGCGGCGAGAAAAACGAAATCGCCGCCGACTCTACACCAGGCGTCGCCGCGAGTGAATCGTGGATCCGCTGGTAAAGCGGTGTGAGTTGATCGCGCCGGTAACCGGCCAACGACGGATCGATGTTGGCGACGATGCGGCGATCCTGCTCGAATCCAAAATCTTGGTGTTCGAGTTTATAGAGTGCGACCGTCAGCAGTCCTGACGAGGTAAGCAGCGCCAACGAAAATGCAGACTGCAGAACCACCAGCGTCTTCCTCGAAAACGCGCCCGTGCGAGCGGTGGAACGTCCGGCTCCGCGCAACGCGTCGATCGGATCGACTCGCGTGGCCATCCACGCCGGAGCCATGCCGGACGCGATTCCCGTAATCACCGACACCGCGAGCGCGAACAGAAGCACCGGCATCGAAGGGGATGCGCTGATCGGTACGCCCGCAAATCCGGCGGCGGATGACGCAAACGTGAAATGCAAAATCAGGCGCGTAGATCCGAACGCCACACCTAATCCCGCGGCGCCGCCCAATAAGGAGAGCACGATGCTTTCACTGAGCGCCTGGCTCACCACGCGCGACGCTCGCGCACCCAATGCCATACTCAGCGAGATCTGCCTTCGACGTTCCATCCCGCGAACCAACATCAGGTTGGCGACGTTCGCGCACACGATCAGCAACACGAATCCGGAAACCATCATGAGGATCTGCAGCCAATGCTCGTACTGCTCCCGCATGCTGCTGATGCCCGCGCCGCCGGGCCGCAAGTACAGCGTTTGTTCGGGCAGAGTCGCACGCTGATTCGCACTCATGTCGCCCCAATGTGAGCGCAGCCATTGCTGCAGCTCCACACGCATCTGAGCCTCTAAGGAGGAAACCTGTGCGCCCGGCTGGATGCGTCCGATCAATTCCAACCATGCGGTGTCCGGCTCATTCAGGTCACCGTCGATCCCCTGCTCGGCGTGCAGCGGCAGAAAGAAATCCGGCGGCGTATTGCGCAAAGTGTCGCCAAAAAATCCCGGCGGAGCAATCCCCACCACCGTGAACGGCCTGTCGTCGAGACTGAAGACGCTCCCGATCACGCCCACATCCGACCCGTACTTTTGCTGCCACAAACGGTAGCTCATCACCACCGCGGGCGCAGCGTTAGCGCGATCATCCTCCGGCGCGAGCATCCGTCCGGCATAAGCGTTGATGCCGAACATCGCGAAGTAATTGCCGGAAACATATTCGCCTGGGTAGCTCTGCGCAGCCTCCGCACCGCCTGACCGCCGGACCCCAAACAACGAGGGCCTCGCCTCAAACGCCGCCAGCTCCGCAAATCCCTTCGTGTTGTCCGTGAAATACGTGTACAGCTCGTACGAGACGAGGGAAGTCTCCTTCTCCTGGCTGTACGCGTTCCAATAGCAGCAGCGCGCTTCCTTCCCCAGCCGATACAACTCGTCCGGATTCGCGACCGGCAAGGACTTCAGCAACACCGCATGCGCCAAAGTGAAAATCGAAGTCGTCGCTCCGATGCCGAGCGCGAGCGTCAGAATCGTCGCGATCGTGAACGCCGGAGCCATCCGCAATCGTCTCAACGCATGCCGCGTGTCGCGAATCAACGTCTCGAGAAACGGCAGTCCTCTCTGATCCCGATAGATTTCCTTCGTTGCTTCGACGGCCCCGAACTTCAGCACCGCCTGCCGCCGCGCCTCGATGGGCGATAAGCCGCCGCGGATGTTGTCGGCGGTTTGAAACTCGATGTGTTCTTCAATCTCCGTCCGCAACCGTTCCTCATCGTGTTGCGTATGCGTCCACGAAGTCAGCCGCCGGATGAACCGCCGCAGGGCTCTCATTTGAAGTCTTCCGCCTTTGCCACAAAGAACCGCCCAATCATGGCCGCGGTGTCTTCCCAGCTCCTGGTCTCAGCCCGCAACTGCTTGCGCCCCTCGCGAGTCAGCCGGTAAAAACGCGCTTTGCGATTGTGTTCCGAAAGGCCCCATTCGGAAGTGATCGATCCCTCCTGCTCGAGCTTCAGCAACACCGGATACAGAGTGCCATGATTCACGCTCAGCAGGTCCCCGCTGATCTGCTCAATCCGCCGCGCGATGGCATAGCCATGCAACGTCCCCAGGACGTCCAAAGTTTTGAGCGCCATCAACGCGAGCGTGCCTTGCGGGACATCGGTCTTTTCTTTCATTTGGGTTTCCCATAGGAAGCGTGACACACTTCCGTTGGGAAAGCAATAGAAGCGAGAGGTGGGACGAGATTACCTCGACTAAGCGATCGGTCGGGTCATCGCCTGCTCGAGCGTTTCCCGAATGAATCGCGTGTAGGGGATGCCGCGCAACTTCGCCCGAGCCTTCACCGCCGCGAGTAATTGACTCGGCACGCGCAGATTGATCTGGCCGTCCTTCTTTTCAAATTCAAACCGCACTGGCTTGAACTGCGAGAAATCAAGGTTCGACAAATCCTGGGCAAGAAACTTCTCGGCTTGCTTGTCGGTCTTAAGACGCGGGATTTTCTTGTTCTTCATAGGCTGCCACCTCCTTGGCGTGCATGTATCTAGCCGATACTGGGCGAATCAATCGGCCGTGGTCTTTCGCCCGCATCGTAAAGGCGACGAATAGAGGCCGCCCTCCGCTCGTTCTTCCCGCCGCAATCAGGCGGTCTTCCTCCGCCGAGTGCTTCGGATCGGGCGCTACACGCGGGCCCGTGGCGAACAACGATTCAATTTCGGCAATCGAAACGCCGTGCTTTTGGCACTTCGTCCGATTGCCCTCGTCCCAATCGAATCCGCCAGCCTTCATAGTTCATTATACGACAAGTCATACAATTGTATATACAATTGTGCACCGAGCCTACTGCCGCTTGACCCTCGCCGATACCACCCGCGCCATGTGCCCCTCAGGAGGCATCGGCACATCAATCTTCGCGACCTGCCCCGGCCCCGGAAGGAAATGCATCAGGATCCCCGTACCGCACGAGCTATCCGCCGGATCCACCATCACGCCATCGCGATCCAGGAATTGCATACAGAAGGCCGGAACATTGGCCACTTTCTGCTTCACCCACATGGAAAGATTGTGATCCGATGCGTTGTCCCCATACTCATAACGGACAACCTCGAGCCACTTCTCCATCTCTGAAAAGTCCGGCTTCGGCCGTCCCGCCCTGCGCTCCGGTTGTGCTGACCGCTGTTGTGGCGCATTCGGCTGGTTCCGACTCGGAGCCGCAGCGCTCGCCTGCGACCATCCCGGCGGAGGTCCCTGCACTTGACTCTGCGACGATTGCGGATCGCTCATTGAGCAAATCCACGCTCCCCAGCCGTCCTTGTAGCAAAGCCCCTTGGCGTTCGCGTGTTTGCTAATCAGGCAGTTCTCCCCCTGGTTGCCCATGTACTTGGAAATTGGCGAGCAAAAATACAGCCGGAAGCTCCCCCGAATCGGAAACACCGGAGCCGTAGCGTCGATATTCGAAACCCCGAAATCTTCATTCCTGTTGTAGCGCCGTGCACTCCCAAGTTCCAGGCTGGGTTCTTCGATCAAAACCAACTTATCGCCGAACATGTGCTCATCGTGGCAAAGGAACGCTTTCAGTGCCTTTTGCTGTGTCAGAGGATCGCCCTTGACAGGGGCGCACGTTTGCATATCCCGCGATCCATAAGCCTTGCCGCTACCAGGTTGGCCCAAGGCTGCAAGAGTGAAAAATGAGGACAGGGCTAGAGTAGCCGCGATTCGGACGTATGAAGTGAGCATTTGAGGAAGGTTCAAAAGAAGAGGAACATGAGCGATTTCGGAACGTGGCGCAGCTCGCCACCGGCGATCTCCGTTTACAATCCTTTACACTCTTGGCCATCATAGCTCACATCGACGGCACGAGTCTGGGCGTTTCGGCTGACGAAAGGAACTTTATGAGACTTGCGGACCGGACGTTACGTTCAATGAGCAAGTTCAAGAACGACTATGGGTATTCCGTCCTGGTTCAGGCCCCATTGGGACGCTGTATAGCAGTAGCCGCTTGGATACTGCTCGAGGTAAAACCGGTCCGTGTCGGCCAAGTGTGGCTTGACTTCGTCCTTCCAAAAACGAAAGCAGTCGTTCGGATCGACCCACCGCAATCTGCTTCCCACGTCCGCCGTCACGAACTCTACACGCCCCCTACGAAGCATCTGCTGAAGATCGTCAGGTGTCAACCGGTGCTGACGCGTACCCCAAGGCCTCCCGCAGCGAATGAGATTTTCGAGCGGCAACCGCGTAACTTCAGCGTCTTCCATTGGGCCTCAACCATCATAGCCAGCGTCGGTCTCGTTGCAGGTGCGAGAACATGGCACCGCGTTTCTTGTGTTGCACAATGGAAGGTTTTGCGCTTCTCCAACAGACCGACTGTCCAAAACCGTTGCACAGCCATGCAGATTGCGTCCCAGAGAAAAACCGCGCGCAGGTAAGGCTTCCACAAGCGTGGAGAAAGCTCCTACCGCCTCAGCGCATCAAACAACTGCGCCTTCCACCGCCCCGTGTCCATCGTCCACACCACCCGCCCACGCGAATTCGCGCGGATCGCCTCCGCCCACACCTCCCGATTCCGCGCATCCTCACCAACATCCAACCGATCGACGACCGTCATTCCCCGCGTCAGATCACTACCCGCCTCGATCTAATGTGTGGACGCCGCCACAACAAGAGTAGGATCAAGCGCAATCCCCATCGCCACCGGATCCGGCAGGCAAATTCCCAATTCGCCAGTCTGCGTGCGGATCGACTCAATCGCCGTCGCGTTGCATTCCACCGCGAACCTCGCCGCGGCCGTCTCAAACGCCAGCAATTCCACAATTTCCCGGTCGTTGATGATGGCCTCGCCGCGGCACAGATGCCAGCCGATCAGTTCGATTGGCAGCCCGGCTCGCATCACGATCCGCGCCGCATCCGGATCGACCCAGATGTTGTACTCGGCGGCGGGCGTAACATTGCCTTCGCAGCACGGCGCCCCGCCCATAATGACGCAGCGGCCGACGAGAGCCGCGATCGAAGGATCTTTTTGCAACGCGAGCGCGACGTTCGTCAAAGGTCCTAACGTCACAAGAACGAGCCCCGGATTTGCATGAACGATCGAAATGATCGCGTCGACCGCGTGCACCGCCTCGGGTTTCAACTTCGGTTCCGGATACCCGCGATCGCCGAAACCATCTTCACCGTGGAACCACGTCGCGCTGTGATAAGGACGCTCGAGCGGCCGCTCCGCGCCTTTGAACACCGGCGTCGACGCGCCGCAGAGTTCCACCGTGTAAAGTGCATTGCGCACGGCCTGGTCGAGATTCACGTTCCCCGCGACCAAGGTAATGCCCGCGACCCGCACGTGGTCCGCGCGCAACGCCATGATCAGCGCCACGGCATCGTCTGAAGCCGTATCGGTGTCGATGAGGAACGTTCGAGCCATGCCTTACAGCATACAGTTGGTTGATATCCTGACAATGGCCGCTGGGCCCGCCCGAGATGACCACCACCCCCACGGCCGGCGATCAGGAAAAGCAGAACGTCGCCTTCGCGTCGGTCACCGCCGCATTAGGCCTGACGGTTGCGAAGCTCGCGGCTGGAATCTTCACCGGCAGCCTTGGGATTCTTGCGGAGGCCATCCACTCCGGCCTCGATCTGATCGCGGCGATGGTGACCCTCGTCGCGGTCCGTGTATCGAGCCGTCCCGCTGACCATACGCATCTCTATGGACACGGAAAAATCGAGAATCTCTCCGCCCTCTTCGAAGCCGGCCTCCTCGTCGTCACTTGCCTCTGGATTGGATATGAAGCGATCGAGCGGCTGATCCTCGGCACAAGTCAGATCGAAGTAACCTGGTGGGCCTTCGCCGTCATCGGACTCTCCATCGGCGTCGATCTCTCACGATCGCGCATGCTCCGCAAGGCCGCGGGGAAGCATCACAGCCAGGCGCTCGAAGCCGACGCGATCCACTTCGAAACCGACATCTGGAGTTCCGTCGTCGTTCTGATCGGCCTCATCTGCGTCAAGCTCGCGCGGTCGAATCCTGAGTTTGAATGGCTGCACCGTTGCGACGCGATCGCCGCGCTCATGGTCGCCGTCTTGATTCTGGCCGTCACCGCGAAGTTGACGATCCGCTCCGCGCAGGCGCTGCTCGACGCCGCTCCAGCAGGACTCGAAACCAGGATCCGCGACATGGCCATGCTCGTTCCAGGCATCGCGGACTGCCACCAGGTACGTATGCGCTACGTCGGATCGCGCCTCTTCGCCGACATACACGTGCTCGTCGACGGCAGCCAGACGCTGCGGGATGCGCACACCCTCACCGAACAGGTCGAGGCCGCCATACAGGAGGCCTTTCCCGAGGCGGACGTAACTGTCCACGCCGAGCCGCTCGACGTCTGAAGGTGCCCCGGCACGGATACAATCGTGGTGGATGCCTTGTTCCCTGCTGCTTCTGTTGACCACCGCCAGCGCCGCCGGATTTTTCCATGCCGAACCATCGCTAGGCATCTTTGACGGGCAGTCGGATATCGGCTCCGTGACGCATGCCGGCAGCGTCCGCTACGACGACGCGAAGCGCTCGTACGTGGTCGCCGGCAGCGGTGAAAACATGTGGTCCACGTTCGACGAGTTCCATTTCGTATGGAAGAAAGTCGCGCCTGGTGACGTGTCGATCTCGGCCGATATTTCGCTGCTCACGCCCACGGGGAACAATCATCGCAAGGGCGTTCTCATGCTGCGGCAGAGCCTGGATTCGGATGCCGCCTACGTGAGCGCCACGATCCACGGAGACGGACTCGCCTCGCTCCAGTCGCGGCCGGAAAAGGGCGCGAATACATACGAAATTCAATCGAGCCGCAGCCGGCCGCGGATGCTGCGGCTGGTGAAGCACGGCTCCTTCGTTTATATGTTCGCCGGAAACTCTCGAGCCGACCTGGCGTTCTCGGGTGGCTCCATGCGGGTGAAGTGGAACCAGCCTTTCTATGTCGGAATCGGAGCCTGCGCGCACGACAAGGAGGGGCTGGTCGATGTCGCCTTCGACCACGTGCGGCTCGAGAGTCCAGTGCCCGGCGCCCTATCGAAACTGCAGCGGGTCAGCACGATCGAAACCGTGCCGTTCCCTTCCGGCGACCGCCGCGCGATCTACGCGGCGGAGGGCGCGTTACGAGGTCCCACGTGGGATCACGATGGGACATCACTGATCGTGAGCCGCGAGGGCCGGATCGAACGCGTTCCCATCGCTCCTGGGAAAGCCGTGGAATCGATCCCCACAGGAGGCGAAGCAGATCCGCCATGCGACAGCTTTCAGGGTCTGTCGCCCGATGGAAAGCGATTGGCGATCAGTTGCGGCGCGCGGCCATCGGTATACGTGGTGCGCCTCGATGGAACAAAACCGGCATGGAAACGGATTACGCACAAGGTTCCCACGGTGTGGCATTCATGGTCGCCGGACGGAAAATGGCTGCTCTACACGATCGAGCGCAAACCGGGGAAACATGATTTCGACCGCATCGCCTCCGCAGGCGGCGGCCGCGAGACCCGGTTGACGGCCAACGGTACCAGCGACAATCCCGAGTATTCGCCGGATGGCAAATATATCTATTTCAACTCCGACCGCGGCAATAACGGAACGATGCAGATCTGGCGGATGCCGTCGTCCGGCAGCGGTGCGGCCGAGCAGTTGACGTCCGATGATTTCAACAACTGGTATCCCCATCCTTCTCCCGACGGACGCCGGATTCTAATGATGTCGTGCGACAAGAGCATAAAGGGTCCGCCCGAGGATCGCGAAGTCCTGCTGCGTGTGTACACACCGGAAACGAGCAAGTTTCAAGTGATAGCGCGAGTCTCCATCGGCGGCCGCGGCACGATCGATTCCCCGGCCTGGTCCCACGATGGCCGCCGGATCGCATTTGTGTCATACCAGTTCTTGCCATCGAGGCTAATGGTGGAAAAGGGATCGCCGGAATAAGGAACGCGAACGCGAACGCACTACGGAGTGTGATTGAGCGGAGGAAGGGCTGGCAGCAGTGTTGATAGCTGGTGAGTGGGGCTACATTGACACGACAGGCGAGATGGTTATTCCACCGATGCCCTTGATGCGCGCTGAAGATTTCCACCACGGCCTCGCATTCGTCTCGACGAAAGACGGCAGATATGGGTACATCGATAAGACGGGAAAGTACGTGTGGATTCCGACACTTCTATACCGAAATTAGGCAGTCCGGACCACCAGCCACCTTCTGAAATGCCGGAGATCGGAAACGACGGCCTGTTGACAGGTGCGGCCGCCGCAGTGTACGCTTTAAATGAGTACGTGAGGACCTGCCTATGCCCAGATTAGCCGTAGATGACAACAAGCGAATGAATCTGAGAGTGCGGCCGGAGCAAAAGGCCACGCTCGTTCGTGCGGCGGCGTTGAGGCACACGGATCTGACAGATTTCGTTCTACAACCCGCCTTGCGGGAGGCCAAAGCGGTGATCGAGGAATCCGAACGCATCGTTCTGTCCGAACGCGATAGTCTCCTCGTGCTGAATCTTCTTGAACATCCTCCTGCTCCGAACGCCAAGCTCCGCGCCGCGATCGCCGCTATGCCGAAGCCGCCTCGGAAACGGGCATGATCCTTCCGGCCTGGTACGAAGAGCCGATCTCGAGAAAGCACGATCGCAAATCCTTCGACTGCGGCGATCCATCGATGAATGAATTTTTGGAGCGGTACGCCCGTCAGAGTCATGAGTCAGGCGCCGCGAAAACCTTTGCCGCAATAAACAAGACAGACGGCACATCAATCCTTGGGTTCTACAGCCTGGCTCCCGGCGCTCTGCTTTACACTGACACCCCGGAGGCGGTGCGCCGCGGCCTCGCCCGGCACGACCTACCTGGATTTCGTCTCGCGCGCCTTGCTACAGACCTTCGCTGGCAGGGACAAGGGCTCGGCGGCCAACTCCTCGCTGCGGCCGCGCAACGCTGTTTACGGGCCGCTGCTGAAGTCGGCGGCGTCATTCTCATCATTGACGCCAAGAACACCCGAGCGGCCCGATGGTACGCCGAATATGGCGCCGTTCCTTTGAACAACAGGCCTGTGACACTTGTGATGGCGCTCGCCACATTCGCCGCCGGTCTGAAGGCCCGCGGCCAGTTATAACCCGATCCCTACAACGACCCCGCCAGCGCAAGCGCCCCATACAGCACACTGTCGTCCCCCAACGCAGCAGGCACCACATCCAACCGCGCCCGCGACCACTTCGTCACCTGCCTCCGGAGTTCCTCCCGCAACGGCACAAACAACCGATCCCCCGCCTTGCTGATGCCCCCGCCGATAACGATCCGTGCGGGATTCAACAGCATCACACAAGCCTTCAGCCCCATCGCCAACTGCACAACGTACTGCTCCACGAACTCCGCCGACTGCATCAATTCCTCCGCGGACTTCCCGTGATCACGCTCCAGCCACAGCCCGCAGCACATTCGTTCGAAGCAGCCCCGAGATCCGCACAAGCACTCCGGACCTCCAGGGACAATCGTCAGATGGCCAATCTCACCGCCGTAGGAATCGGCGCCTCGATGCACCGTGCTATCGGCGAGCAAAATGCCTCCACCGATGCCGGTCGAGAGCGTCATGTAAAACAATGGACGGAACCCGAGGCCCGCGCCATGGAAGCCTTCGCCCAGCGCTCCCACGTTGGCGTCGTTGTCCATGATCGCCGGGACGTCGTATCGCGACGACAGGATGTTCACGAGCGGCGTGTTGCTCCAGCCGCCGACGTGCGTCGAAAGCGTGATCGTTTGAGTCGGAAAATCGACCGGACCGCCGAAGCCAATGCCAATGCGGTCGAAGCCGTATTCATAGCGCCATTGGTCCGCGTTCCACTCGATGCGCGACAGCATCCAGTCGCGGCCCCCTTCGCGATCGGTGCGTTCGGTCAGCCGCGCGATCATCTGATCACCATCGAACACCGCCATCGAATACTTCGTGCCGCCTACATCGATGGCAAGCGTCTTCATGAGACCCAATGCTCCTCCGCCGCGAGGACTTCCTCCGGCGACGCCGACCCTGTCCCCGGCTTCATGACCGTGATGGACGCAACAATGTTGCCGAATCGCACCGCTTGCTCCGGTGAGCCCGTGATCTTCAACACAGCCGCGGCGCCCGCCGTGAAGCTGTCGCCCGCGCCGCAAATATCAACCGGACTCGGGATCTTCGCGCCGGAAATCAGTCGCTCGCCTGCGCCGTCGTAAATCGACGCTCCCGCGCCCCCGCGCGTCACGATCAGCAGCGGACTCTCCAAGTGCCGCCGGAACGCTTCGAAATCCACGCGGCCCAGCGCGCGCATCGACGCCGCTTCGCCTTCCTTCTCATTCGGCTTCACGACGGCATTGCGGAAATGTTCGGAGCGGACGCGCGAATCCGCCCACACCAGATGATGCTCCGCGTGGCGGCACACCGCGTCGCGCATCGCAGCCGTCATCACGCCTCCCGTAACAGTCTCAGCCTGATCGGAGACGATAACCAGATCGAACCCTCCTGCGATGCGTTCGAATGTTTCGACTAGCTGTCCCTCCACTTCGCGCGGAAGATCCGACGCGTTGATGAAGTCGACGCGCGGTAGATCCTCGACGCCGGTTTCGTCGTTGATTAATTTTGTATACGTGAACGTCTGGATCAACCGCGTGCGGATGATCGGCTCGGCGGAGATGCCGCGAGCAGACAGCGCGCGTGAAACTTCGAAGCCGAACCCATCGTCGCCGATCGCGCCCAATACCGAGATGTGGCTGGCGCCGAGCGAAGCGAGATTATTGGCGATCGTTCCCGCGGCGCCCGCGGTGACTGTCGTTCGCACGACGGCCACTCGCGGGATGCCGGTCTCGCGCGAAGCCTCGGCATGCGGAGGCGAATAGCGGCACCAGTGATCGAGGCAGATGTCGCCCACGATCAGGATCCGCAACTCGCGTATTTTTTCGAGCAGTACGGCGGCCGGGGTCATGCTAGACCCGCCGCGCCCAATGCGTTCCGCAGCGCCGGAAACGTCGCCCGGTGAGGACCTTCGAAGTAGAAGCTCTCGCCGCCGTCCTTCACGGTCCTCACGAGCATCGTCTTATGAGGACGGAAATAATACCCCGGATCGGTGCGCGGCAGTTCGCGCCTGAAATCGCCATGGATCGGCCACAGATCGAACACCGCGGTCGTGAAGTGGCGGATCTCCCGGCCCTCCTGATGAGCGACGTTGCGCCCCATCGCGAGAGCCTTCAAATACACTTCCGGAGCCATGATCGCGCTCCCGAAACTCGTCGCGACGCCGCCTTCGAGGCGCTCCACCTCGCGCGCGAAGATCAGAAAATCGCGATAGCTCGCCGCGCCAATCGCTCCGCCATCGCAATTCGGATGCTCGTGGATGATGTCGTAGCCGATGCCGGCGTGCACGGTCACCGGAATTCCCAGTCGCCATGCGGCGGCCAGCACCGACAAATCGCGATGCGGGAAATCACTCTGCTCGATCCGGCGTCCGCAGTTCTCGCCGAGTCCAAGACCTTCGCGGGCGGCTTCCGCGATCCAGTCGTTCAACTCGCCGGTCTCGCGCCAAAGTCCGAATTCGCCCGATCGTATGTAGCGCTCGACAGACTCGGTCGTAGCGCCCGCGCGGGCGAGTTCGTAATCGTGGATCGCACCGGCGCCGTTCATCGCGATCAGCGTGAACGCACCGCGCTCGATCAGATCGATCAAATGGCGGCTGACGCCGGCTCGTATGACATGGGCGCCCATCAGAAGGATGCGCGCCGTGTTCTGTTTCCGCGCGGCCAGCAGGCGCGCGGCTACGGCGCCCAGATCGGGATGGGCGAATTCAGGCGTCGCGTCGTCGAGCGACAGCCAATGGGAAAGTTGCAAATCATGTACGCGCTCTGACAAGGGACGAATCAAAAGGCGGGTACGGTCGAAGGTCGGATAGCGGGAACTCACTACATCCAATATTCCCACTTCCTGGCGATCAGGACGTAGGCGCATAGGCACGCGTTCGTAACGGCATGGGTGAAGATGAGATCGCCGAGGCTCTTGGTCTTGCCCATCCACCAGTTGTAGATCAGGCCACAGACCAGTCCGACTTCCCAATACACGCCGTGCTCAGCGGCGAACAGCAGCGCCACCATGAAGAATGACATCCGCGTGTAGCTGCCAAGGGGCATCGATTCGAAGTCCGGATCGGCGATCCAGCGCAGCGCCCAGGCGCGCCAGAACAGCTCCTCGACGATGGGCACCAGGACGACCGCGCGGATCACGCGGAACAAGATCGCGAGCACGTCCATCTCCCTGCCGGGTGTGACCGCGTCGGGTAGTCCGAACCGGGTGATCGCGTTCGAGAACAGCCAGCTCTGCCGGTAGCCGGGAATGAGAACATCGGGCCCGATCCAAATGAAAAATACGGCGACCCCGATGGCGAGTGATTCGATCGGCCGGCTCAGGCGGAATGAGATGACTGAGCGCGAACAGTACCAGAGCACCGCGGCAAGAATAGCGCAGCGCAGACCGAATTCATTGGTCTGTGAGAGCGGAACATACGGTTGCACGGCCAGCAACAGCATGAACACGCCAAACGGAATGACATACGGCGCCGATGGCCATCGCCGTAAAGCCTGAATCAAAAACGGGTCCTCAAATTTCGGCGGTCTCGCTGGTCTAAGCCAGCTTGGTCATCAATTCGCGAATCTTCTTCTCGTACTTCTCATCCGGATGAGACTTGATGCGCGTCAAAGCCTCATTCAATTCGGACTTCGCCTTCAGCTTGTCACCCTTCTGCACAAGGGCTTGCGCCAGATGGTAGCGGAACATCGCATTGTCCGGCTCCTGTCGGCAAATTTCGGTGTAGATGCGGATCGCATCGTCGGGCAGATTCTTCTTGATATAAATCCAGCCCAGCGTGTCGGAGATCGTGGCGACGTTCGGTTCCTTCTGCTTCGCCTTCTGCGCCATCGTCAGCGCGCCGTCGATATCCGATCCATCTTCCGCTTTGATGAAAGCGAGATTGTTGAGCGCGATCACATTGTCCGGCTCAATCTTGATAATCTTCTCGTACAGTCCGCGGGACTCCGGGATGTCGTCGTATTCCTGCAGCACCATCGCGAGCGCCACCATCGGACCCGGCGAGTTCGGATTCAACGCCACAGCCTTGCGGAAGTACTCGATGGCGCCCTTCTTGTCGCCCTTCTTGCGCAGCGTATCGCCCATCGCGGCATGCAAATCGCTCGATTGCGGATGCGCCGCCACCAGGATCTTCAACTGATCGAGGGCGGGATCGTACAGCTTGTCGAGGCTATAGATCTCGGCCAGTTTGAACCGCGCGGCTTCCTTCTTCGGATCCGCCGTGATCTCATCGAGCAGGAACTTCTCGGCTTCCTTATATTGCTTGGCGTCCTGATAAGTCTGCGCCAAACCAGTCCACGCGCGCGGATCGCCGGGGGAGATTTTGCGGAACTCGCGGAACGTCGCCAGCGCTTCGGCGGTCTTGCCCTGCATGCGATAGACGTTCCCCAATTCGAAGCGGGCGTCCTGCTGCATCGGGCTCGCCTTCAGAATCCCTTCGAGCGAGGCGCGCGCTTTGTCGAACTCCTTCTGTTGGGCCCATGCCACAGCGCGCAGCAAGTGCGCTTCGACATTGGCCGGGTGCGCTGCGATCACGTCTTCAACGGTGATGATCGCCTTGCCGTATTCCTGGCCCCGTATCTGGATTTGAGCCAGAATGATTTTCGCTTCCGGAAAATCGGGCCGCAGCTTGACGGCGGTCTCGAGCTCCACGCGGGCGAGATCCACCTGGTCAACCTTGTTGGTCTTGACGGCCTTGGCCAGGTACGCGCGCGCCAACTGGAAATGCATGTTGGGATTTTCCGGATTGCGGCGCACCAGGCTCTGCAGATCCGAAATGGCCGTATCGATCTTCGGCAGATCCCCTGAGTTCAACTGCAGCGACGCCCGCAGACCAATCGCATCGCTATTCTTCGGATCCGATTTGACCACCTGATCGATCAGGCTATTGGCTTCCTCGAACTTATGTTGCGTCGCGTCGAGCTGCACCATGCGGATCTGGAACACCGACTTGCTCTTGCCACCCTGCTGCAGGCCCGCTTCGAATTCCTTTTGCGCCCGATCGTACTCTTTCAATGCGAAGAAGAAATCGCCGACCAGCAAATGGCCGCGGCCGTCCGGTCCGGACGTCGATACCGTCGCCAGTTCCTTTTCCATCTCCGGCCGCCGCTGATTCACGAAGTAGTGCGCGGCCAATTGAATGCGATATTCAGGATGGTCGGGAATGGCATCGGCCTTCGCACGCAAAATCTTCTCGGCATCGTCGATCCGCTTCTCGCGCGCGTAAAGCGTATACAGCAGATCGTAGGGACTCGCGAGATTCTTCCGTTTCTTAATGAAATCGAGTAGCAGATCCTCGGCTTCCTTCTCATGGTGCGTGATCAGCAGCACCTGCGCCCACGGAACGATCGTCTCCGGCTGATCCGGCTTGACGTTGTTCGCTTCCTTGTAACGGGCGACCGAATCGTCGAACTTTCCATCCTGCAAAAGAAGATACGCTGACAGCCGCAACCCATCATAGGATTTCGGATCGTGCTTCAACAGGCGATCCGTGACATCCTGGATCTCCCCCAGCAACGCCTTCGAGTGTTTCGGGTCCGTCGCCAGAGCCATGATATAGATGCCGGCCAGCTTCGAACCCGCGTCGGTGTTGTCCGGCGCAAGCGTGAAGGCACGCTGGAAGCTGCCAACGGCGTCCGCAATGGCGCCCGTCTTCATCGACGTGAGGCCGAGACGATAGTAGGCCTCGGCGTACTGCTTGTCTTCTTGTAAGGCGCGTCGGTAGTTCAGCGCGGCGGCCTTGTAATCTCCCTTGTTGAACGACTTGTTGCCGATCT
>DASXZC010000398.1:0-17094 GCA_036502165.1 Bryobacteraceae bacterium
TGACGAGGTGGCCTTTCGAACGCTTTCTGAAGGCCGTGCCATTCAGCGATGGGTCTAATTCTAAAATCCGCACCTGCTCATCGAGCAGCCCATCCAGGCGCCGAATGCGTTGACGCGCGGCGGCGGTGAACTGGCGAATGCGTTCGAGTTCGGCGTCACGCTCCATAGTCATTCTTGTGACGGCACTCCGCGCTTGCGCCGAGTGGCGAGTGCGGCCAGAGAATGTCGAATCGAATTCAAACTGGCGGAAAGCTGTTCAGTGACCTCGGAAGAGACGCCGGCTGCGGGCAAAGCCGCAGGGAGTCCACGGTCGAGCCGCTCCTCGAGATAGTTGAGCCGGGCTTGCATAGAACGGACCAATTCGCGCTGGGAGCGGCGCTCTTCCGCAAGACTGGGGTCGTGCTCGGTTGATCGCAATTGAAGGCGGGTCTGTTGCGCTTCTTTTCCGAGCCGCGCGACGACGGAAGCGAGGATCGTAAGCGCATGCTCAATCTGATCGAGACGTCGTGAATCAGGGCGGAAGGGGGCATGGGTGGAATCCTGCGAAGAGGCCACTTCATTCCGTTCGGGGAGCGTTGCCAGGCGCGCGAGATAGGCTGGCTGGGACAGCGCGGAGGATTCGGCTTGGGCGAGCGGCCCTTCCGGATTCATGCCCGGCTGTGTTTGTGTCACCTGCATCTCTAAATTCGGGAGCAATCCTGTAGCCATCAAAAGCACTCACTTCAAACAAGCAGTTTCGTTCGTTGGACCGTCAAGATTCTGTCAGGTGACAAGATCTTGTCAGCCATCATTCCTCTTTCATTCGGACTCGCTTCGGAGGCGAGAAGATCTGAGCGAATTTCGCGGCGATCCCTTTAACACGAGAGCCCGGCATTTCCAAACGCTCGAGTTGCAATGATTGGACCTGCTCGGCGTACGCCAGGAAGCGTTCTTCGAGGGTCCGCAGCGATGCGTTCTGCTCTTCGAGGGCGCTCTCGAGGGCTGTAATGATCGCTCCACGGCTTTCGACCTCGGCATTTTGAAGGGCGATCTCGGAGTCGGCGTATTGGAGTCGTTCGAGTGCAAGCGTCTTCTCTTGTTCGAGTTCCGCAAGCTTGGCAATCAGATCCGGCCTGGCGCCCGAGGACGCGGGAAGAGGTTCGACGCTCTTCGCTTCTTCTTCGAGACGGCTGAGCTCGGCGTTCGCGGCCTGCAGCAGAGATTCGGCTGTGGATGACTCCGTGCGAACCGATGCGAGTTCCGTTTGAACAGCATCCAGCTCGAATTGCAGTGACCGAATTTTGTCTTGCGCGGCTTCCCATTCCGCGTTGCGACTTTCGAGGTTCGCGTTGGCGATCGCCAATTCGTGGTCGACGCGCGTGCCTTCGTCTCCGGCGGCTTCGAGAATACGCTTCAGGTCGGCAATTTCCCGATCTTTGGCCTCAACTTCAACCGAGGAGAACTGCGTCTCGGCGGCAGGCACCCCTTCCTCAGTGCTGACCCGTTTTAGGAGCTCGAGTGATAACACCAAGGCTCGCTGTTGCTCAGCGGCTAACCCCTCAAGGTGAGCGCGTGCGGCACGCACCTCGGACATCTCTCCCAGGATTTGTTCGACGGCGTGCTGCTGGCGGTGTGAATCGTCGCGGGAGACATCAAAGTCCTGACGGAGTTTGTCGAGGGCGCTGCGCGTCTGCTCAGCCTCTTCGCGAAGGCGTGAGGCTTCTTCCTCCCAGCGGCGGGCGTCCTGCTCGAAGGCCCGGCTTTGTTCGCGGCTACGTTCGAGTTCAGTGTCAGAGTCGTCCAACTGACGATTCAGGAATTCGAAACCCTCGGCGAGGTCTTGAAGAAGGCTTGGATCGAAGATGGAGTGCAGCCCTCCACGAGAGTCGGCCGGCCTGCGCGGCGACTCGCCTGTTTCGGTCTGCTGGCCCAAATTAGCCAATTGGTTGGTGATCATGTCGGAAGGACGCCGGATGCCGTTAACGTTGGGAGAGGCTTTGGTCAAGGGCATGTCGCGGGGCCTCGGAGTACGATCTAAGCCGGAGGGCTCGGATCCATCGATGAGTTCGAATTTCAAACGCGACGGTGTCATGAAGGAAGCTTCCTTCAGTTTAGTGCATTTTGGGAGCCATTCCTCTCAATTAACCCGAGTTCTTTTACTACAATCCGCAAAAATCCATTGGAGTTCCCCCCATTTGTGGCGAGGGATCACCTCATCTGAGGAGCTTGTCGATGCCCAACAGTAAACCGGGCGCCTAACGCCCGCGGGTACTTGCGACCCGCAAACATTCGACGCCCGGTGCTCTCTCTACTTCTCTCATCGCGCGCCGCGGCGGCCGCTTGAATCAAACGCCGACCGGGAATGTTCTGATGCCTTATACAGCCCTCGGTAATATATGCTTTGGCACCTTACGTGCCCATGATTCCGCGGAATGACAAAAGAAATCATCACCGATCGTATCGCTTCCCTTTCCGCGCTGTCCCACGCTTCCCGGATGGCGGCCACGAGTCCCGAGGAACCCTCCGATTCGCAATCGAGCGATCTCGAGCGGGAATACCTCTCGACTTGTCAAAAGCTCGAGCAACTCGTAGAGCGCAAACAACGGGCATACGGGGAAATGGACGACGTTTCGGACCTCCATCAGGAGCTTTCCCTGATCGGATCGCGGATCCAGCGCGAGCCTGAGGATCGGAGTCACGAGGACGACTACCTCGCCGTTTTGAGGAGGGTAAGGGAATCATTGGGACGAAGGATCGAGGCCGAAGATCTGAAGGGCGAGTTTCAAAAGTCGCACTTTGAACTGCTGGGTCTCGGCCACAAGTTGGGATTCGATCGCTCGGCGCCGCCGGCTGAACCGAAGAACGATTTCAAACGGCCGGGCGCCTTTCCAATGACATCCGCCGAGTTCGATCAGGGGGCAACGGACGAGATGAACCTCAGCGATGTCGAGCGGCAAATCGCTGAGTTGCAAGCGCAGATCCGGAGTCTCCACAGCCACTAGAATGCGCCTGACAAGACTATCTCGCGCGTGCCTCCCGTTGCGTTCGACGGAGGGATTCGATAGGATGACAGGTTCACCCGACAGCTGAACCCTATGGAATCCGTTGACTTGATATGGAAAGATGGCCGCTTCGGCCAGACCTCTCGCCGCGATGCGTGGTGGAAGGACGCCTTGCCGGCCCTGATCGTTTTTTCGATCTTCCTGATTTACGCGAACTGGGCCGCCTTTCAAGGCACTCACTATACCTGGGGACCTTACCTCTCTCCCTTTTACTCACCGCTCCTGTTCGGCGATCCCCATCACGCGTGGTTTGGCGCGCAACCGAGTTGGCTACCGGCGTACGTTTCGCCCGCTTTGCTGATTCTTTGGGTTCCCGGACTATTTCGGTTTACCTGCTATTACTACCGGGGGGCCTATTACGCTGCCTTCTGGGCGGACCCACCGGCATGCGCTGTGAGCGAGCCACGCAAGTCCTACCTGGGCGAGCGGTACTTCCCGCTGATCCTGCAAAACCTGCATCGGTACTTCCTGATCCTGGCGGCGGTTTTCATTCTTCAACTCGCGTGGGATGTGTGGAAGGCGATGTGGTGGACGGACGCGGCCACGGGCCAGACCACCTTCGGAATCGGCCTGGGCACGATCATCCTGGCAGTGAACGTCGTGCTTCTCTCCTGCTATACCTTTGGATGCCACGCCCTGCGTCATATTATTGGCGGTGTCAAGGATCGGCTCTCCGAGTCTCCAGGCCGGCTGCAGGCGTATCGCTGCGTCGACTGCTTGAATAGCCGCCACAAAATGTGGGCCTGGTTCAGCTTGTTTTCTGTCGGATTCTCCGATGTCTACATCCGGTGCTGCTCGATGGGCATCTTCACCGACTGGAGAATCTTCTAAATGTCCGATTACAAGACGTATTCCTACGACGTGCTGGTGATCGGCGCGGGCGGAGCGGGGTTGCGCGCGGCCATTGAAGCGGCGGCCACTGGAGCGAAGGTCGGAGTCGTGTGCAAGTCCCTGCTCGGCAAGGCGCACACTGTGATGGCAGAGGGCGGTGTTGCGGCGGCGCTCGCTAATGTCGACGACCGCGACAATTGGCGCGTCCATTTTTCAGACACCATGCGCGGCGGACAGTATTTGAACAACTGCCGGATGGCGGAGTTGCACGCAAAGGAAGCCCCGGACCGCGTGCGTGAACTCGAAGCCTGGGGAGCGCTCTTCGATCGCACGAAGGAAGGGCGGATTCTGCAGCGGAACTTCGGCGGCCACCGCTACCCGCGGCTCGCGCATGTGGGCGACCGCACCGGCCTCGAGATGATCCGCACGCTGCAGGACCACGGAATCCATCAGGGCATGGAAGTCCACATGGAGTGTACGGTCCTTTCGCTGCTGATGGACTCGGGACGCGTCAGCGGGGCGTTCGGATACGATCGGGAGCGCGGCCACTTCATGGTGTGGAAGGCGAAGGCGGTGGTGCTCGCGACCGGAGGTGTGGGACGCGCTTTCAAGATCACCTCCAATAGTTGGGAGTACACCGGGGATGGCCAGTCGCTCGCCTATCGTGCGGGGGCCGAACTGATGGATATGGAGTTCGTGCAATTCCATCCGACGGGGATGGTGTGGCCGCTGAGCGTTGCGGGGATCCTCGTGACGGAAGGCGTCAGAGGTGAGGGAGGGATTCTCAAGAACAATCAGGGCAAGCGATTCATGTTCGAGGACGTCCCTGAGCTTTACAAAGCGCAGACTTCGGACTCGGAGGAAGAGGGTTGGCGGTATGTGACGGGCGACAAGAACGCGCGGCGTCCTCCGGAATTGTTGACGCGCGATCACGTGGCGCGCTGCATCAATCGCGAGGTCAAAGCCGGGCGCGGGAGTCCTCACGGCGGCGTGTTCCTCGACATTGCGTGGATCTCGAAATACATCAAGAATGCCCCGGAGCACATCAAGAAAAAACTGCCGAGCATGTACCACCAGTTCAAGGAATTGGCCGGCATCGACATTACCAAAGAAGCGATGGAAGTCGGGCCCACAACTCACTACGTGATGGGGGGCGTCCGCGTCGATGGCGACTCCCAGATGTCGACGGTGCCTGGATTGTTCGCCGCTGGTGAAGCGGCAGCCGGGTTGCATGGCGCGAACCGACTTGGCGGGAACTCGCTTTCCGATCTGCTGGTTTTCGGCAAGCGCGCGGGCGAGTATGCTGCGAAATTCGCCAAGGAGCATGGCGACGCGCGGGTCGATGACGATCAACTCGCGGGCGAAGCGAAGGAAGCTCTCGATCCCTTCGACCGCACGGGCGGCGAGGGTCCTTATCAGATCCAATACGAGCTGCAGGAGAAGATGCAGGCGCTCGTCGGCATCGTGCGGATCGAGCCTGAAATGGAGGAGGCGCTCGAGCTGCTCGGGAAATTCAAAGCGCGCGCGGCGAAGGCCAATGTCATCGGCAACCGCCAGTACAACAATGGCTGGCACACCGCGATGGACTTGCGGAATCTGCTGCTCGTCTCCGAGGCCATCACGCGCTCGGCGATCCTGCGCAAGGAAAGCCGCGGCGCGCAGTTCCGCGAGGACTATCCGACCAAGGATCCGGAGTGGGGCAAATTCAACCTGGTTACGCGCCAGGGATCCGATGGCGCGATGATCGTCGAGAAGCGCCCGATTGTCGAACAGACCGCTGAGATGAAACAGATCGTAGAGGAGATGAAGTAAGCGATGGCGTCTACCACTCAAGCGTTGTTCCGGATCTGGCGCGGGGATGCAAGCGGAGGAAAGTTCCAGGACTACAAGGTCGATGTCGGTGAAGGAATGGTGGTGCTCGACGTCGTCCACAAGATTCAGGCCGAGCAGGCGAACGATCTGGCGGTGCGCTGGAACTGCAAGGCCGGCAAGTGCGGCTCGTGCTCCGCGGAGATCAACGGGATGCCGCGGCTGATGTGCATGACGCGGATGAACTCCCTCGATTTGAGCATGCCCGTCATTCTTGAACCGATGCACTCTTTCCCACCGATCCGCGATCTGGTGACGGACGTCTCGTGGAACTTTGAGGTCAAGAAGCAGATCAAGAAATTCAAACCGCGGCCGCCTGATTTTCCGGACGGCACGTGGAAGATGCAGCAAGTCGACGTCGATCGCGTGCAGGAGTTCCGCAAGTGTATCGAGTGCTTCCTCTGCCAGGACGTCTGCCACGTGTTGCGCGAGCATCAGAAGCATGCGGAGTTCTATGGTCCGCGATATTTTGTGTACACGGCCGCGCTCGAGATGCATCCTCTCGATACTGAGGATCGGCTTACGGGTTTGAAGGAGGAAGGGGGTATCGGGTACTGCAACATCACTACGTGTTGCCGCCAGGTATGTCCGGAGAATATTACGATCACTGAAAATGCGATCATTCCGTTAAAAGAACGCGTTGTGGACCGGTTTTACGATCCGGTGATGAAGCTGTTTCGCATTTTTCAGGGAAAGTAAATATTCGCGTATCGTCGAAGTAAGGAGCGAATGATGACTTTCGAACTGAAGAAGCTCACACACGAGGGAATCGACAGCGCGCTTTCAAAGGCGGAGCGTTACCGCTTGTTGAACGAACCCGCGGAGGCGGCGAGTATCTGCCGGGATGTCCTGGCGGTCGAGGCGGATCATCAGCCGGCGCTGGTGGCGCTGGTGTTAAGCCTGTCTGATCAATACGCCCACGGGGCCGATCCGTCGAAGGAAATCGACGTACTCACGGCGCGGCTTACGGATCCGTACGAAAAGGCCTATTACGCGGGCTTGGCGCTCGAACGGCGCGCCAAGGCGTTGTTCCGCCAACGTGGCGCGAATGTGGGCACGCGTCATACAGTCCACGCGTGGGTCCACCGGGCGATGCATCTGTTCGAGCAGGCGGAAGCCGTGCGGCCGCCCGGGAATGACGAGCCGTTATTGCGCTGGAATGCCTGCGCTCGTTTTTTGATGCAACACCCAGGTATCTGCCAGGAAACCGACGAAGAGCGCGTGGCGGTGATGTCAGAATAGCGCTGGATTCTCGATAATTGTACTCGTGAATCGCTTGTTATACTGACTGGGCTGGATCTTTATTTGTTTCGAGGAAAAAGCATGCGTTTATTACCGCTAGCTGCAGGATTGCTGGCGCTCGCTCCGGCGGCGCTGGCCGATTTGACCGTCGACCAAAAAGTCGCCGATTTTATGGATTTGGTGGGGTTGTACGCCAAGAACTATGGGCCTTATGAACTGAAGCTCGACTACTATGGATTTGATCTTTACGACACCGCGCCCTGGTTGGCGCAGGTGAAGGCCTCACAGACCGACATCGATTTTTACGATATTTGCGTGAAATATGTTGCCAGCCTGCGGGATAGCCATGACGAGTTCACGATCTGGTCGAGTTACGATGCGTGGCTGCACTTCAACGGCGATATATACGACGGGAAGTTTCTGATCGACACGATCGACCGGGCCTACCTACCGACGCGGAAGTTTCCATTTCAAATCGGCGACGAATTGGTGTCGGTCGACGGCGTCGCCGTGGCGGATCTGTTGACTCAGTTCGCCCCTTACTCGGTGAACGGTTCGAGTAACCTCGTCAGCCAGGCTCGCATCGCGGCCGCAACGATTACCGAGCGATACCAGGGATGGTATCCGCGCGCGAACAACATCGGGCTTACGGCGACCATCGTGGTGAACCGGAAGGTAAACAATATGGAGGCCACGTACGTGATTCCCTGGGATGTTCTCGGGGACGCGGTGACCACGGCAGGAGTGCTGCCCTCGCCTCCGAACGCCAGGGCCGCGAAGAAATCGCAATCGGTTACCCGTATGCCAGTCATTCGTCCAAAAGGGGAGATCCCCTCGCAGGAGACCGCCGACATTCTGGCGACGCTCTTCAGCAAGCCGGGACCTCCGCTGACGCCGAATCCGCCCACGCCGGCTTATATGCAGCCGATGATGCAACTGCGCAACTTCGTGAGAGCAACGGGGCCGACGAACTTCCGGAAGTCGAGTGGTCTCGAGCCCTTCGGATCCTTCACGCCGCCGTTTCTGTTGCCGTTGTTCAACCTGAACTTCAATGTGCGGCTGGGCTACTTGACCACCGATCAGTTCCTGTCGGGAACTTTTCAAACCGGCGGGCACACCTATGGCTACATACGGATTCCCACCATGGAGCCTGACAGTGAACCCGATGCACTGACCCAATTCGCGGGGGAAATCGAGTATTTTCAGAGCAACGTCGACGGACTGATCGTCGATGTAATGGGGAACGGTGGTGGTGATGGATGCTACTCCCAGACGCTCGCGTCGATGCTCATTCCGGGGACGTTCCAGGGTTTGGTTCAGGAGCTCCGCGCTAGTTTGTCCTGGAAGTATTCGTTCTCATCGATCGTCGTGAGCGCGCAGGAGGAGGGTGCTCCTGGGTGGGTGGTTGCGGACTATCAGTTCATGTCCGATGCCGTCGATGCCGCATTGAACGACAACCGCGCGCGGACCGGCGGCTTGCCTTTGTGCAGCTATTCGGCCGATAGTTCGCCCTATTTCGATGCGAATGGTGTGCAGGCCATTTACACGAAGCCGATGATCGTGCTGACCGACAATTTTACGCTGTCGGCCGCGGAGATCTTCACGATGTTCGTGCAGGACAATGGACGCGCTCCGATCGTCGGTACGACGACGGATGGCGGCGGCGGCGACGTGGTGAGCTTCGATGCCGGCTCCTATTCGGAAGGCAGCACGCGTATAACGCTGGGTGTGATCGAGCGCGGAATGCCGTTCCAGGTTCCGGGGTTTCCGGCCTTGTCCTACTACGATGGAGTGGGAATTTATCCGGATGTCTGGCTCGACTACATGACTGCGTCGAACCTGCAGACCGGAGGCGTGGATTTCCTCGGCGGCGCGCTGAGTGCGCTGGCGAGCCAATTACCGCCGGTTTCGCAATAGGAACAGATCCGCGATTCAACGAACAGCCGGAGCCGGGAAGCTCCGGCCCGTTCGCTGATAGACTGTTCTACTGATGAAGATCGCCGTCCTTGGCCTGGGTTTTATGGGGAGCACCCATTTGAAGGCCCTGCGCAGCATCCCCGAAGCGACCCTCTGCGCTGTCTTCAGCAATGATGAACGCGCGCTCGAGGGCGACTTGAGCCACATACAGGGCAACCTCGGCGGGCCGGGCGAACGTTTCGATTTCACCGCGATCAAGAAATACCGGGATGTGGGCGCGTTGCTTGCGGATCCTGAAATCGACGCGGTGGACATCTGCCTGCCGACGTTCCTGCATGCTCCGGTCGCGTTGCAGGCGCTGAGGGGCGGCAAGCATGTGCTGGTCGAGAAGCCGCTCGCGCTTACGGGGGCGGACGCGGACGAATTGCTCGCGGAAGCCCGGCGCCGGAATCTCGTCCTGATGTCGGCTCAGGTGTTGCGATTCTTCAGTCAATACCGCGTGCTGCGCGATACGCTGCCGGCGCTCGGGCACGTGCGCCACGCGTTCTTTCGGCGGCGTTGCGCCGCGCCAGTGTGGAGCAAGTGGCTCCACGATAAGTCGAAAAGCGGCGGCGGTGTATTCGATTTGCTGATCCACGATATCGACGTGGCGCTGTGGCTGTTCGGGCTTCCCTCGCGTGTGTCGGCAATCGGCTCAGAGGATCTCGAACGCGGCATCGATCTGCTGACCGCGACCCTGTTTTACGCGGACGGGTCGACGGTCACGATCAGTGGCGGATGGCATCATCCGAAGAGCTATCCATTTTCGATGGAGTACACGGTCGTCGCCGACGGCGGAACGATCGAGTACAGCTCCGCAGGACGTCCGCCGACGCTGTATAAGGCGGATGGGTCGGAGACGCCGCTCGAGCTAGCCGAAGCGGATGGGTACGTCGAAGAAATCCGGTATTTCGTCCAGTGCGCGACGGCGAACCGCCGGCCGGAGTTGTGTCCCCCCGAATCGTCGGTCGAAGCCGTGAAGCTCGCGCTGCTGCTCGATAAGGCCCGCGACAAGAATGGAGAGATCATCCCATGTCATCTTTGAAGCCTCTTGAAGTCGGATGCATGTTCTGGGTCGAGCGCGACACGATCCCGAGCATCGCCGAAATGGGCGTGCGTTGTGGGCAAATGGGGATCGGCGGCGACACGCAGATCACGCCGAAGTTCATCGACAAGATCCGCGAGGAACTGGGCCAGAACGAGATCGAGGTCATCTCGATCGTGGCGAGTTATTCAGGCGAGGACTACGCCGACCTTCCGACTGTCGAGCGAACCGTCGGCTTCATTCCCCGCTCGACACGAGCGGCGCGGTTGAACCGGACTCTCGAACTGATCGAAGTGGCGGCGAAACTGGGGGTGCCCGCGATCGCCTGCCACCTTGGATTCGTTCCATCGGACAAGCTGAATCCCGACTACCTCGACGTCCGCAATCTCGTCCGGCACATTTGCGACCGGGCCGCGCTCCACGGGCAGATGTTCGTGCTCGAGACAGGGCAGGAGAAGGCGCATGAGCTGCTCGACTTCATCGAGGACGTGGCGCGGCCGAACTTGAAGGTGAATTTCGATCCGGCGAATATGATCCTGTATGGCAGCGGGGATCCGCACGAGGCGGTGGGAATTTTGAAGTCGAAGATCGTCTCGGTACACGCGAAGGATGGGGACTGGCCGGATCCTCGCGACAAGCGAGGCTTGGGCAAGGAGCGTCCGCTGGGCAAGGGATCCGTCAATTTTCCAAAGTTCATCGAGACGCTGCGGAGTGCCGGATACACGGGGACGTTGTGTATCGAGCGGGAGGCGCAGGATCCGGAGGAACGCGTGGCGGACATGCGCGCGGCGGTGCCTTATTTGCGAGGGTTGATTGGCTGAATTGCTGGATGCGGTGATCATCGGCGGCGGGCACAATGGCCTCGTGACGGCCGCGTATTTGGCGAAAGCCGGCCGCAAAGTCGTGGTGCTCGAGAAGCGTGATCTGCTCGGCGGCTGCGCGGTGACTGAGGAACTGTGGGCGGGGTACAAGGTCTCGACAGGCGCGTACCTCAATTCCCTGCTCCAGCAGCGCGTCATCGACGAGCTTGAACTGGCGAAGTACGGCTATCACGTCGATCCGAAGGATCCGTCGTTCTTTTCCGCGTATCCAGATGGGCGGCACCTGTTTTTTTGGCAAAGCCGTGAGAAGACGCTCGCTGAGATCGCCAAATATTCGAAAAAGGACGCCGAGGCTTACGGCAAATACGAGGATCATCTCGAGCGGCTGGCGCAAGTCGTCGAGGGTCTGCTGCTGGTCAAGCCTCCTGACTTTCCTCCGCGGCGGGCCGGCGACTTTGTTGACTATTTGAAACTCCTGGGACGCATGCGCGGTTTGAATCGCGCGGAGATGGTCGGGCTCGTCAAGATTTTCACGCAGAGCGCGTCCGATTTTCTGGATGAATGGTTCGAGTCGCCGCAGGTGAAAGTGACACTCGGCACCGATGGCGTCATCGGAGCGAATGGCGGTCCGAGGTCGCCGGGAACGGCGTACATCCTCATGCACCATTGCATGGGCGGCGTCGGCGGAGTGCGTGGTCTGTGGGGTTTTGTGCGAGGCGGGATGGGCGCCATTTCGCAGGCGATCGCCGATTCCGCGCGGGCCGCGGGTGCGGGGATCCGCACGGGTGTGAACGTCTCGAGGATCCTGGTGGAACGCGGGCGCGCGGTGGGCGTCGTGCTCGACAACGGTGATGAGATCCGTGCGCGGACGGTCGTGACGAACTGCGATCCTAAGCGGACGTTCCTGCAATTAATGGACGCGAAAGACGTGCCGCCGGAGTTCCTCACGCGCATCCGCCAGTGGAGAACCGAAGGCACGTCGTGCAAGATCAACCTCGCCTTGAACGGACTGCCCATATTCACGGCCTATCCGCAGACGCCCGGTCCGCAGCACGGGGCGACGATGCACATATGCCCTTCGATCGACTATGTCGAGCGGGCGTGGGATGACGCGAAGTACGGTCGCCCCTCGGAATCGCCGATGCTCGAGATGACGATCCCGACGACGTACGATCCGAGCCTCGCGCCCGCGGGCAAGCACATCATGGGGATCTTCTTGCAATACGCGCCGTACACGCTGCGCGACGGCAATTGGGACGAGTTGCGGGAGCCGTTCGGCGACCGTGTCGTCAACCTGATCGAGCAATACTGCCCGAACATCAAGCAAATTATTGAGCACAGGCAGGTGCTGACTCCGCTCGATCTGGAGCGGCGGTTTGGCATCACGGGCGGGAACATTTTCCATGGCGAGATGAGCGTCGACCAGATGTTCGTGATGCGTCCGGCGGCGGGCTCCGCGAGTTATCGGATGCCGGTCGCAGGATTATACATGTGCGGTTCGGGCGCGCATCCTGGTGGAGGCGTGATGGGTGCGGCTGGCTACAACTGCGCGCGGGAGATGCTGCGGGCGGGGTAGGTGGGGCCTTGGTCGATTTGCTTTGGTGCTTTACTTTGAGGTCGACCTGCGCGTCACTTCAGGGAACGTCCCGGTGACTGCGGCGTGTCCTAGATCTCTGTACAGCGCCCAGCCGGGGTTCGACGAGCAAACGCATGCTGGTCGCGGCATTGTACATGTGCGGATCGGGCGCGAATCCAGGTGGAGGGGTGATGGGTGCGGCTGGCTACAACTGCGCGCGCGCGAGATGCTGCGGACGGGATAAGTGGTCATTGGCTCGGATACGTATCGGATCGCAGAATAGTTGACTGTGAGTCAAACGCTGAGGTCCGGAGCGAGAATTGCAAATGTGTGGCTCACGAGCGTCACTTGTTCCACTTGCTGTTTTGATAGCCGATCTTGCTTACTCTGAGTCCGACCTGCAGGTTTGTTCCGGCTAATCTCCAAGCCGGTTTGACTTGAAGATGATACTCACTTGCCGCGCCTATGGGCGGAGCATCGGCGAGGACTTTCCAGGTGACCGTCCATCCGCCGGACTTCGAGAATGTGTGGCCCCATAACACCGTTCCGCCGGATGAAATGTCCAGACGGACCGGGCCTAGTACCGCGATTTGTGATCGGGGAAGATCGACTCCGATGACGAATTGATCTCCCCAATCAGGGCGCGTGAGACGCACAGACGCTTCGGGGGCCGACCAGCGTAAGCCGTTTTCGTGGTCGAACCATTCGGGTCCGAGGTCGAGGACGGAGGATCCATCTTCGAGGCGGAGCATGGGCTCGGGCAGGCGGGCGGCATCCTTGCGGACCATCAATAATGACCGGTGCGACGTCCAGTCGAGCAGCATGAACGAGGGCTCAGTGAGGAGGGCGTGGCCGCGGGTGCCGGCTACGGGTTCGATCGGAATCGTCAGACCTTCGAGGCGCAGGGCGGCGCGGGCTCCATCGAGGCCGAGCCATTCGGGTGCTTCGTCGAGCAGCACGGCGCTTCCGTCCGTCGGCCAAGCGGAGTAGGTGGCGAACGTGTCGACGTAGCTCCGCGCCTGGGCGCTTTTGCGCGAGTAGTCCCTTGTGGCCTCCCAATAGCTGGGGATTTGTAGGAGCAGCCAAAAGCCGATCATCAACACAGCCATGACGTTCATGGCGCCATCGGCGATGAGATCCGAGAGCAGGCCCAGGAACAGAGCGACGCCCAGGATTGGAAGGTAGATGCTAAATTCGCCGGGCAGTCCGCGGCGCCATAGAAGTGGAATCAGAAGACACAGGAACAGGGCATAGGCGAAGCGGGCTTTCTTGCCTGAGACCAGGAATCCGAGTAATAGCACCAGGTAGCGGAGGATCGGTTGATCGTAGGAGAAGACGAGCAGTTCGTCCACGTAGTATGTGAGATTCCTCCACAGCGATGAGGGCGCGAATTGCCAGTCCATGTTGAAGGCCAGTTGGAGCAGTCCGAAGAGCATCACGGCGGCGTGTAGGCCGAGCCATTTCGCGTTGTCCTTTCGGATCCAGAGGACGTACAAACCGAGCGCGAGGGGCAGCAACACCGCGGTCGAATCGCTCTCCACGGCGAGCCAGAAGGCGAGGGCGGAGAGGATCGGGCGATTCTTGATCCACGCGAGCAGGCTCAACAGAACGAAGAATGCACACTCGACTTCGACGACGTGGCCGGGGAGCCAGAAGACTTCGGCGGCGCCGGCGTGGATCGCGAATACTCCCGCGGCGAGCGTGGCGACGCGTGGACCGAATCCGAGTTCGAGAGCCAGGACAATCAACAGGCCCACGTTGATCAGGTGCATCGCGTGGATGAGCAGGATGTAGGGAAGCGGTGACCCGTGCCAAGCCTTGCCAAGGAGGCCGAATACGAGCCGTCCGAAGGGACCGTCGAAGCCGGCTTTGAAGAACGGCGAGACCATCGCGAGCAGGTAGTCCGCGGGGGAGTGATGATTGAATTGTTCGAGCTTTAGAAGGTCCGCGCCGTCAAAGTAGCTGCGATATACGCCGCGGTTCAGGAGCAGGAACAGGAGCGCCAATGACGCCCACGCGAAGAGCGGGAGCCATTTCCAATCGAAAAACCGGTCGAGCCGGGAGCCTGAGGTCACAGGTCCTTCAGTATACTCAACCGCATGTGTGGGGATCGAGCAACGCAGATAGGGCACGAATACGGACTAATCCGCTAGGCATTCCTCCGGCAATTTTGAGAGAAAGCGGAGGCAAAACGCACTAAGTAATAGTTAGAGAATTGTCCTCCGACCCGCAAGTTCGTCCATGGGCTTGCAGATTCTCTTATATATCGCGTACTGTCGCAGGCGCTCGCTCCAAGAGGTGAGCGCCTATTTTTTTGAAATGGCGCGACGGCTTCAGTTTGCTGAGGGCTTCTCGACGTGTTCGATGACGAGAACTTCGACAGGGCCCTTGGCCGATTCGAGTTTCAGTCCGAGTTGTTCCAGCAGAGCGGTGAAGATGGACGGTGCGGCGCCTGGTGTGGGCTCGGTCATAGGGTCGCTCGCCCATTCCAAGTGGACATCGAAGGCTCCGCTCAGACCTGTTCCGTCGATGATGTTCCTTCCGAGCGCCGCGGTGTAGGTTCGCGAAAGAGATGGGGCCAGCATCGCCAGGGTTACTCCTTTCCCCTCAAGCGCCCGGCTCAGTCCGCTTACTGCGTGGAGACCGCAGAAATTTCCTGGCCCTGATCGTGGCGGAGGCCCATTCACCAAGTAGGGCGTGCAACTGCCTTCCTTTGAAGGTTGCAGCTTCGCGCCGCCTTTTCCGACGACTAGCTGATATACGGGAAGTTGCCTGGTCTCGCGATGGACCCCCAGCCTGAACCGCTCCTGCAGAAGGGCCTGAAGCATTGGTCCCTCCATCTGCTGGACCGTCGTGGTGGCGTCCGCCTCGGCCTGAATGTCGTAATGGTTGGGATCAGAATGAGACGACGCAGCGAGAGGTTACTCATGATGAGGCGGCCTTGAACGGCTTGCAGTAACGATCGACCGTCCGCATTGGCGGCCGGTTTGACAGAGGCAACCTCGAATCCGGGCGGCGCGGGTGGCGCTTGGGCATGACTCAGCGGGAGAACGGCGAAAGCGGCGGCGGCGAGCAGAAATTTTATCCCGGATCTCAAGAAAGGCGAGGACCTCAAAGAGTGGACACCGGCTCGCCCAAGGCGGTTCCCTCACCCAGTTTCCCAGGCTGCAGGTTGGACCAGTCTGAGCGCTGATCGCGCGTGCATGGAATGGAGGACAGTTTCTGAACGCGAAGATCAAACGGCGCCTGTGGATCCTACTGGCCCTGGTTTGCCTGCTGATCGGCGGCGCCTGGTATACGTACTGGTCACACACGCGGCTCGAACGGTATGAAACTTTCGAGAGTCCTGATCGCAGGTTCAAGCTGGTCGTGTTCCGGAAACCGATCTGGCCGTTTATCATGCCGGGGCAAGCAGGGGACGCGCCGGGGATGGTTCGGCTGTTTGATGATTCCGGCAGGATGTTGAACGAGGCTCCGGTCGATATGGTGCAACTCGTCGAGGACGTCCAGTGGAGCCCGCGGAACGTCCAGGTGCGGTTGGTGTTTGATTTTCCGCTAAAACCCGGTCCCTGAGCCGGTTCACGCCGATTTTTCGCATGACAGAATGGGAGGGCTCATGAGCCTGTCGTCGATTACGAAGATTCCTGGGATCATGCGAGCGAACTCGTGGCTGAACGGGGCGGCCTTGATGGACAAATGGTTTTCCGGCCCGCCGTCGACTAAGCCGAGCTATACGACTCCGGACACGTCGACCCTCAAGATGGACAAATTCGTGCTGACGTTTGATCGGGCGAAGTCGGTGTTCGCGGATATGCAATCGAAAAAGATCTGGTCGAGCGCCAAGGCGATTTCGGCTGTCTGGCCCACGCGCATCCCGGTGATCGGATATACGACGTTCGATTTCACGGCGAAGTCGGCACAGCAGCTTCATGATCTGCATGTGAACTTCGGAAAGGTCGGCGATGGGTATGGCCTCGACGATCTGCTGGCTGCGCTTGGACACTTCGCGATTTATGTGGCTCCGCTGACGGGGCAGATCGTGCGGCAGGGTGCGCAGTCGAAGGTGACGCTGAACAGCGTCGCGTACATGGTCGTCGATTCCTATGATTTCAATGGCGATCAGGATCTCGGCTATTGGAGCGACTCCGACAATACAGCCAGTGCGATGCCCTGGTTCGGGCGCGACAAAGTCGAAAACAAGTCGTTCCGTGATTGGCGCACGAAGAATGGCCGGGGTGGCGATTTCCAGGTCTATTCAGACGTCAAAACTGTCACTCTGAATCCGCCGGACTCGTTTGTCGTATGAGCACGCGCCTCAAGCGGTGGTTGATCCTTGTGGCGTGCCTGCTGCTGGCGGGCGCGGGGTACCTGTATTGGGCGCATACGCGGCTCGAGTTTTATGAGACGCTCGAGAGTCCGGATCACCGGTTCAAACTGATGGTGTACCGGAAGCCGATCTGGCCTTCGTCGATGCCTGGGCAGGCGAGTGACGCGCCGGGGATAGTGCGTCTTTACGACGGCTCGGGGCGGCTGCTCAACGAGGCGCCGGTCGACATGGTCCAGCAACTCAATGATGTCGAATGGAGCGCCGATCACGTCGACGTTCCACTCGTGTTCAACTTCAAGCTGCCGAAGTAAAGGGTTGTGCGTCTGCTAGACTTGCAAGCGTAGAAGCATGTTGCTCACTTCGGCCTTCCTCGCTGCGCTTTCCCT
>DASXZC010000399.1:0-10264 GCA_036502165.1 Bryobacteraceae bacterium
TGGCTGTGCAGGTCGATGAAGCCCGGCGTAATCACGAGTCCCGTGCAGTCGATCACCGTATCGCAATCGCCGGCGCGGCCACCCTCGGCGATTCGCGTGCTGTCAATCCATAGATCACCGACGTTTTCCTTGGAGCCGTCGACCTTGAGACCATTCTTCAAGAGGATCATCGAGGTTCCAGCATAACTCGCGGGACGAGCCTCGAAGTAATGCAAATGTCCTATGTTCTACTTCGCGAGCTTTTCCGCGTCTTTCAGCGCGAGACGGCTGCTCTCCGCCAGTTGCGCCGCAGCCTGTTCCCGATCGGACGGCTTGTCGAGCGGCACGCCGCGCTGGTCGTAGACGCTGAGCTTCCTGCCTCCATTCGGATCGATCAGGTAGGACGTTACACGAAATCCATCGGATTCCACGCGAACCGCGACGATGATCATGAAGCCGGCGTGGAACTCGCTCGCGAGCTGCCGCGTGTCTCCGCCGTTCGACCGGAAGCGCTGGATGGACGGCCATGCGACGATCCGGAATCCACGATCGGCGGCGAGTTTGGAACCAGCTCTCTCAGCGAGATCCTCGTCGTAGTTGAGATCCGGGAAGTCGTTGCCGGTCCAAATCCACCGCGCCGGAACAATGGCCACCACCGGTCCAGCAACCCTTCGCGGCCAGAAGTAGAATCCGGCCGCCGTCGCAAAGAAGAGAAGGAAAGCGATCGCCATCGTCCACCGGCGACCAGTTTCGATAACCGGCATCGGTTCCGCGACGGCCGTTCCCGGCTGGCGAATCTCGGGCACGTACGCGCCCTTCGGCAAATCAAAACGGATGGCATCCCCGGAGCCCGGCCCTTCATAATACGCCTCGAGCTTCTTGCGCAGCCGCCGCGCCTCCACGCGGACGATCGGATCCAAGCGCGGATCGTAGCCCTCCCCGCGATCGAAGACTTCGTTGCCGATCAGATATTCCTTGACGCGATCCTGCTCGCCGCGCAATTTGGCATCGACGATGAAACGCAGGAAGCGGCACAGGCGCTCGGAATTCTGAAACTCGGCGCTGGCCAGAACTTTCGCCAAGTGCTCCCGGATAGCGTCCTCGACGGCTGGCTGCATGCTCCTACTATGGATCGGCGCTCTCGGGAAATCAACAGGTTGACGCGCGTTGCTTACGGTAAGCTTACCGTCACGAGCTCTCGGATACTTACGTATTCAGCACATCGGCGCCCATACTCGAGTTGCCGGAAACCCTCCCGGCAAAATCTGTTCCACGGAGTTTCACCCCATGAAATACACAATCCTTTTCGTTCTCAGCAGCGCCGCCGCTCTCTACGCCGGCCCTCCGCTGATCTGTCATCCGGGCGATATCGGCAACGCCAAATCGCTGCCTTGGAAGGTGCAAAGCAATTGGAACGGCGCCGATCCCCACTATGACGTCAGACGGCTCGTCGGCGATACGCTCGAGATCCTCACGCCCTCCGCGCCCCTTGCGGTGCGTATGGAAACCCTGCGCCGCGCCGCGATCTACACGGCCAAGAACGATACTCTCGCCGAGACACTCGCATCAAGGCTGGTCGCCCGCATCGCCGACAGCGAAGCGGCCGGAAAGCCCGATCCCAACGCCTGGTTCGATGCCGGATATTTCGTCGAAGGCATCCGCCAGCTCGGGTTCATCTATCGCTACAGCATGTTGTCGCCGTCAGAAAAGGCGGAGTGGAAAGTGCGCGGCGACAGCCCAGGGCTCGACGGCAAGCCTTGGATCGACCACGCCATTCGCCTCGGCGGCAAAGGCATGGAAGTCGCACTGGCGAAGATCGACGAGTTCCGCCAGGCGGACTTGAAACGTTCAAATGCGCTCGTCTCGTCCGCGAAATAATCTCAGAAAGGGGGGAAGGCGCCACGGCCTTCCCACTTCTCGTTATTTGATGCCGGACAACTCGCGCAGATCGTCGATCCAATAGTCGGGATCCCACTTCGCCAGATCCTCAACCCGCCCATATCCATAGCGGACCGCGCAGATCTTGAGCCCCGCCGCGCGTCCCGCCGCCATGTCGCTTTCCGCGTCTCCGACGAGCAGCGCATCGCCCGGCTTGACACCGAAGACCTGGAGCGATTTCAGGATCACATCCGGCTTTGGTTTGGCGGGAAATCCGTCCGTCCCCTGCACATGATCGAAATGCTCGAGGACTCCGAACGTCTCGAGGACGATACGCGTCGTAGGCGTCCCTTTCGTCGTCGCGGTGCTCTTCCGCGCGCCCGTCAACCCCGCGAGCCCCTCGAGGACGCCCTCGTATCGCCGCGTCAGTTTGTGAGCACGTTTGGCGTAAATCTCCCGGTAATCCGTCAGCATCGGCGTCCATTCGGATTCCGGAAATCCCAAGTCGCTCCACGTCTCATCGAGGTGCTTGCCGATGTAAGTCCGCAGCACGGAGTCCGGAACGTCAAAGCGGCCGCGAGAGTGTAGAACACTCTGCACGGCCGCACAAATATCAGGAGCCGAGTCGACCAGCGTACCGTCGACGTCGAACAGATAAACCGGAAATCTCGGAATCACACTAGGCAGGCTGCGCGCCGCCCAACAGGCCCGGCAGAGGCCGGCCCTCGGGTTTCGCGGGCTGCTGCTGCGCCGAGCCGTCGCCGGACGAAGGACCCGTCTTCAAGGGCGTGAACGGCTTCAATTTGTCGCCGTTGATCAGCGCCTTCACTTCCGATGCGTCCAGCACTTCGCGCTCGATCAGAGCTTCGGCCACACGGATGATGGCGTCGTGCTTCTCATCGACGATTTTCTGCGCCCTGTCATAGCCGCGGTCGACGAACCCGCGGATCTCTTCATCGATCCGGATGGCCGTCGCCTCGCTGTAATCGCGGTGCTGCGCAATCTCACGTCCAAGGAAGATCTGCTCTTCCTTCTTGCCGTAGCTCAGCGGACCGAGTTCGCTCATGCCCCACTCACACACCATGCGGCGTGCCAGATCGGTGGCCTTCTCGATGTCGTTGCTCGCACCAGCCGTCTTGATCTTGCAGAAGACTTCGTCCGCGATTCGGCCCGCCATCGACACGGCGATTTGCGCCTCGGCCTGTTGCTTCGAGAAGTCGACCTGATCGGCTTCCGGCAGGAACATCGTCAAACCGAGCGCCATGCCGCGCGGGATGATCGTCACCTTGTGCAGCGGCATCGCATCCGGAATCAGCATCGCCACCACCGCATGACCGGCTTCGTGGAACGCCGTGTGCTTCTTCTCGTCGTCGGAGATGAGACGGCTCTTGCGCTCGACACCCATCAGGACCTTGTCCTTAGCCATCTCGAAGTCCCACATCGTAACGACCTTGCGATTCTGCCGCGCTGCGATGAGTGCAGCTTCGTTCACCAGGTTCGCCAGATCAGCGCCCGCGAATCGCGGAGTACCGCGCGCAATCACGCTCAATTCCACATCGTCGCCGAGCGGAATCTTCTTCGTGTGGACCTTCAGGATCGCCTCGCGTCCGCGGACATCCGGCAGGTCGACCACCACGCGGCGATCAAAGCGGCCCGGCCGCAGCAGCGCCGGATCGAGCACGTCCGGACGGTTCGTCGCGGCCACCAAAATGACGCCTTCATTCGATTCGAAGCCGTCCATCTCGACCAGCAATTGATTGAGCGTCTGCTCACGTTCGTCGTGACCGCCGCCCAGGCCGGCGCCGCGATGGCGTCCGACGGCGTCGATTTCGTCAATGAACACGATACAAGGAGCGTTCTTCTTGCCTTGTTCGAACAGATCGCGGACGCGGCTCGCGCCCACGCCGACGAACATCTCGACAAAGTCCGAACCGGAGATCGAGAAGAACGGAACGTTCGCCTCACCGGCGATCGCACGGGCCAACAGCGTCTTGCCCGTGCCCGGCGAGCCGATCAGCAGCACGCCCTTCGGAATGCGTCCGCCCAGCTTCTGGAATTTCTGTGGTTCGCGCAGGAACTCGATGATCTCCTGCAGTTCTTCCTTGGCTTCTTCGACGCCGGCGACATCTTTGAACGTCACTTTCTTCTGCTGCGACGTATGCAGCCGCGCACGCGCCTTGCCGAAGCTCAATGCCTTGTTTCCGCCCGACTGCATCTGGCGCATCATGAAAATCCAGAACGCCAGCAGCAGCACGAAGGGAATCGCGTTCACGAGCAGAGAAACCCACTGGTTGCCGCCTTCTTTAGCGGCCGTGATTTTCACGTTCTTCTCGAGCATCTTGTCGAGCATCTTCTCGTAGACGCCGCCCGGTCCGGAGGGAACATTGGAGCGGAATTCGGTATCCGTGCCCTTGTACTTGCCGGTGACTTCGCCCGTCGAGGAGTTCACAGTCGCGCTCTCCACCTCGCCGTCATTCACCTTTTTCATCAGCTCGCTGAAGATGGGTTGCTGCGGCTGGGCGCGATTATTTTGCTTCACCACGGCCCACAGCAAAACAGCCAGACAGATGATAACGACCCAGAAGATTGCAGTCTTTACGTTCGAATTCATTCCTACTCCAGTACCCTTCCACCCGCCACTCGTTACACCCGTAATCGAGTAATCACAGCCCTACTACCTACTTGTGACGCGATTGGACCCGGCTGAGATTCAATTTGCGCCTAACACTCACCGGTCCGCAACCCGCAAGACACGGCGTGAATCGCCTTGCACGGCCACTTCGGCCGCAGGCCCAAACTCTCTCGCCCAGACGATTTTTGATCCTATTGTTAAGATCGGCCAAGTTCCGCGATCCCATAAGGGAATTCGAGCCTCCTGGAACATCGTCTTCAACTTACGCGAACCCGCCCCAATACCTGCCGCCGAGGGTGCGTATTCGTCGCCCGGCTTCCAGGTCCTTAGCCGTAGTTCATCTCCCCAGCCAAGCACCCGATCCCAGTCCAGCTCGTACACCTTTACTCTAGCACTTTCCCGCCTGGACTCCGGCGCCTCCGCATCCCGTTTTGTTTCAATAATTTCTCGAACTTCGAGATCAATCGACACGCCGCTCGGAATCAGTTCCGCCCTGCCCGGCACGACGCACGCAGTATCCTGATTGCGCGCCGCCAACTGATCGCCCACGGCAGGAGGCGCGAATCGGATCCAGTCAAACGATCGGTACACATCGACTCGTGGAACTTGCAAACGCCCGCTTCCCTCGCTCTGCCGCCCGAGCTCGAGGATCGCCTCCACATGCCCGAAATCAATCGCATGAAGATCGCCCCTCACCTGCTCGATCGCCCGCCGCACCAGGCGCCTTGCTACCGCGACAGGCTGCGCTACGAGTTTGGACGCAGATGCGAGGACGATGTTCCCTCGAATTTCGAGATAGTCCGGGGAATTGTCGCGGATCCACCCCGCCCAGTACCGCTCTTCATCGAAGGCGAGCGCCGCCAATTGCCCCAGCCCGCGCTCGATTTCCGGATTCCATTCCCGCGCCAACTCCGGCATCAAGACGTGCCGGATCCGGTTGCGGTCATAAACCAGATCGCGATTCGAGGCGTCCTCCCGCCACCGCTCTCCCGCTTCGCGCAAGTGCCGCTCCACATCCTCGCGCGAAACATCGAGCAGCGGACGGATCACCGGCCCCGGCGCCACCGGATGAATCGCCGCCAGCCCCGCCAGGTGCGCGCCGCGTAGCATCCGGTAAAGCACAGTCTCAGCCTGATCGGAAAGCGTATGCCCAGTAGCCACGCAGTCGACCGACCCCGATTGGATGGACTCACGATAGAACGCATACCGCATCCGCCGCGCCTCTTCTTCGAGGTTGCCGCCCGCGGATTTTGGATCCGCCCGGCGAACCTCGATCGGCAAATCGAATCGCAGAGCGAGCGTCCGCACGAAGGCCTCATCGGCTTCCGACTCTTCACCGCGCAGCAGATGATTGAGGTGGAGAATCGAGAGCTGCGCCGCCAGTCCGAGGTCGCGCATTATGAACAGCAGGCAGACCGAATCCGCGCCCCCGGAAACAGCCACGCCCAGACGCCGCGTACGCTCGTCGAGCATCCCGTGGCGCAAGATCGTCCGCTTCACTCGTGAACTGAGCATGCACCTCCTAATATGGCGCACCAGACCTCGAGTGCGCGATCATAGTTTCGATATTCGAAAGGAAAACAATCATGAAGTGGACGACACCGTATTTGACCTTCGACGGCACCTGCCGCGAAGCGATGGCATTTTACGCCGCCTGCCTCGGCGGCGAACTGCACAGCACGAATTTTGCTGACGCGCCCGGCAATCCGCCCACGCCCCGCACAGCCGAGCGGATCATGCACGCCAGACTGAGCAAGGACGGAGTCCCCTTCCTGATGGCATCCGACACGATGGCCGGTCAACATGTGCAAGTCGGCTACAATTTTTCAATCGCGATCGAGTGCGAAAGCGTCACCGAGATCGATGCGATGTACGCCGCGCTGAGTGCCGGAGGCCAGCAAACCATGCCTGTCGCCGACGCGTTCTGGGGAGCCCGCTTCGGAATGCTGCTCGACAAATTCGGCGTCCAGTGGATGCTTAATTTCGACAAGCCGAAGGCGTAGTTACCGGCTTACTTCCCACGCCAGATGCGCGATCTCCGGTAGCACGAGCCGTTCCCATGCCAGCTTCACGGCATTCGGCGAGCCCGGCGTCGAAATGATCACTCGCCCTTTATACACTCCGGCGATCGCGCGCGACAGCATGGCCGCTGATCCGATTTCCTGATAACTGAGCATCCGAAAAATTTCCCCAAAGCCAGGGAGCGTCTTGTCGAGCTTCGCCGCCAGCGCATCGTGCGTCGTATCGCGCCGCGATATCCCAGTGCCGCCGTTCCAGAAGAGGATCTGCGAATCGCCACTCGTGAGATCCTCGAGCACCTTCTCGACCTCAGCAGGCTCGTCGCGGATCAACCGGTAGTCCGCAACGACGTGCCCGGCGTCAGCGATCGCTGCCTTCAGATAGGTGGCGTTAGTATCCGTCTCAGGCGTCCGCGAATCGCTGACGGTGATGATCGCGATGCGCACGGGTCCACGCGCCGCCGCAGCCTTCTTGTGTTGGTTCGCAGTTCCCGACGATTCAAACGGAGTCACTGCCAACAGGATCGCGCAAGTCAGTGCACGATGGCAGGTGCGACCGTTGGCGACGCAGCCGGCCGCGTGTCGGTTTCCCGCACCAGCTTCCGATAATATCCACGCGAGGTTGGCGTCAATGCGAAGCCTTCGCGCAACAGCCAGTGGTACAGCACTTCCGGGCACAGCGGATTCTCGATCCAAATGCTGCGCTTGCCGATGCGCAACTCCGCACTCCCGTATCCCATCCGGAGCCCGTTGTGCAAGCTCCACGGGGATTGATTCGCTTCGTAGAGCGTCAACGAATCGATCTCATCGACATCCAAATCGACCGAGCCCACCGCGCGATCGACGTGCAATCCGCGCTGTGCCTGCCGGTATCCAACCACCGGGAACGACACAAACCGCGCGATCGCAAATGCGACGATTGCGGACACTGCCGCGAGCACCAGTCCGCCGACGCCGTGCGTGACGAGGCCAATCCAGATGCCCACCGCTGGGCCGCCCAACAGGATCCAGAAATTCAGATGCGCCATCACGCGAAGTCCGCCGGTCAGTTTCGCCGTCCATCCAGTAGGAAGATCGGGGGCGGCTGCTTGCGGAAGATGCTGCAGAATGTACTCGTGCAGCTCGAGGTACCGCCGCAGCCAGCGGCTCACTTCGATCCGCTGGCCGTTTTCAGTTGACAGCGTCAATCCGCGCCGCGAATAACCGATCGACGTGATGTCGGACCAATCAAGTTCCTCGATCTTGCGCCATGTGCGGACTCGTATGACGTCGTCTGAAACCTCGACCCAATGCAGCAAACCATATAGGCCAATAAAGCTCATATACAAGGCCGCGGGAATACACGGCACTAGTAAAATCAGGTTCCTTCCAGCGCCCACCATGACCTGGATTAAACCAATCAGAGAGGCGACGGAAAATACGCCGGCGTAGAACAGGATGAAGTGAGTGAACGGTTGTCGGTAACGTTTCATGGGAACGGACTCAGCGCTTGATCTTATAGACTTTGATCGGCAGCGTTGTTGTCCGCAAGTAGAGAGGGATTCACCCTAAGCTGTGCCCACAGCAAGGGCCACCGGGTAGTACCAGAGTGCCTAATCGCCGCGCGAAATTCACTTCTGCGAGTTGTAATACACGTACAAAAATACCGCGAGCGCGGTCCAACTGAACGTGTGCACCAACCCATAGAACAGGATCATCGGCGGCAGGACTCCTTGCGCCATGCCAGCCAGGCTCGAAAAGAGGCTATACAGCGTAAATAACGCCGAAAGGCTTGCGCCAATAAGCGCGAGAAGAGATGCGTTCTTGAGGGTCACCGGATTAGTTTATCAACGCCTGATAAACCGTGGCGGAATATTTCGGCTGTATATCAGTCGCGTTCGGCATCAACTGCAGCATGAGAATGACGACCATACGGCTCTGCGGATCGACCTGATAAGTCGTCCCATATGCGCCGCCCCATCCAAACGCTCCGACCCCGGCCATGCCGCTTGCTCCATAACGATCGACCGTCTCAAATCCGAATCCGAATCCCAACCCGGTTGACGAGTGCAGCATCCCCGATTGGTTAGTCCTCATCAGCTCAACCGTCCGTGGACCGAGAATGCGCACCCCGTCGAGCGTCCCGCCATTGCGGATCATCTCGAGGAACCGCGCGTAATCGTGCGCGGTCGAAGTCAGCCCCGCGCCTCCCGCGTAGCTCTTGCGCGGACCGACCACATAATCTCCCTGACCCTTCGGTCCATCCGGAGCGCGCACCGCGAGCCCATCCGGCCCGCTTGCATACACGGCGGCCAGCCGGTCCCGTTCGGCCGGCGGAACGTAGAAGCGCGTATCTTTCAACCCGAGCGGGCCAGTGATTTTCGTTTGGATGTAGTCGGCGAGGCTCATCCCCGACGCCTTCTCAACGATGCATCCGAGAATGTCGGTGTTGTACCCGTAGACGAACCGTTCACCCGGCTGCGCGACGAACGGCAAAGTGCCAAGGCGTTCCATCGTGACGCAGATCGGCTCGTCTTTGTCTGCGGTGTACCAGCCATTGCCGGCGGCGGGTCCCAGTCCCTTCGCGGCATACATGTCGGCAACATAAGCGTCAGTGCCGTAGGAAATTCCAGCCGTGTGTGTGAGCAGATCGCGGATTGTGATCTGCCGGCGGGCCGGGACGATCTTGAAAACGCCTGAAGGATCGTTGACCGCCACACTCGTCTTCATAAATGTCTGAATGAAGTGCCCCGCCGGCTCGTCGATTCCGATCTTGCCTTCTTCGACCAACGTGAGCACCGCCGCGCTCGTGAACGCCTTGGTCTGCGAAGCGATGCGGAACAACGTGTTGGTCATCATCTTATGACCGGCTTCCTTGTCCGCGTATCCGAAAGCCTTCTCGTAAGCAGGTTTGCCATCCTGCAGCACGAGCGCAACGACGCCGGCGACCTTCTTCTCCTTGACGTAGCGCTGCAGCAAATGGTCGACGCGCGTGAGCCGCTCAGGCGAAAGAGTCAGGCCGGTTTTGTGCGCAGAAGCCGCCGGTTGCGCGACTGCCAAACCGGCGGTCGACAGGTTCAAAAGAAGAGCAGCGAAGATTGCGTATTTCATGAGGATTCGAGGATGATCGTTAGTTAGTGTATACCCGATCGTCCTCTGAATCAGCCGTGCACCGGTACTGGACGTAACCCACCTTCCGGCCGAAGCGCATAGCCGTACGCTTCGTGAACGGAAACGAACACCGAATCCCACGACTGCGTGAGCGCAAACTTCCGCGCGGGATCGGCCGCAGCCAACTCCGCCGCGCCACGCGCGAACTCCTCGTCGGATCCGCGAACCGTCCCCGTGACGCCCTCTTCGATCAGGAACTTCGGTCCGCAGGCATCGGTGACCAGCGGTGGTACGCCGGACGCGAAGGCCTCAATCACCACGTTCCCAAACGTCTCGCGCGCCAACGCTTCGCCCTTTACGACACCCGGGAACTTAGCGCGCTTCAAATTCGCGCGCAGCCAATCGAGCTCTTCGCCATGTCCGATCACGCGGAATTCGTACTCGCGGATCTCCCTCGCTTCGAGTTCGCGCTCAATATCCACGAGCTACACCCTTCTCCGAAGTGATGCGGCCTTACCTATCCGATCACGAACCGCCTGTCACCAAGCGCGCAGTCGCGGAGTTCCGGCTTCAACAGATGCGCGTCAATGCGCGGCGAACGAGGAAGCACGGCCGCCTCCTTCCGGCCGCAGCGCATAGCGTACGCCTCGTAAACCGAGACGAACAC
>DASXZC010000400.1:0-16496 GCA_036502165.1 Bryobacteraceae bacterium
GGACGCAGGTCAAGCCGATCCTCACAGATCACTGCGTCGTGTGCCATCAGGAACAAGGCCGCGCCGGTGGATTGTCGCTCGCGAACTATTCTGGCCTGATCGCCGGTGGCACAGCCGGCGCAGTTGTAACGCCTGGACGTCCGGACAGGAGCTTGTTGTTCTCATTTGTGAGCGGTCCTAATCCGCGAATGCCGAAGACAGGTACTCCGCTCACCGAGGAACAGGTTTCGGTGCTGAAGCGCTGGATCGAACAAGGTGCGAAGAGCGATCTGGATGAATCAAAGGATGCTCCCGTATGGTGGTCGCAGCGGCCGCTTGTAAGACCAGTCGTTCCACAGAGCACCGGCAATCCGGTCGACGCATTCCTCGAAGCGAAACTTCGCACGATGAAGTTGGACTATTCGCCTGAAGCCGATCGCCGCACACTCATCCGGCGCCTCACCTTCGATCTGCACGGCTTGCCGCCCACGCCGGAAGAGGTTGACGCATTCCTCGCCGACAAGTCGCCAGACGCCTACGAAAAGCTCGTCGATCGCCTGCTCGCATCGCCGCGCTACGGCGAGGCGTGGGCGCGGCACTGGCTGGACATTGTCCACTATGGCGACTCGCACGGATACGACAAGGACAAGCCGCGCCCCAACGCGTGGCCCTATCGCGACTATGTGATCCGCGCGTTCAATCAAGACAAGCCGTACTCGCGGTTCGTCGAAGAGCAGCTTGCCGGCGACGTGATCGATCCCGACAATTCCGACGCGGTCGTCGCCACCGGATTCATCGCCGCAGGTCCTTGGGACTTCGTGGGCCACGAGGAACTGCGCGAAGGCACGACCGACAAGAACATCACGCGCAACCTTGACCGCGATGATATGGTCGCGACCACGATGTCGACGTTCGTGAGCCAGACCGTCCACTGCGCGCGCTGCCACAATCACAAGTTCGATCCGATCTCGCAAGAGGATTACTACAGCGTGCAGGCCGTGTTCGCCGGAGTCGACCGCGCGGACCGTCCCTACGATACCGATCCGCAAGTTTCGAAGTCGCGCCGCGAATTGCGCGGGAAAAGGCGCGCGATTCAGATCGAGCTTCAGCCGCTGCTCGACAAGGTCCACATCGCCACCACGCCAGAGATCGAGAAACTGGACGCCCGCGTGGGCGACGCGCGCCAGCGCATCACAGACCTGCGCGCGACGAAGTCGGCTGCCGATGAGCAGACCGCCCAACAACTGGAAACGAAGAACCGTGAGGATGCCAAACTTCGCAAGCTGCTCGTGAACGCCGTTGTCGGCACGGACGTCGTCGATGGGATCGATCGCTTCACCATCGCGGCCAAGGCTATCGACGCTGAAATTGCGGCTTTGCCGAAGCCTGACCTCGTCTACGCGGCCACGAATTATTTTGCCGAGGCGGGCACGTTTCGTCCCGCACTCAATCCGCGCCCGGTATTCGTGCTCAATCGCGGCGACGTCAATTCCCCAATGAAACCGGTGCGGCCCGGCGCGATCGGAACCCGGTTCGCGCTCACGGATCCGAATGACGAAGGCGCACGCCGAGTTGCGCTGGCACATTGGATCACCAGCCGCGACAATTCGCTCACCTGGCGCTCGATCGTCAATCGCGTCTGGCAATATCATTTCGGAACCGGCATCGTCGACAGTCCCAGCGACTTCGGACATATGGGATCGCAGCCGACTCATCCCGAATTGCTCGATTGGCTCGCCGTCTGGTTTCGCGACGATGCGCAGGGCTCGATCAAGAAGTTCCACCGATTGATCGTGACGAGCCGCGCGTACAAGCGGTCCTCCATGGATCGCGCGGATGCCTCGCAGGCTGACGCGGAGAATCGCTATTTGTGGCGTATGAATCGCACGCGGCTCGATGCCGAAGCGGTTCACGACGCGATGCTCGCCGTTAGTGGCAAGTTGGATTTGACGATGGGAGGCGCGGGCGCGCAGTTGTTCTGGTTCAAGGACGATCACTCGCCGGTCTACGACTACAACCGGTTCGATCCGGCGAGCAAGGAAGCCCGCCGCCGGAGCATCTATCGCTTCATCGTCCGCTCGGTTCCCGATCCGTTTATGGAGCGGCTCGATTGCCCGGATCCATCGATGCTCGCGCCGAAGCGCACGACGACGATCACCGCGATCCAGGCGTTGGCGTTATTGAACAATCCGTTTGTCGTGTGGTTATCGGAGCGATTCGCGGAACGCGTCGCATCGGAGGCCGGAACCGATGTGGACGCGCAGATCCGGCTCGCCTACCGTTTGGCATTGAACCGTGATCCCTCGAGTGTAGAAATCCGACGCCTAAGTGGCTACGCCGCGCGCAATGGCATGGCGAACGCCTGCCGCCTGCTGTTCAACAGCAATGAATTCGTCTTTGTGGACTGACCGTGAGGAGCCTATGAATCGCCGTGAGTTCTTGTGGAGTGCGGGTGGACTGGGAGGCATCGCACTCTCGCAGATGCTGACCGCGGCCGAGACGAAATCGGGCTTGCATCATCCGGCGAAGGCGAAGCGCGTCGTGCAACTCTTCATGTCCGGCGCTGCCAGCCAGTGCGATCTGTTCGACTACAAACCGCTGCTCGACAAGAAGGCCGGCGAGCCTTGGGATCCTGGTGAAAAGGTCGAATTATTCCAAAGCAAACCGGGCGTCGTGATGAATTCGCCATGGGCTTGGAAGCAGCATGGACATTCCGGCAAATGGGTCAGCGATCTTCTGCCGCACACGGCCGCTTGCGTCGACGACATCGCGTTCATTCAGTCGATGATGTCGAAGTCGAACATCCACGGCCCGGCGACGTTCATGCAAAATACCGGCTTCGTACTTCCCGGGTTCCCCAGCATGGGAGCGTGGGTTTCGTATGCGCTCGGCAGCATGAACAACAATTTGCCGACGCTGGTCGTGCTGCCGGATGCCCGCGGTTATCCGCCGAATGGACCCGCGAACTGGTCCGCTGGATTCTTGCCCGCCGCGCATCAGGCGACGATGATCCGCGCGGGCAATGCCAACCCGATTTACGATCTCTTTCCTCCGAAAAAGGCAGAATTCATCACCAAGCAGAGCGAGCATGAGACGCTCGAATTGCTCAACACCATGAACCAGGAACATCTCGCGGAACGCCCTGGTGATTCCCGCCTCGAGGCGCGCATCGCTTCTTATGAGATGGCCGCGAAGCTGCAGTTGAGCGCGCCTGAAGTGATGGATATTTCGACTGAGTCGGAGGCGACGCGCAAGCTCTATGGAGTCGACGACAAAGCGACCGAGGATATGGGCCGCCGCTGCCTGATTGCGCGTCGGCTGCTCGAGCGCGGCGTTCGATTCGTGCAAGTCTGGAGCGGCGCCGACAACGGATTCCCGCGCCGCAATTGGGATAGCCACGAGAACCTCAAGAAGGATCACGGCGAATTGGGAACCGGGCTCGATAAGCCCACTGCCGCGTTGATCACCGACTTGAAAGCTCGCGGACTGCTCGACGACACGATCGTCTATTGGACGACCGAATTCGGCCGCATGCCGTGCAGCCAAGGCTCGAAGGGTCGCGATCACAATCCGTTCGGATTCACCTCATGGCTCGCTGGTGGCGGCGTGAAGGGCGGAGTCACCTATGGCGCGACGGATGAGTGGAGCTACAAGGCGGTCGACAAGCCGATCTACTGTTATGACCTGCATGCGACCGTACTGCATCTCCTCGGGATCGATCACACGCGTCTGACATTCCGGAACAACGGGATCGATCGGCGCCTGACGGACGTCTACGGAACCGTGATGCACGAGATCGTTGCCTGACGTTCAACTGACGTCAGCCTTGATGTATTCGAGGCATTCGCTCACACAGATCTCGAGTGGACGCTCGGTATCAACGATCAGCTTCGGCTCATCGATCGCCTCTCGCCGCGACTTGATCGAGAGGTACAGTTCGAAAGTCCGATTCATTGCAGGATGATCCTTCGCCGCCGCATCTCCTGCGAGGCGACGGCGTGCAGCGTCGTCCGAACAGATCGTTTCGATGATCCGGCACGGCGACTCAGCACGTGCCGCTGCATCGAGCGCGCGCGAGACCTGGGAGCGGCGCGCGAAGGTGCAACCATCAATGAAGACGGTCAAGGTGCGATGAGTGCGGGCCGCGTACTCGGCGGCCGAGAAGACGCAGTCCATCGCTAGATCATCCTGCTCGCGCGAGTAGTCGACGAAGTTCGAGAACAAGGCCTTGCGGACCGAGTCCTTGTCGATCACCAGACCGCCCAAGGTAGATGCCAGATTTTGAGCGAGCGTGCTCTTCCCGGTGCCCGGGAGACCAGCCATGATGACAATCATCACTATTCGAAGGCGCCTGTGGCTGCAAATAGCGCCGCCCGCAATTCTTATGTTTGTGCCGGCTCGGCGGCTATGACACAGCCATCGGTTGATTCTTGCGCGGACGACCCCGCTTACGTTTCACCGGCTCGGGACCCGGCGTTGCGTCGCCTGACGCCGACCCGCCACCGCCGCCCGTAACCTCATTCTTCCGATCAGTCAGCCATCCGGGTGGCCGGCCGCGGCGGCGAGGAGCGCCGACCTGCATCCGCTCCAGGACGGCGATCGCATGATCTACCAGATCCCTCTCCTGGCGCAAATCATCCAAAATTTCCATGTAGTTCATTAGTTGTTTCCTCGGCCGGTTGATCCGCGTTCGGCGGTTGCACGTGTCACCGCCGCGTCCAGCCATTCGGAGAACGCATACGCTTCACTCCGGCTCATTTCTATCATCACTTCTGCGAATTTCAACTCTACTGTTACTGCTGCCACAGACTGCTCTTCGACACCACGGTTCTTCATGCCCGTTTTCGATCGGCCTTTCAGCCGTATCCGCAATCGTACCGCCCTTCGCTTCACCGCGCCAAATTCGGCCTGGGCCGAGGCCAACCGGAACCGCTGCCCGTCCTGCCCCTCGAAGGCCGCGGTCTCGAACGAAAAGAGCGAAGTCGGCACGTTTCGGAACCTCTTTTTGTCTTTTCGTCAGTTTTCGCGGTTTCTTCAGCGTTTTCGAGAATACGCGCCTTTTTTGAATGCTCGCCCGGCCTTCCGAACTCCATTTGACTCTCATGAGAGACACTCTCTCATTTAACCTGATTTGGTACCCTCCGTGAAACCACAATCTGAAATCGAAATCCGCCGGCGGCTCGCGGAGCGCGTGGCTACCGCTCGAAAACGCAAAGGCTGGACGCAGCAGGTGCTCGCCGAACGTTGCGATCTGCCGCGCAGCTACATCGCCGATGTCGAGGGCGAGCGCCGCAATCCCAGCCTGCGCACGCTCCTGCGCGTTTCAAACGCACTCGGCATTCCGATCCACGAATTGTTTCTCGATCCAGTTTAGATCGCGCGTGTATTTTCCCATCGTAATGTCGTACGGTTGCGCCATTCCCAGGTAATGTTCAGAATAAGAGGATCAACGTACTCTCAAAAGACGCTACGCGTGAGCAGGAAAGTCCCAGATGACCAGCGCGCTGAGTCGCCGACTCGATGAATAGTTCGAATAACACTCCTGTCGTCACAGCCGCCGTGCCAAAGATCCGTGTGCAGGTGGTGCACGGCGACCTGGCGTTCGCGCGCCACATGGTCGCGGTCGGCCACTACGAAGGCGATTCGATCGTCGGCCCCGAGGCCTTGCTGGACCGCTACCTTGAAGGCAGACTCACGTTGCACAACCAACTCGGAACGTATCCTGGGCAAGTCGGTTCCGCTGAAGTGTTCCTGTCACTTGACCGCGCCAGCCGGGTTCCCGGAGCCGTCGTAATGGGGCTCGGCAAGGTCGGCGATCTGCAGCCAAAGGACCTGCAGCAGACGTTTTATAAGGCCGTTCTGAAGTATGCGCTGGCCGTTCGGGAGTGCGCGGACACGCGTTTTGAGAAGGAAGGCAGCGACGGACTGACGACGCTGCTGATCGGCACGATGGCCAACGTGTTGACCATCGAAGAGTCGTTAACGGCGATGCTGCGCGCGATCCGCGATGCGAACTCGACTCTCGCTACGGACGCAGGTGCGAAGTCCTCCTTTCGCATACGTTCGGTCGAAGTCCTCGAAGTTTTCGAGGATCGTGCCATCCGCTCGGCCGACGCACTCGCGCGGATTGCGAAGACTCCGGAGTTAGTGGATGCCCTGGAACTCGCTGCGTCGATCGTTTTGCGCGGCGGCCGTCTGCGGCAAAGCCTCATCGACGAAGAAGACGCCGCGTGGTGGAGCCGCCTCCGAATTCAGCAAGCTCAGGAACATGATCCACTGACGTTCACGTTGTTCACGAATCGCGCACGATCCGAATCGGAAGACGTCGAGGAACCGCAACGGGCGGCGCCGCTGATCGCGAGTGCGATCCAGTCTCCGCGTCAAGATCCGCTACTGGCGCACACGTTGTTCGAAATCCTCGTTCCGAATCGGCTTAAGGAATACGCGCCGCATGTGAGCCGCCTCGCGTTGATCGTCGATCAGAATTCGGCAGGATACCCGTGGGAATTGATGCAAGCTGGTCTTGGCCGCAGTGAACTCCCGTTGGCCGTCGACACAGGCCTCGTACGCCAACTCGACTTGAAGGACTTCCGCCAGGTCATCCGCCAGAGTGAAGACCGCACTGCGCTAGTGGTCGCGAATCCGTCGACGCAGCCACCCGCTGGTCGTGATCGTGAGTGGAGGTTCGAACCGCTGCCCGGAGCTGCCGAGGAAGGCGTTGCGGTGGCCTCCGAACTTGCGAGGCTCGGTGTCGCGGTCGATTCGAAAATCGAAACCGCCGCCGCGGACATCCGGCAGAGCCTCTACACGGGCTCATACCGCATCCTTCATCTGGCGGGTCACGGCGTTCAACAATACAAAACCTCGCCGGGAGAGAAGCCAGTGAACGGCATGGTGATCGGCTATCGCGATTTCCTGACTCCGTCGCAAGTTGGACAGTTGCGCGTCGTGCCGGAGCTAGTCTTTATCAACTGTTGCCATCTTGGCCGCACCGATATCCTCGCAGCGAATCTGGCAGTCGAATTCATACGGATCGGTGTCCGCGCCGTTATCGCCGCTGGATGGGCTGTTGACGACGCCGCTGCCTCGACGTTCGCTCGTAGTTTTTACTGTCATTTTTTGGAAGGCGCTGCATTTGGAGACGCGGTACGGATGGCGCGGGCCGAGACTTACGAGCAGCATCGAAGCGTAAATACGTGGGGTGCGTATCAGTGTTACGGCGATCCTGGATATAGGTTCGATCGCGAGGGTTTCGTTGCGCCGCGGCAGGAAGCGATTTCGCGACCATTGTTTCTGCCTTCGCAACTGGCGACGGAGATCGACAATCTAGCAAGCGGCACTCAAACTGGCGGCGCAGAGTCGGGCGATGCTGTTGCGACGAAACTCGAAGCGCTTAAGCATGTCGTTCGACCTGAATGGTGGAACCTGGGTCGAGTGCAAGCGAGCCTCGGCCGGCTGCATGGAGAATTGGGGAACTACGATGCCGCCGTGAGCCATTATGAAAAGGCTCGTCGTTCCGAGGATGCCGATGCTCCGATCCGGGCTCTTGAGCAGGAAGCCAATCTGCGCGCACGCGCCGCTGCTCAGAGGATTGCATCCGCGGCCAAGGAAGATCGCGAATCTGCCCACGCGAAGTTCGTGCTCGAGATCGAAGCAGCGCTGCAGTTGGTGCGAGCGGCTCTTGAACTCGGCAAGACTGCCGAGCGGTACGGCATCGAAGCCAGCATCTTCAAACGCAAGGCCGAGCGGGCACAGTCTAACGAGGCATTGCGAGAATCACTCGCCGCCATGCGGACCTCCTACGGCAACGCGGTTGCCGTTCCGGGACAGAGCGACAGCCAATACGCAAGCTCATTTTTGAATTGGAACATCGCGCGCGTTGTGCTTCGCTGGTTCGACACGGACGAACCGGAGATATCGGTCGCCGATTGGAAAGCGATTGAAGAGGAGATCGGCAAGGGGCGCCTCCGAGTCGCCGCGGATCCGACTTTCTGGAACGCAATGATCGAGCCGGACGCCCGCTTGGCGCAATATTTGGCCTCCTCGCCAGCAGAATCATCGGACGTCGGGATCGGCTACCGCCGGGCTACTGAAGAGTTTGGAAGTCCACGCGAAGTCGCAACTGTCATCGAGCATCTCTCGTTCATTCGTACGATGGCCCAGGTGTCGCACAACGACAGGATTGCGCAGACACTTGACCGCACGATACGCGAGTTGTCGTCGTGAGCAAAGGGCCTAGCGGGGATGATAAGCTGGATTGAGTAGTTCTGCTTCGCGATACTGCCTCACGCACTCCCCGATCGTCTAACGGTAGGACAGCGGCCTTTGGAGCCGTGAATCGTGGTTCGAATCCATGTCGGGGAGCCAATCTTTTGTTTCAATCGTTTAGAGATGCTTGAACGCTTTTTTGTACAGATTTTGTACGCGAGAAGAATTTTTATGCGTACAACTTTTTGAAATAAGACGCCGAATCGATGAGCATGGATTCGAGAACTGTAAATCCAGGTCGATCGAATCTATTTAGGACGTAAAATCGCGAGCGTCAGGCGGCGCGTGCCGCTGGCAAATCCTCAGGCTTCGTTTCTCGATGCTCCTTCCAACACTCGCGAGGACCTTCACTTGGTTTTGGCATTTCCGCTTCGATGAATCTGAGGACCTCCGGCCCGTCGAATTTTGGCAGTTCCATGTATTCATGCTGCCCTTCTCCTATTCACGACATCATTCGGAAGCCCGCGTTTGAGGCGTGAAAGCGGCTGCGTGGCGGCGGGCGAATTCAGCGGCGGAAATCGGTGCACGGCCGACCACCTGCTGGAAGGAGTCGTTCATGCGGTCGTAGCGGTTGTCGCGATTCAACTGGCCCATGGTGTTCAAGTGTGCGATCAAATGCTCCGGCAGTCGAGCCTCCCGCAGATTGGCCTCCCAGGATTGTGGGGGCACGTTGAAGTATTGAATCGTTCGGCCCAGAACACCACTAAACTCCTGCGCGTACTGGGCCATGGTTAGTGACTGGAGACCCGTCAGGTCGTAAAACTTGCCGATATGCGGTTCGGGGTTAGCCAACACAGTAGCCGCGGCGGCCCCCACGTCGGCATCGGCGAGAAGCGCGGTCTTGCCGTCGGCGAACGGCAGAAGCGCGCTCCTCAACGGCACCAATGCCATGCTCACCGGCGCCACATTGATCGTCGTGATCATCTCCAAATTCATTGCAGGCGCATGGAGCACGCTGCTGCTCATTCCGCGATCCTCAGCGTCATGCAGTACATCAAGCGGCATGACCGCCATGTGGAACGCGAAACCTCAAGGCCGCCGGTCTTGTCGGTCGACCGTCTGAGTCCACCCATGGTGATTGTGCCGATCGAGAATTGTTCGCTTCGGCCTTTGCATCTCGAGCGACCTCGTCGCGGTGCATGTGAAGACGGAAGACAGTTCCGATGAGCTCGAACAACACTGGGACGAGTGGGTCCGCGAACCGGCCCGCAAGAATGGGATGACGCCGCCGCAACTGCTGGTGCTCGCATCGCCCGCTGGTTGTGCAGCCAGCGGCTTTGCACGAGGTGCGGGATGATTACCGCGAAGTGCCTGTCCGGATGCGCCTTCTCGAGCGCCAGTATGCAGTCCAGAATCGGTTGAATGACGAAGCGGTCAACGTCCCGTGGTATTTGAATGAGAACCCACCGGTTATTTGATTCCCATATCTGTAGCGATTTTCTGCGCCAGTTGCAGATGCTCACGCAGCGTCGGGAGCGCCTTCGTTGCCAGTGCCCGCACGTCAGCATCCTTGCCGCTGCTCGCTTCCATTTCGAAAGAAGCGATGTCCTTCTTGTGATCCTTCAACATTCCTGAGATGTACGCCTTGTCGAAATCCGCGCCGCCCTTACCGCTCAGCATTTTGAAACTGACCGACTGCATCGTCGAGATATCGGTCGGAAGTTGCACCCCCTTGCTCGCGGCGAGCGTGTGAACCTGATCGCCCATTTTTCCATGATCCTGAACCATTCGGTTGCCGAAGGCTTTAACGTCCGCGCGGGTGGCATGGCTCTCCGCAAGCTCGCCAGTTTTCACTTCATCCATGCCGCCTTGTGCGGCGTCTTTCAAGAAGGAGGCATCCGGCGAATCGGCGTGCAGAAGTGGCACGCCTGCTGCGAGAAACGATGCGAAGGCCATGATGCGAATGGATTTATTCATGAACTCACCTCTACAACAAGATTCAAACGCGGCGCGATTGTTTCAATGTCTCTGAACCGCGGGAGTAACAGTTTCCTCTGACCGGCATCCAATTCACTAGATATGGCGCTCGATCACGATCGATTACTGAAGCCGGTCAAAAAACTGCGCAAGCTCCTGGACCGGATCGACAGCAACCCTGATGCGGAAACAGTTCATTCTCTCCGCACCAACTCGAGGCGCTTTGAGGCCATGTTCAAGGCTCTCAGTCTCGACACCGAGGGTCTCGACGCCGGGACGCTGAAGGACTTGGGTCGCCTCCGCAAGCGTGCAGGCAAGGTCCGCGACATGGATGTTCTGACGCGATTTGCGTCGACGGTTCATCCCCGCGGCGAAGAGGATTGCACCGTGCAACTGCTCGAATATTTGGGAGCTGAGCGTAAGAAAGAAGCTCGCAAGCTCGCCGCTGAGGTCAACTCCAAAGGACCTTCGCTGCGCAAGGGATTGAAGCGCAGCGGTGTTGTCGTGGAGAAGCTACTCCGGAAAGCCTCAACTGAGGAAGCCACCGCGGATGCCCTGAAGTTCGTAATCAAACTGGACACTCCGCAGCGTTTGAGCGCAGCCAATTTACATCCATACCGTTTGCAGATCAAAGAACTGCAAGACGTCCTGCGCATGGCGTCGAGTCCAAAACCCGTGCGTTTCGTGGACGATTTAGGAAAAGTGAAGGACGCGATCGGGACCTGGCATGATTGGGAAGAGCTCCTCTCAATCGCGCAGAACGTCCTCGATCATAAGTCGGGTTGCGGGCTGCAAGCTGAGCTCAAGCGCATCACGAAACAAAAGTACGATCATGCGCTCGCCTCCGCACAAACGCTCAGGAATACGTATCTGCGAAGCGCTCCGGGTACGCTTCAGAAAGTACCGCGTCCGCCGGTTTGGGAAGCGATCGCGCTTCTGATCAGTTAAGCCGCACGCGCCGATCGCACGCGCTCTCGTCCGTTCATCCGAATACTCGGCCGCTGAACTTTCTTCACCAACTTCAGCAGCGCCGCCTCATAACTATGCGGCGATCGCGTACTGCAATCGACCAACGCCTTGAACAAGCGGCTGGTCAAATAGCTCTCGATGACATCCGGATGAATGTAGTATCCGCGGCACGTCGCCGGCCGATTTCCCAGCCGCTCCGCAGTCGCCTTCACGGCCGCCGATAGCCGGCGTTTAGCATCGGTCGCGCTCGTCGCGGGACCGCACTGCGACAGCTCCATGAGCATCTGCACGGTACCGTGCCAGGTGCGAAAATCTTTCGCCGTGAAGTCCGCCTTCGCAATCTCCCGCAAGTAGTCATTCACATCAGACGACTGGACCGGATAAAACTCTCCGCTCTCGCCCTGATACTGAAACAAATCTTCGCCATCGAGGTTTCGTTCCTGCCGCACCATGCGCGCGAGCCTGGCGTCATTGAGGGAAATGTCCTGCACGACGCCACTCTTCGCGCGGAACTGAAACCGGATCTCCGCGCCGTGGATCTCCACATGATCATTCTTCAATGTCGTCAAACCATAGCTGCCGTTCTTCCGCGCATACTCGTCGTTACCAATGCGCAGGCAGGTTTGATCGAGCAGCCGCACTAACAGAGCCATCACTCGTCTCTTAGGCAGCCCCGGGCGGCCCAAGTCCCGCGACACGATGCGCCGTATGCGCGGCAATGCCGCTCCAAACGAAATCACGTGATTGAACTTATTGAAATCGCGAGCCTCGCGATACGAAGGATGGTAGATGTACTGCTTCCGCATCTTCGCATCGCGCCCGGCCGCTTGCAGATGTCCCTTCTCACTCGCGCAAATCCAAACCGACTGCCAGGCGGGAGGAATCGCCAGATCGCGGATCCGCTCGAGCGTCCCCGGATCTTTCACCGTCGCACCGTGCGCGTCCACATAGGTGAAGCCCTTGCCCCGCACTCTACGCGCGATCCCCGGCTCATCGTCGGTGACGTATCGAAGTCCAACTCGACGCGCATCCTCGCGCGATGCAATCGTAATCTCACTGACCGGTTCTGGATTCACATTCGAATGCGGAGCAATCGTTCGACCAGTCTCAAACCACCTCGCGGATCTTATCCTTCATCACCGACTTCAAAATCTTCCACCCGTCCTTCTGCCCTTTTATCAACGCCTCACTAAACTTGATGAATTGATCCGTAGACACATTTCCCGGCATCGGCGGCTCATTCGGATCTACCACGGCCTGGACGATCGCCGGTCCGTCGTGCGCCAGCGCCCGCCGCAGAATCTCTTCCGCCTCATCGGGCCGCTCGATCGTGAAGCCCGCCGCACCGCAGTTCATTGCGACTCCGGCAAAGTCGATGGGCTGCAAGTCCACACCGAATTCAGGATTGCCCTCGAAGACGATTTGTTCCCACTTGATCTGTCCCAGCGTATTGTTCTTGACGACGATCACCTTGACGTTCAAGCGGTACTTCACAAGGGTGGCGATCTCGCCGAGCAACATCGTCAGTCCGCCGTCACCGACAACGCAAACGACTTGGCGATTCGGATATGCAACCGCCGCGCCAATGCTGTACGGCAAGCCGTTCGCCATGGTCGCGAGCGTGCCTGAGAGCGAGAACTGCATTCGATCGCGGATCTCTATATAACGCGCCGCCCAGGTTGCAATCGTGCCGCTATCAGCGGAAACGATCGCATCCGGCTGCAGTAGTTTGTTCAAGTGATACGTGACCGCCTGCGGCTTCATCGGCATGTCCATACGCTGTCCGCGTTCCTCAGTCAACTCGTTCCAACTCTTCATCCGCTTCTGGCACGTCTCGATGAAATCCTGATCCTTCTTTTTCTCGAGGAGCGGCAGCAACTTGCGCAAGACGGTTTTGCAATCTCCGACCAACCCCACTTCAGCCGGATAACGAAGCCCGATCCGCGTCGGACTGACATCGATCTGCACCGCCTTCGCTTTGCCCGGTTTTGGATAGAAGTCGAGATAAGGGAAGCTGGATCCAGCGATGATCAGCGTGTCGCACTCCTGCATCGCATCCTGTGATGGCGCGGTGCCCAGCAAGCCGATTCCACCAGTCGTGTATGGATCGCGATCAGGCACGACTGCTTTGCCGAGCAACGCTTTTATGATCGGACCCGCGACGGTCTGCGCCACCTCGAGAATCTCAGTCCTCGCATTCAGGCATCCGCGGCCCGCGAGGATGACGACCTTCGAACCCTCGTTGATGATCGCGGCGGCCTGTGTGAGCAACTCCTGAGAAGGTACCGGGATCGCGGCGGCAAAGAGATCGGCGCTGTGCGCGGGGACGTTCGCAGCCGAACGCTTGCTCTCCGAATTCCAATCCTGCACGTCTTTGGGGATCGTGATGTGCGTCACGGTGCGGTAGCTGAGCGCAGTCTTGATGGCTTCGTCCACGACATTGACAACATGGTCAGGCCCAGTCACACGCTGGTTGTAGGCGGCGACGTCCATGAACAGTTTGTCCAAATCGACATCCTGCTGATAGTGAGTTCCGATCAGATCGTGGAACGTGTGACCCGTGATGGCGAGCACCGGCTGCCCGTCGCACTTGGCATCGTAGAGTCCGTTGAGCAGGTGGATGCCGCCGGGACCGGAGGTAGCAATGCACACTCCCAGGCGCCCCGTGTACTTCGCATATCCGCAGGCGGCAAAGGCCGCGGCTTCTTCATGACGGACTTGGATGAAGCGGATCTTCTCCTGGTTGGTGCGGAGAGCTTCGAAGATCCCATTGACGCCATCGCCTGGGAAGCCAAAAATCGTGTCGACGCCCCATTCGATCAGACGCCCCACCAGCAATTCAGCGGTAGTTTTTGCCATTTTGTTTGCCTCTCGTTTCTTTTCTGTTTACGATGCCCGTCTCTTGATTGATTGCGAGGGCGAATACGCCGACGACGGCGGCTCCTGCCAACGCGGTGGTTCCTTTGTGTTGCGCCACCCAGGTGGTCGCCGCCTCTGTATGGGCCTGCTGTCCGAATACGCCATGCGCGCCGAAATCGCCAGGCACCGGCTCGAACCGATTGTCCGGACGATCCTTTTTGACTGGCTCCTCTGTCTGCTGCGAATCAAAGCCAGTGCGTCCGAGATAATAGCCCGCAATCGCGGGCGCGATTTTGTTTGCCTCGATCGCAATTACGGTTGGTGCGCCGACGAATACCTCGCGGCGATTTTGATGCGAGGCCCACACGATCCTCTCTGCGGCGACTTCGGGTCGGAAAACCGGCATTGATTTAATAAGCCTCCACTTCGTAGTTGCGACCTTCCCAACGCCCGCGGTCTTTCCAAAAGAAAGTGAATTGAATGCGCGGATCGAAGTCTGCCGGTTGCAAATCGAGATACTCACCGCGGATGCCCGTGGGCTTTGAATCCGAGTCCCGCCAGACCGAATCGCCGTCGCGCGACCAATGCAGCCGGAATGGCGCGGACGCACAGATGCGCAACGCGTGACCCTTTCGCGCGAACCGTATCGGGTGAGCCGGCTGCCAGAACTCAATCGTCGAATTCGCCGTTGCGTTTTGATAACGCGCGACAACTTCGGGGATCCGATCGAAAACTTTGCGATCGTGTGAGGAACGCAGCAACCGCACGTACTCGGAGTGCGCCCACAACAACGGATTCGCGGACCCCGTTGGACTCCCACAGCGCATCTGCGCCGCCGGCAAATCCTCTTGATCCCAAATCTGCTCCGGCAAGAGACCGGCGCCGTTAGCGAACTGCTCCATCGCTCGCAAGTACGCTCTCGCATCGTTACCCGCTGAGATTTCGTAGTGCCCGCGTTCGCCTGTCAACAACGGCCACGCGCGGCCTTGGCCCCAGCCCTTGAACGGACCTCCGTCGGGCCGCTGTCCATACCCATCGTGGTTGTAACGATGCCAACAGGGACCGTGCGGCGTTTCAATCTTGAGTACTGCATCGACAACGCGCAAACTATCCACGACCAGCGGATCGTCTGCGGCAAGAATGCCATAACGCACAAGCTGTAAAAAGCCCGCGTCAATGATGTCGCGCGCAGGATAAGAACGTGGCGACTCAGGTCGTTGATTGACGATTTCGAGCATCGCATTGTCGACGGCACCTGGGTGCGCGGCCTCGCCATTCCGCGCCGGAGCCAAGCGCACGAAGTGGCGCGAAAGGCCAGCCACAAGCGAGCCCTTGGTCGTAACCGTCCATTCCTCGAGATGAGCGCGCAGAAAATCCGCGTAGCTTTCGAGGAACGTGGCAACCTCGTTTTCATTCCTCGTTCGCGCGAAGGCCGCACCGCAGATGAAAGCGGAGATCACCGCCGCGAGCGTCGACGGCGAGTAGCCGCTGGCTTCCTCCCATCGCTCTTCGCCGGTGACCGGTCCACGGTGCAGCAGGAACGCAACGGCGCGCATGACCATCACGAAAGGATCGAAGTCCCCCAACAATCGCAGCTCATGCAGCCGCCACGCAAGCAATACCGGAAATGCAATTTCATCGAGCTGTGTGCCGTTGCGAAACGGTTCGCCGCTCACCCAGAAATTCTGCGGGAACCCGCCGTCGTCGTCCTGTCGGGCGGCGAGATAAATCAGCGCACGCAGCGGCGCCGCTTTGTTTCCTGCGGCCAGCAGACCCATCGCACTCTCGACCATGTCGCGGGTCCACACGAGGTGATAACCACCCATGCCGTCCTTGTCGTTGCGCGCCTCGCCCCACGGTATGGTGAGCGATGCGACGAAGGCGCCTTGATACAACTTATCCTCATGGGTCAGCAACAAGTTGTAGCTCGCCTCGAAAAGATGGCCCTTATCGCCGCTGGCTTTTTCGAGCGGCTTCTTCTCGTCTGTTGCGATCTGCCACTGCCGCATGAACACTTGACGGCGCTCTTTATAAGGAACGCCCAGGCTTTGAAACAACGTCGAGATCACGTTCGGAAGCGTCTCGCCAAACGCAAGGCCGATAGTGAACTCCTTCGATTGCGCGATATCCAATTCGCCCGTCAGCGCGACGTTCCCATTACGCGCCTGATCGAATTCGAACTCCATCTTGTGATGTTGCGAAAGATCGGTGTAACCGTCGCTACATCCCACATACCCGCAGGAAAGCTTCGAAAATCCACAGGACGCGCCAGCCGCCAACCACCGGCCATTCCTCTCTCCGACCAGTAATTCGCGGCCCGACGCTTCAATGACGAACGCGTTATTGCCCGCGCCTGTTCCTTCCAGATGCGGCGCGATCAACAAGTACGCTTTCAAGGATGGAGCCGCCGCAATTTTCGTGTGGACGAGAACGCAAGGCCTGGTCGGTTCGACGATGATCTCTTTGGTAACTGAGAATCCACGCCCATTGCTGACGACTCGATA
>DASXZC010000401.1:0-6544 GCA_036502165.1 Bryobacteraceae bacterium
AGAAATCCCCGACATGAAACGGTTCAATGAGCAGATCGCCGAACTGCAGAAGCTCCAATCACTGCACTCCAAGGAGATCAGCGTCGAAGAACTCTCGAACCTCCAAAGCCGCCTCGGAGATTTGCAGTCCCTGCTCGGGAACGCGCAATCCCTCGCCGGAGATAAGCAGTCGCACATTGGCGACCTCCAAGGCAAGCTCGGAGAAGAACAAGGCAAACTTGGCGAGCAGCAAGGCAAGCTCGGAGAGCAACAGGGACGCCTCGGCGAACAGCAAGGCCGCATCGCTGAAGAAGCCGAACGCAAGCTCCAACGCCTCTTCAACGACGCCGTCCGCGACGGCCGCGCCAAACCCGTCCAATAGCGTCTTCGATACAATAGCGGCCGGTAATCATGACCGGCCGCTACTCGATCCTCCTCCTTCTCCCCTCCGCCCTCCTCGGAGCTTCTCTCGATCTCTCGCACGCAACCATCAAGCTTCCACGCGCCCCCACACCGCAAGCCCTCACCGCAGCAACTCTGCTGATCGACGAAATCCGCGCGCGCACCTACCTCACGCTGAACGTCAAACAAATGACGCCCGCTCAAGGCACGACGATCACCCTCGTCGAATCCACTGAAGGCAAGCCCGAAAGCTACAAGATCGCTACAACCGCCACCGGCATCACCCTCACCGGCACCGCCCCTCGCGGACTCCTCTACGCCGCCGGCAAACTCCTCCGCAGTCTCGACATGAAGCGCTTCAGCGCCATCCTGCCCACTGAACTCAACATCGCCTCCGCGCCCGCGACCGCTCTACGCGGCCATCAACTTGGTTACCGCCCCAAGACGAACTCCTACGACGGATGGTCGGTCTCTATGTGGGAGCAGTACATTCGCGACCTCGCCATCTTTGGAACGAATGCCATCGAACTGATCCCGCCCCGCTCCGACGATGCCGCCGACAGCCCTCTGTTCACTCTGCCCCCGATGGACATGATGATCCAAATGTCCCGCATCGCCGCCAGCTACGGACTCGAAGTCTGGGTCTGGTACCCCGCCATGGATCGCGACTACACGACCGACGCCTCTCGCGACAAAGCCGTCGCCGAGTGGAGCGAAGTCTTCCGCCAACTCCCCCGCATCGACCACGTCTTCGTCCCCGGCGGCGACCCCGGCCACACGCGCCCTGCAGTGCTACTGAAGCTCCTCGAGCGTGAGTCCGCAGCCCTCCGCCGCTATCATCCGAAAGCCGGAATGTGGGTCTCTCCGCAAGGCTTCAACGAGGAATGGCTGCAGGAGTTCTATCAGTTGCTCAAGCCCGAGCCCACCTGGCTCACAGGAATCGTCCACGGCCCGCAAGTGCGTCCTACGATCGCGCAACTCCGCGCGAATGTCCCGCAGCGTTACCCGATCCGCAACTATCCCGACATCACGCATAGCCTGCAAAGCCAGAACAGCGTCCCCGATTGGGATCCCGTGTTCGCCCTCACCCTCAATCGCGAGCCGATCAATCCGCGCCCCGTCGACATGCGCAAGCTCTTCCTCGAAGCGCGCCCCGACACGATCGGATTTCTGACGTATTCAGAAGGCTGCAATGACGACGTCAACAAAATCGTCTGGAGCGCCCTCGGCTGGGACCCCAACGCCGACCTCCATGAAGTCCTGCTCGAATACGCCCGTTATTTCATCGGACCCGAACAGGCCCAGTCGTTCTCGCAGCTCCTGTTTGATCTCGAAGAAAACTGGCGCGGCCCTATCGCGACCAACGCACAAATCGAAAAGACTCTCGCCCGCGCTCAAGCGATCGAGAAAGCCGCCGCCCCGCGCGATCTCCTGCAATGGCGCCTGCAGCAAGCCCTCTACCGCGCCTATTACGACGCCTACGAACGCCGCCGCTTCCTCGCCGGAGATCCTTCCGTGCGCGTAAACGAAGACCTGCGGACCCGCGTCTTCGCCCTCGCCGAAGCCTTATTTCAAAGCATCCGTATGCAGTTGAGCGTCCCGCTCTACCGCGCCATCTCCCGCGATCGCGGAGCGACCCTCGACAACATCGACTGGCCGATCACCGACCGCAAACCCGCCCCCCACGCCGGCCCCGGAGCACTCTACGACGACCTAGGTAACCCCGCAAACGAGCCGCATTTGGTCCGCAACGCAACCGTCCGCACCGGCTTCGGCTCGACGCTCGCGGTGAAGGATGGCCGCTCCCGCCTCGCGACATTCACCGTGGAGGAAGCCCTCTACGACGCCCCGCTTGTGCTGCGCTATCCGAACCTCGACCGCGTCGCCCGCTACCGCGTCCGAATCATCTACGGCGGCGAGCGCACCCGTCCCGAGCGCCTGGTCGCGAACGAGAAATACGAAGTCCACCCGATGCAGAAGATCGAGGATCTCTACGCGCCCCTCGACTTCGACATCCCCCAACAAGCGACAGCCTCAGGCGAGTTGACGCTTACTTGGACGATCCCGCCGGGCCTAGGCGGAAACGGCCGTCAAAATCAAGTCGCCGAAGTCTGGCTCATCAAACAGTAAACGCCCTTCACTGCGCACCAGTGAACTTGATGCCGTAGTCATTGGTCGGATCCCGATAAATCGTGTGGACGTGCATCGTAAGATCGCCGCCCACGCCCTGCGGTGAGAACTCGATCAGCAGCTTCGGACCCTGGATGCGGTAATAGGCACTCCCGTTCTTACCGGGCTCATGTGTAGTAGGTCCACTCCATGCAAAGTATGTGTCATTCAGATCAGCTTTAATCTCCGCCATTCGAGGAGCGGCATGAGCGTCGTTAATAATGCCCGCCCATTCGGAAATCACATCAAGCAGCATCACCCGCTGACGCTCATTCAGCGCGCTGGCCTTCAGCCCCTCCGGCTGGATCGTCTTCCCCGCCTGCCCCGGCCCAAGCACAAGATCGCTGATCTTATAATTCAAAATCGCCTGTTTACGCTGGCTCCCGTCTAGTGCGTCAAGCAGAGTGAACGCCTTGTCATTCTCCTGCGCGAGCGCGCGGACCGTCTTCCCTTTGGATGTATAGATCGCAGGCTGAGCGCCCGTCAGCGTCGGCGTAATCGTGCCATGCGCCCCGGCGACCGCAATGTTCAGCGCGAGGTGATGACCGCCGTACTGCAACATCCAGGATGTCGTGGAGCTCGGCTTTCCGAACACACCGAGCGTATAGGCATTGATGCCCGAGGCGAATGGCGTGCCCGCATCCGAAAGCGCCTGATCGGATCCCATAATCTCCAGGACCTTCTCATAACCTTTAGGACTTAATACCACCTGCAGCAGATGCATCGCCGCTTCGCGTTGCACGCCAGTCAAGCTACCGAGCGTCAACCCAGGACGCGGCACATCACTGACCGGGAAATTCGACCAAACCGCCTGCCCGTACCGTTCTCCGATAAATCCGCCGCCAGGCCCCATGCCTGGACCTCGACCCGCGCCACTTCTGGCGAACGTAGCAGCCGTAGCCGTCTTTTGAGGTGTAAAGGGAAACTGCACCTTGCCGCGTTGCGCAGCGTCGAGCGAGTTCAGGAACGCGTTTGTAGACGCCACGACCGCATCCGTTTGCGTATCCGTCGCGGACTTGCCACCCACCGCGCAAACAAGCAAGACGGAATAGCCGCAATACCGGTAAGCAGCAATCTCGACGGCTTGCGAATCATGTGGCCCCTTATCCGACGTAAGCACCGTCGATGACCCCATTCTCTCCCGAAACACGCGTAATATGTAAGGACTTCCTAAATTTATGCCATCCGTCAACCGTCCCGATGTCCTCGCCGCCATCTACCGCGCCACCTCCAACCTCATCACCAACGGATCGATTCCCAGCACCATCGTCTCCCACAGCCACACGATTTTTCGCTCCGTCGGCAATCGATATCTGCCCAAGCCCTCGACCGGCGGACACGTCTCCCGCCACATGGCCAATCAAGCGCTCATGCCACGCGATGGATCGAGTGAAACCAACAACCGCTTCAGTGGACCTTCCTACGATGCCGCAATCCCCGCCGCTGCCGGACTCTATTGCGTCATGCAGCAGCAAGCCCTCGTGAACGAAGTCCGGCACTACTCGCAGAAGCCCGGCCACACAGCGTTCGCCGACAAGTGCGTGCTGAAGATCCGTCTCATGTCCTCAGTCAACTGTGCGGATTTGTCTCCGCACAATCCGGGACACGCGCAGTTCCTCAACGCACTCTATAACGCCCCCGGCATCCGCCAGATTCTCGCGAAAGGCGCGCCTCCGGGAGTCCGCGTGGATCTCTGGAACGAAATCACCAGCGGCACCGACTGCTCCGTCGCCCGCGGCATCGGACTCGCAGTCGCCAACTCGATGTACCACGGCCTGATCGCCGAAACCGTCCGCGACTCCGAACGTTCAGTCGAGGAAAAAGGCGACAACCTCATCCTCTATGGAGAAAGGATGAAAGGCCACTCGCTCCTCTGGGTCGAAGAAGCTCTGTTCTTCGATCAAGGCGCCAACTCCGTTGAGATCTTCCCGGTCGAATTTCCCTAAACGATGCCGTATGATCGTTACGTGTGTACAGGCAAGCTCGGCGTTTTCGGTTTGATGAGGTTCTGGCAACAACACTCCCGCGGGACGGATTCCGCACCACGAAATCCCCAGAATCTCGAAGAGCTGCGAGCAGACCGCTTACTGCTTGCGGGCTTGCGGATTGGCATTCGCGAGACGTTCGATTTCCTGATGGTCACGCAACCGTCGTTTGAGGAGTTCGAGGATTGGGTGCTCGCGAAAAACGGGGGAAGTATCGAGCCCGAACGCGTCCAGCGTCTGAATGCAGCCCTGCGGGGAGATGGTAGCTTTGAGCTCGAAAGCATCCTCAACGAGGCCGTACTTTCGCCGGACGATCTGGCGTTCTGGAACGAACACGGCTATGTGGTGGTGAAAAAGGCTGTGGACGCGACGGCGTGCGCAGCCGCCATCGACGCGATCTTCTCTTACGCCCGCATCTCCAAAGATGACCCGGACTCCTGGTATGGCCAGCAAATCTGGATTCCGCTCGCTGATCATCCCGCGTTATGGAAGAACCGGAACTCCCCGCGCATCCACACGGCTTTCTCTCAGATCTGGCGCCGGCGCGACTTATGGATGAATGTCGATGTCTGCGGCGTCAATCCGCCCGTGCGCCCCGGATATCAGTTCCAGGGCACACCACTCCACTGGGACATGACGCTCGCACCGCCCATTCGCTTCGGCACGCAAGCGATTCTATACCTCACCGATACCACCGCGGATCAGGGCGCATTCAGTTGCGTTCCCGGTTGTCACCGGTGGCTCGAAGAGTGGTTGAGGAACATACCTGCCGCTGAAAGTCCGCGCGAGGTGGCGCGTAAGAAGTTGCAAGCGACTCCGATCGCCGGGGATGCCGGCGATCTAATCATCTGGCATCAGGCTCTGGCCCATGCGGCAACACCGAACCTAGGCTCGTTCCCGCGGGTAGTTCAATATATGAACATGTTCCCCAGTCAATTTGACGTGAACCCCACCTGGATTTGAAAGCCCCGGCGGCTAAACCCGGTCCCAATCCGCGCGCCAGCTCTTGATCGATTTCTTGATCTCAACCGGAGCCGTCCCCTTCTCCGCCGCCTGGTTCGCCATATCGATGAACTCCGCATCCGATGCGAATCGAAGCGCCGCAATCTGCGAATTCGTCAACCTCGAGTCCAGCAGCTTGCCCGTCATCACATACGACCGCAGATTCTCCTCCGCCCGGATCCCCCGATCCTGAGCCTTCAGCGCAAACGTCCGCGCATATCCCGCCGTCACGAAGACGCAACCGGTCAGCACCAGGATCAACGCGGCACTATACAACCGCTCATGATCGCCCCACGATTTATACAAATTCACCAGTGCGCCCAGAAATACCAGCAGAAGCACGAGCGCGAGAGCGAGAAATCCTGGTACCCGCCTGACATGGTTCGAAAAGTCTTGTTGTAGTTGTTCAGCCATCCGCACTATCATGCCACACATGCTCTGCGCCAACGGCTCTCTCAGCTAAACTGGTTTCTGTACATGCACAGCTTGTTTGCCACCCGGCGCGCGTTTCTCTCGACGCTCTCGGCCGCCGCCTGCCTCCCGGCCTTCGCAAAGAAGGGCCCCGAGAAGCCTCCCAATATCCTCTTGATCGTCGCCGGCGATTTGCCTTCCGGAATGCTGAGTTGCTATGGAAGTACCGGCCACAAGACTCCGAATATCGACGCGCTCGCTCGCCGCGGTGTCCATTTCCAAAACGCCCTCGCCTCCTCGAGAGGCGGCGCCATCGGCCGCGCTACGCTCTTCACCGGCCGTACCCCTCTTCAGCACGGACTCTCTTCCCCCGGCGGTTCAATCGGAGCGAACGAGGTTCTCGTAACCGACTTACTCTCAGATGAGGGATTCGAAGTAGGCTACGTAGGTGTTTGGGCCCTAGGCAATGACACGCAACCGGGGCACGGCATTCACTGGACGTACATCGTCCAGGCAGGCGACACGAACAATTCGGCCTTCTCCGGAGGCGAACCCGTCCGCCGCGCACTCGGCTTCCTTGATCAACAATCCGATTC
>DASXZC010000402.1:0-28807 GCA_036502165.1 Bryobacteraceae bacterium
AACGAATACCGAATCGAGCGTGAATCGTACTTCGTCGACGGACTCGGCGACGACCATCAACTGCCGCGACAGCAGCACGAGCTGCGTTCCAAAGAACGGAGTCTTCGTTGTCAATACGAGGAAGCCGACGTTGTTGAGCCAACTCTGCGCGAGCGACGTAATGTAGTCCGACACTACGCGGAAGTTCGAAAGGTCCGTTTCGTCCTCAACTGAATTAACGAAGTCCTGCGTGGTGAAATTGAGACCCAGCTCGTCGCGCAAATTTCCGAGCGTGCCTCCGATGAGGTCGGGGTCGGTCGCGCTCAACATCGAATTGGCAGTCGCTGACGGCGGGAATGTGTTGTCTCCGAGCAACAGGCCGAAATATTGATTGACGCGGCCCACGCGCGGCGGCAACATACCGAGTTCGTTCACCAGTTCGCCGAGCTGGCTCTTCGCCACTGCCTTCAGCGCCAGGACGTCTTCGGGCGCGGCTTCGGGATCGAGAGCATACAAACCGTCGAGAAGCGGAAGCGAACTTTCGATCGCGTCTTTGCCACGTGCGTACACGCTCGCCTGCGCGCCGCTGATGCCGCCGTTGAGATCCGTCTGGACGGCGTACGTGCGAGGCGTCCACGTCGCATTGACGTGCCCCTCGGACTCTTTCAACGAGAACGACTGCGTCAGCGCTCCGACGAAGCCCTTGGTATCGCCGGGCTTCATTTTCCAGCCGAGCACTTCGCTGACGGCGCGGGACACAAGATTGCCGAGGTCGCTTCCGCCGCTGCCTGAACCCCCGCCTCCAAAAGACGGACCGGATTTCCGCGCGAGCGGAGAAGGTGAGTAGCCAACCTCCTCAGTCAATATCGGATAGGCCGATAGATCGGTCATCGGCTGCTTGGCCGGCGTTTGCGGCGGTCCGGGAATCTTGGTAATCGGGGTGCCCATGGTGTCTCCTCGCTGACTTTAGAAATCGTTAGTGAACCCAAACCGAAAACGCGGTCGCCGGAATTCCGGAGTCTTCGCGCTCGGTCGTCACTTGATAAGGACCCTTCTGAAAAACACCGCGGAAGCGGCCATCCTGATCGGTCAGGACCTTCGTCCGCGTGCCAGTCTTGTCTACGATCGACACCTCGCAGAACGTGCACGGCTGGCCGAGCGGATCGACGACATCGAAGATCATTTCGCCTTCGCCAGGCGCGAAACCCGGAGCATTCGGAACAGCTACCGCCGGCTGGCCTGCCTGTGTCGATGGCTGACACGCCGACAATCCGTTGAGATTGTTCTCGAGCCAGTAATAGACTCCGACGAGAGTGCGAAGATGCCGCGCCACTTGCGGAGGCGGATCGTTGTCCGGCGTGTCCAGCCACTCGCGAGTCTGCGTCCAGCCGTCGACGATTGAACGAACGGCGACAGCGAGGCCGGTCGTGCTGTGACTGAGGATCGAATGCAGGCGCATGGTCTGCGCTCCGATGCGGGTCAGGACCCCGTGATCGGGCAGGTCCTTGCAGTGCAGCTTGCGGACTTCCTCAGTCGCCGCGACAATGAGGTTTCGCTGGCGGCGCATGCGTCCTTCATCCCAACAGTGGGAATCGTTGCCGAAATTCTCGGTGTCGGCGATGCCCGCGTCGATCGCGTTCCTCAGCGCCTCGGTGGCCGTGTCATAGCACAGCGATGTTGGGCACAACTGGCGCTCCTGCCATTTCACGAACTGTTGGCGCAAGGCGCCCGTAACGAGCGTGCGCATCAACTGCCACGTCTGTTTCAGTTGCGCCCCGATCCCGGTTTGGGTGCGGCTCAGTTTGTCGACCAGGCCGAGAACGGTGGAGGCGGCCAATCCTAAGTGATCCACTTCGGTCTGCAAGAGATCGAAGAACGCCGGCTGTGTCAGGCACTTGATACGAGCCATCTCGCAGACGAGATTGTCGAAGCGGTACGCGATGTCGGCGGATTTGGCGCGCATCTCGTCGAACGTATTGCTCGTCTGGAAGGCGTCGCAGGCAACCTCGGAGTCGAATGCAGTCTTCACGCTGACGCCGAATTCACGTACCGCATCGACGAGCGGATCGCAATATTTCGCCTTCAGATTCACCGCGGCATTGGCGGGAAAATTAGGATCGAGTTCCTTGCGCCTGCCTTCGACTTTGGCGGCGGCGCGGTTCAGCCGATTGCTCAATTCCATCACTTCGAGCAGCGCCGTCGTATTCGAATTGTCGTGCGAACCAGCCGCGGACGCTTGCCCCGCGCCGCCGCAGCATGCCGTCGAAACGCGGCACAACCGCTCGAGCAGCAGCTCGATTTTGGCCAGTGTTTCGAGATCCGTCTGCACGCCGGTGCGAGCCTGCGTCTTCGCCGCGGTTAAGGGCAGCATGTGGATCTTGGCAGCCGATACTTTCCAATAAATGATACGAACGGCCGAGAACGCGGCGGATTCGTCCTCGAGGCCTTTGAAGGCCCGCTCGGCGAGATCGGAAGCGGCGGAGCATTCGTTCTTGAGATAGTCCTCGGCCTGATTGTTCTTGGCCAGATGCTTGAACTGTTCCGCGAGTTCCTTCCACAGCAGAGGCGCGGGACCTTTGCAGATCGGATCTTCTAAGGTTGTGCTCATTTCAGTTTCCTCTCCTCCACTCAAACCGCATCTCCCGGGGCCGCAACCGCGCCCGTCGGCACGGTGATCTGTTGTCCCGTCGTGTGAACCGATATCGAAGTCGAACCGGCGCGCTCCGCAATTTCTTGCCAACAATCCGACAAGCCCGTGCTGATGTCGTCGAGCGGCTGCCGGCATTGCTCCACGCCGTCGCGCACGCTTCCCGACCAAGGCTTCCATTCGCCGCGGCGCTCGGCGCCGAGGTTCGCCAAATCGTTCAGATTCTCGTAGGAGCCCAAGTCCCGCCCGAACTGCAGTTGCATCCCGTGGAACTGTTCCTGGCAAGCGCTCAGCGCGCGCCGCATATCCTCGAGCCCGAGCTGATTCTCAACCGCCCGCTGCGCCTTTCGCGCTTCGCCCATACACTCATGCAGCAAGCCCATCAAGTCGAGGATCGTGTCCTCGAGCCGATCGACGAGCGCCGAATCTCCCTTGACGGGCTTATCTTCGACGACCGTCAGCCGCAAGGCGACGAACGTATCCTGAAGCCGCCTCAAGCGAACACCCAATTCGCGGAATGTGGAAAGCAGCGCCACGTCGTTATCTCCTCGAAAGTTCCTTATAGAAGTTCTCAGTAATCGCGCCCGGCTTCGCCATGCGGCGGTCGAGCGCTTCCCGCGCCGCACTCACTAAGAACCGCGCCGGCACAATGCCCGGATCGGTTCCCTCCGTCAGCCGCGTCGCGGCCTCGAGGATCATCTGCTGATCCTTCGCGTGGAACGGATAGACCTCCGCGAGACTCTTTCCGCCGAGTGTCTTGAAGGGCCGGAAACAAACCGCGTCCACCACCGCCGCGCACGCTTTCGGAAACGTCTCGAGCATCGAGTCGGGAATGTTCCCCGTTCTCGATTTCGGATACAAACGCGACCAGGCGCGGCTGTACTGCTCGGCTTCCTTCGTAAATCCCATCCGCCGCAACAGCTCGACGCTGATGAACGGCCGCAAGTACGGCGTCGGATGCACGCCTCGCGGATTGAAGTAGAACACCGCGGCCGGCGCGCGTCCCACGACATCCATCAAGGAACCGACCACCCCCGGACCGCCGAGCAACAGCGCGCTCATATCGGCGAACATCTCGCGATTCCAACGCGTCCACGTCGCGGCCACCGACTTCGGCAGGCCCGCCCTCAACAACCGGTGCGCGATTCTTCGCGGCACATCTTTGCTCAAGCCGAGGTCGCTTTGCAGATTGTGGCTGACCTCATGCATCACGGCGCCGAGCGTCCACGGATTGACCATCCGGTGATACGGCAGTTGCACCAGCGCGAACGGATTCAACTGCATCCCCAAACGCCGCAGCGGGATTCCCTTCCGCATCGTCGACGGCGCAAATCCAGTCCGCATGAAACAGAACGGCGGTGGCGCGGGAATCGGTTTGGCGATCCCGATGCCGCTATAAGCCGCCTGATAACAATCGAGCGCGATGCGGTCGCAGCTCAGCAGCCAGGTCGCGTACGGCTCGCTCATCCGTTGTCCGAAGAGCTCGAGATAGAAGTCCCAGATCTTCTCGATACCCTGCACCCATTTGTGCGCGCGATCCTTGCGGACGATGACGTCTCGCAGGTGCTCGGCATCGGGCTCCTCAATCGCCGCGCGGACCGACTTCGTCACTCCTGCCGAGACTTTGAGCATTCTCTCGCGGAGGCCGGAGATCAGCGTGTTGACGGCTTGTATATGACCTTCGGTCGGAGCCGCCAAGCCTTTGCCGAACTCGCTTTGCTCGAACGGCCGCAGTGCCGCTGCGTGCCGAACCACGTTAGTCGACTGCGCCCGCAGCCACGGAACCAGTACGCTTGAGCCGGCCCCTTTCGAGGCTCCGATCTTCGAGCGCGTCGCTGGACGTTTTGCCGTGGCTGGAGGCGCGAGTGCAGTCGTCGTCACGTTCGTCTACCTCAGCACTTGACCGCAGCAGCGGCAATAGTTCGGGACCGCGCCCGCTGGCGTTCCACAAGAAGGACAGCCGGCTGGCCGTACAACCCCCGGGTGAACCGCGCCGCCGTGCGCATGGCCGTGCGGATGCATCACCGTGCCTGGGCGCGCGTAGCCATGCCGCAAGTGATGCGGATGACGGCGATAGTGCCGGCCACGGCGCCCGTGCGGAGTAATGTGGCCGCGTCCCCAGCGATGGTGGAACCGGCGATCCATGCGATGATTCCGCCGCATCGTGTGATGCCGCACGCGCGGATTCTTCAATACCCGCCGCGTCTGGCGCGCCAGTGTCCGCATCGCCATGCGGCCTGTGACCGGACGTCCATGGCTCGCCTGGCGGGCAATACTGTGGATCGTCCGGCGCGCGATGCTCGGAACCGTGCGCACGAGACGCCGCGTGCCGGGCTGGCTATGGAGCTTACGCACGATCTTGCCGACGCCGCGAGTGAGATGAGGAGCCACTCGCGTAACCGCCTTGACCATCCTCGGCAGTGCCCGTCTCGCCATCGGCGCGAGAGCCTTCGCCGCCATCGGCAACAGTTTGCTCGCAGCCATCCCGATCAGCGGCAGGAAGTGTTCGACCGCTTCCTCCTCCGATTCCGATTCGGCGGCGAGCGCGCCCAGATGCTCCATCATGGCATCGGAGTAGATTTTGCGAACGGGACTGATTTCGTCCTCATACTCGCCTTCGTCTTCGTCTTCGTATTCGCCCTCGTCCTCGTCTTCATATTCGCCTTCGAGTTCGAACTCGTCCTCGTACTCGTCTTCCGACTCGCCCTCGAGCTCGAATTCGAGTTCGTCTTCCAGCTCGCCTTCCAATTCGTCTTCGAATTCGGATTCATACACAGGTAATGCCATGGTCATTTCTCCTTCGAATGGTGGCTGTTTCGTTCGCTCGCGCTATCTGACCCGGGAACGCCGGCGGCGTGCCGCGGCCGTGCTGAGCGGAGCCCGCGAACGCACGGGACGCCTACCGCGCTTATAGGCCTTCGATGCCTTGACGTTCTTGACCACCGCGGCCGTGCATGCGCGATGGCTGCCGAGAACCCGGCGGACCTGTTTCGCCGCGGCACGAGCAGCAGTGCGGCGCGTGATTTTAACGCCGCGCGATGCCTGGCGCTTAAGATCCTTAATGGTCCGGCGCAACACCGTCGGCACGGCCCGCACGAGGATCTTCGACTTGCGGCGGCGGCGCAGAATCCGCGTGAGAATCGCCGTGCCTTTGACCAGGTGGGGAAGAATCCGGCGCAGCGCTCTGCGGTCGGCTCGCGAGAGAACTGAAACCGCCGCGGCTCCGACCATCGCTTCGGCTTCGCCTTCGCCGTGCGCGAGTGACGCGGCTTCGGCCATCATCTCCGCGGCCGCATGCTCATGCGTGACGGGGGAGTTCACGATCTCGTGGACGACCTCGGCTTCGCCTTCGGCCTCCATCTCGTCTTCCATCTCGTCCTCGTATTCGCCCTCGCCGAGCGCCTTGCTGGCCATCGAGCCGAGCATGCCGCCGAATGGGCCGCCGATCGCCGTGCCGACCATCGGCGCGGCTACTTTTGCGATTTTCTTTAGAAATGGCGCGGACTTCTTGAGGAATCTCCCGATTCCTCCAAAAAACTGCTCGGATTCGTCCTCGTCTTCCATCTCTTCCTCGCCGAGCAGACTGCCGGCGATGTTGCCGATGGCGCCGAGCCAACCCTCGCCTTCGCCCTCGTCCTCATCCTCGTCTTCGAGTTCGTCTTCGCCCTCGAGTTCATCCTCGTATTCGTCCTCGAGTTCCATCTCTTCCTCGCCGAGCAGGCTGCCGGCGATGTTGCCCAGTGCTCCGAGCCAGCCTTCGCCCTCCAGGTGGCCCGACTCCGCTTCGTCTTCGAGCTCGCCTTCGTGGAACACTTGCTCGAGTTCTAACTCCAGTTCGCTTTCATGATCAGCCATGGCGTCTTACCTCCTTGGAATTCAGCCCGACGAGAAAAGAATAATCCACAAAGATGTGCAAATAACAGTCGCATTTTGCGGTTAACTGCTTCAGGGCTCCCGATTTGAGGTTCGCTCGATGCGGTTAAGCTGGATTCGGGTCGCTCGATCGAGGGACTCGGAAACAGTTTTTAGCGTGTTGAAACGTTTCTCGATCTTTCTTCACATAGTTCAAAGATGCGACTTGAACCTGCCAGGGGCGGGTGTTACAGTTCGAGTCGTCCGTCCGATCGCCGAGCCGCGGGCGCGTGAGGCGACCGGCCGCTCGATGCAGCCATCAAGACAGAAGAGAGCCGTCGCAAAAGCCTGGGCAAAGGTTGTAGCTAGCCGAGGGGAGTTCGCGAAATGACTACTGCTATTGGTCTCAAGAGAGTCGAAGACCTTTTGCGGCGCCTCATCGAGGAGGGTGCCGCCGTTCGAGCGGAGCGTCCGGAATCGCCCTGCGGTCCGGACGGCGAGGAGATCCTGTTTGATGTTGAAGTCGATGGATCGCGTTACCTGTTGGTCCGTCTCATCAAGGCCGATGATCAGACGGCGCGCCTCAGTCCGCGCGAGCAGGAAATTGTGCGGTTAGTCGCGCTGGGACATTCGAACAAGATTATTGGCGATGTATTAAGTATCAGCTCGTGGACCGTCTGTACGCATTTAAGACGGATTTTCGCCAAATTAGGTGTTGGATCGCGCGCGGCAATGGTGGCACGTCTATCCTCCCGCGGCGCGGCGCAGCCTCCTTCCACTAAGAAGATTTGGACGAAATCGGACGCGCTCGACTTATTGGATCCGGAACCGGTTGCGCCCGGCATCGCCGATCAGTAGGAATTGCTACACACGCGCCACCGTTTGCGGCATAATCATCGAATGCCGACTCCACGCCGATTGAGCATTTGTGCCGCCGCCGTCATCGCCGCGATCTGTTGCAGCGGGCAGCCCAATTCCCAGCCCAATCCTTATCAGACGATCGAAGGATGGTTCAAGCTTCCCGCGGGGCGCGCGTGGGGATCCTCGAGCGCCATCGACATCGCGCCCGACGGCAAGACCGTGTGGATCGCCGAACGCTGCGGAGCCAACACGTGCGCGGGCAGCACGGTCGATCCTGTTCTACACTTCGATGAAAACGGAAGGCTGATCAAGAGCTTCGGCTCAGGGATGTTCATTTTTCCGCATGGGATGTTCGTCGACAAGCAGGGCAACGTCTGGGTGACGGATGGGCAAGGCAAGAACGGAATCGGGCATCAGGTCATCAAGTTCAGTCCGGATGGAAAGGTCCTCATGCGGCTCGGCAAGGCCGGCGTCGCTGGCGACGGACCCGACGAATTCAACATGCCGTCGGATGTAATCGTCGCGCCGAATAACGACATTTTCGTCGCTGACGGACACGGTCCGAAGTCGAATGCGAGGATCGTGAAGTTCGACAAGAACGGCAAGTTCATCAAGACCTGGGGCAAGCAGGGGACCGGGCCTGGCGAGTTCGATCAACCGCACGGCTTGGCTTTCGATTCGAAAGGACGTCTCTTCGTCGCCGACCGCTCGAACAATCGCATCCAGATCTTCGATCAGAATGGAGAATTCCTGGCCGAGTGGAAGCAGTTCTCGCGCCCCAGTGGACTCTACATCGACAAGCACGACGTCCTGTACGTCGCCGATTCCGAATCGAAGGACGCAGAGGGTTACGGCCACAATCCCGGCTGGCAGCGCGGCATCCGCATCGGCAACATTAAGGATGGCAAAGTCGAGTTCTTCATTCCCGAGCCCACGCATGGCACTGGCCCGACCAGCGGAGCCGAGGGCATAGCAGTTGACGCCGCAGGCCATATTTATGGGGCGGAAGTGCTATCGAAGTCAGTGGTGCGCTACGTCAAAAAGTAGTTAATCGAACAGCGTGAGCTGCTGCGTTGGCATTAGGTCGCACTCGGCTCGCCATCGATCGGCTTCGTCCAGGCGGCCCCAATGATCGCAGATCCCTGCCAGTTCGCGCGCGCAAGATCCCACGTCGGTGAGCTCGTCCATCAGCGGGCACAATAGATCGTACGCTTCCGCGAACCGTCGCTGTGACACGAGTTCAAGCGCGTATTCGAACGACCGATCCGTCGAGAGGATTTCGACCGGATCTTGCGTGATCAGAATCGAGGTGCGTCCGCACTGCGGGAATGCGGCGAGCACGTCCTCATCCGGAGCATCGAGCACCAGCAGCAACCGCCGCTCTGTAAGAAACTCCTCGATCCGCCGGCAGTTCTCATCGAGTTCCCCATCGAGCACAGCGCCGAGCCGCGATCCCAACTCGCCTGCGGATTCGACCAGGGAACGCCTGAAACAAGGGACCCAGAGGATCGCGTCAAAATCGTCAGCAGCCTCTTTGACGAATCGCGCGGCAGTCGCGCCGTCGACGAAAGAGGCGCCCGGTTGATCCGCAATCGACGCGTAGAGTTCTGCTAGATCCGGCGACCATTGCGCAACAGCGTCGGCTTCCGTGAGGCCGCGTGCCTCTCTCCAGATGCGTCGTTTCAATTCGCGGCCTGCATTGTGCTTCCGCGCGTCGATGAAATTCTTGCGCCGCAGAAGTTCGGGGATCGGGCAATCCTCGATTAAGACCGAGATGAGCGGCGTCTCGAGCAGAATCGGATCCCAACGCTCACGCGGCAGACGCGACGGCCACGAGTGCTTCGACAACAGCAGGATCAGGATCTCCGACCCTTGCTCGACTTTCTCGATGAGATCCTCTCCCGGCTCCATCACGCCCGCATCAAGATTACAACGCACATCACAGCCGGACTCGAGAAAATCAGCCAGCCGCACGGCGTAATCGCGATCGGCGGGAGCGTGTGCAAGAAAGACAGAGGACGGCCCGAGGCGGAACACTTCCACAATCCTAGCGAAACGTTCACTCGCCTAGCAAACGCTTCAACGACGCGTTGACGAAGCGGCGCGTCCACATGATTTCGCTGGTCGAATCCTTCATGCGGATGCGGTACTCGCCGTTCGTCCACGGCTGCAGTTCCGCGATGCGATCGACGTTCACGATCGCGCTTCGATTTACGCGTGCGAACTGTTCTGGATGTAAACGCCGATCGAACGAATCGAGCGTCGAGCGCATGAGGAACGTCTCGGCCTTAACGTGCATGAGGACGTAGTTGCGCGCGGACTCGAACCAGTCGACCGCGTCCACGGCGACGAAGATGGAGGCATCGCCGCGCTCAACCAGGAAGCGGCGCGCGTACCGGTTGGGCGCCGTTTTCACCAGCAATCGCGCACGTTCGATTGCAGCCTCGAAACGATCGGCGGCGACCGGCTTCAAGAGGTAATCGAATGCGCGTGCCTCGAACGCAGCGAGCGCGTGCTCATCGTAAGCCGTCACGAACATCACAGCGATTTGTTCTCGGTCGGGCAGACGTTCGAGGACTCCGAAACCATTCATGTCGGGGAGTTGTATGTCGAGCAGGATCAGATCCGGATTGTGCTCCGCCGCAGCGGCGATTGCCTCCGCGCCCGTGCCAGCTTCGGCGACGACTTCGAAGTCCGCGTAGGCCGCCAACAGATGCTTCAGACGCCTGCGCGCAGGCGGCTCATCATCCACAATCAGGACGCGAATCATGCCGCAGCCACTGCCGCGGGCGCGAGTTCGAACGGAATGCGGATCTCGACTTCCGCTCCTCCGCCATCGGCGTTCGAAATCCGGAACGTCGAACGCGCGCCATATAAATGTTCGAGACGATTGCGTGTGTTCGCGAGTCCGATCCGCGGCGCCGCACCGGGGTCGAGACCGCGCCCGTGATCGCGCACCGTCAGCACCAGGACGTCGTCGACCTTCGACGCAGTAAGCTCGACACAAACACGACCCGATGCCGGATCGAAGCCATGTTGAATGGCGTTTTCGACGATCGGCTGCAGGATCAGTTGCGGTGCAAGCGCCCGCTTCACGCGATCCTCGACACGCACGTCCATAGTCAGATTTTCTTCGAAGCGCGCCTTCATCATCGTGATGTAGAGGTCGAGCGTTTCGAGTTCGCGTTCGAGCGGAACGGCTTGTTCAGGCCCGCTCTGCAACGTGCGCCGCAGATATCCGGCGAGCCGCGACAACATCAAATCCGCGCGATGAGGATTGTCGTAAATCAGCGCCGCCACAGCGTTCAGCGAGTTGAACAGGAAGTGCGGTTGCAACTGCAGCGACAAGCTTTCGAGCTTCGCCCGCACCAGGTCGCCCTTCACCTCCGCCAGCCTGACTTCGTTCGCGCGCGCCTCCTGCAAACGCAGGAACACGATCAGTGCGCCCGCCTGAATAATGTAGTCGATCACATCGGTTGGGAATTCCATCGAGTAGCGAACCGGTATGATTCCGTAGTCGTAAGGACCCATGCCGAGGATCACGAACAGGACGCTGCGCGAGCCCCACAGCAGGCTCGTGTGGATCAGCGAATAGACGAACAACGCGATCAAATGAACCGGCAGCCATCCCCAATCGTTTGGCTTCAGATCAGGCCGATAGCGTAGAACAATCGGCGTTATATACACGATCAGCATCAGCAACGAGACGTAGTTGCCGGTCATTTGTTCGATGAACGGAACCTGCCAATGGACCGACGTGCCGCGCGCGACGTGATCGAGATACCGATACCAGAACTGCAGAAATCCCACCGCCGTGAAGACGGCGAAGAGCTCGAGCAGTCCGGTTCTCGTGTATAAACGCCGCCAGTTCATTGCGTTTTATGGAAGGGCGAACACTACCAATTTATTATCAATCTTGGCCTTGCCGGTGTGGCCGCCCGCGGCGATCGCGACGAATTGTTTGCCGTTCACTTCGTAAGTCATCGGAGTGGCGCGAGCGCTCGTGGGCAGCGATCCGCTCCACAACTCCTTGCCGGACTCGACATCGAACGCGCGCAGATGCGGATCGAATGATGCGCCAATGAATATGAGTCCGCCGGCCGTCGCGATCGGCCCGCCGAGATTCACGGATCCTGTGGTGCGCGCGAGTTCCTCCGACTCGCCGGGCAATCCGCCGAATGGAACTTGCCAGCGCACCTTGCCCGTCGCCGCATCAATCGCCGCGAGGGTTCCCCACGGCGGCGCGGTACACGGAAGTCCGCTCGGCCCGAGCAGCATGTTGCGCGACATCGCGTATGGCGCGCCTTTTTGTTCGGTGACTTCGACTCCGTTGCCGCGCACCTTACGTTCCTCTCTGAACTTGTCGTGAGGAATCAAACGGATCACCGCCGCGAGATTGTTGGTCGGAATGATCAGCAGCCCATGCTCGCCATCCCAAGCCGCGCCACCCCAGTGCATGCCGCCGATATTGCCCGGAATCATGAGCGATCCTTTCAAACTCGGCGGAGTGAAGATGCCCTCGTTGCGTAGCGATGCAATCTTCTCGCGGCACCACGCGCGGTCGGAATCATTGACGCCCCACGCATCCTCAGGCCGGATGCTTTGGGGGATCCACGGCTTGGGCGCGAGCGGGATCGGCTGCGTAGGCGACGCATGTTCGCCTTCGACATCGCTCGCCGGAACCTTTCGTTCTTCAACGTCGAATAGGGGTTGCCCGGTCATGCGATCGAGCAGGAACAGATGGCCAGTCTTCGATCCCGCTGCCACGGCCGGAATGTCTTGGCCCCGGCGATGCATCGTGAACAACACCGGCTGGCTCGCGACATCGTAGTCCCACAGGTCATGGTGGACGGTTTGAAATCCCCACACGCGCTTGCCGGTTTTCGATTCAAGCGCAACGACGGAGTTCGCATCGCGATTGTCGCCCGGTCGGAGTCCGCCGAAATAGTCAGGACTCGCGCTGCCGGTCGGGACGAGGACGAGATGCCGCTCAGGATCCGTCGACAGGATCGACCATGCATTCGCCGCGCCGGTCGTCTTCGAATCCATCGGATGCCACGTCCACCGCAGCGCCCCAGTGCGCGCATCAAACGCGCGAACTTCTCCCGTCGGAGCCTTCGCACGGTTGTTGTCGGCGATCGCGGATCCCGCAACGACCAGATCGTCGATGATAGCCGGGGGCGACGTCTCCTCGTATTCGCCCTTATATTCGGGCTTGCGGACGAGTCCCTCGGTCAGGTCGATGACGCCTTTCGTGCCGAAATCCATGCAGGGCTTCCCGGTCGCGGCATCGAGCGCAGTGAGCCGCGCATCGATCGAAGCGAAGAAGATCCGTTCGCGGCAAGGCGCAGGCGCGGTGCTCGGCGCCGCAGCATCCATCCAATAGGAAACGCCGCGAGTTGCAAAATCGCCGTAGTCGCCATTGCGGTCGATCGATGCGTCGTACATCCACTTCAAACTGCCGTTCGCGGCGTCGAGCGCGAAGACTTTTCCGTACGGTGTACCCAAATACATCGTCCCGCGGATCACGATCGGCGTTGCCTCAAAAGCCGGCGGCTTGCCTTTGCCGGGCAGTGGAGTCAGCGGATCATCCGTCGAGAACGTCCACGCGGGTTTGAGATTCGCTACGTTCCCGCGATTGATTTGATGAAGGCCGGAGAACTTCGATCCCCCCGGATCGCCACCATACACCGGCCAGTCTTTGCCTGCCTGCTCAGCGCCGATCGCCGTGAACTGCGCCAGAGAAATGATCAGGATGATCGAGCGATATAACATGCGTCCATTGTCCGGCGGATCCGCGCCGCGCACAATGGCGATGGGACAAACAGCCCTAAAGCAGGGACGTAAAAACGTCAACGCCAAGATCCCGGGGAAAGGATCTTGGCGCTGAACCGGAAACCGAAATGAATCCTCTACTTGATCGGCGGCATCGAGCCGGGCAGAGTGTAGCGGACGTTGAAGTACAGCGAGTTGTCGTGCGCTGCCTTCGGTTGGCCCGTCAGCACGGCCCACGGATCGCGCGTCAGGTATTCGTATTGACCCATGAAGTTGATGGCCCCGTAGCGTGCACTCTTCCAGATCGTCTCGTTAAAGCCGAAGCTGATTTCCTGAATCGCCCGGTTATCGGAGTTCGCCGAACCCGCGTAGCCGTAGCCGATTTTGGTCGTGCCGTTGGCATCGAGCGCGGTGTCTTTGCCGATATAGTAGGCGCCGTAATAGGCGTACAGCAGTGTGTTCTTCTTGACCGTCAACTCAAATCCATCGACCGTGCCGCCGGCGTGAATCGGGCTGATCGAGCCGTCGGCGCGAACCATGAAGTCCGGCGCCTGGCCGAACAAATAACGTCCGCCGCCGTCGCTCCAGAAGTTCGTCGAGATCAGGCGTAGGCCTTTCGCGATCTCGCCGTTGGCGCCGATGAGGACGCCCGCGCCCTCCTTGGTTGAGTAAGATCGCGTCGCCGAATCATAGATCTTGAAAGTACGCTCGACTCCGCCAACTTCAAAGTGGAACCTCTTGCTGGGATCGAATGCGATCTTCGCAATGATGTCCGGCTTGAGGTTAGGAGTGTTCAGGACGTTGGTCGCGTTGTCGACTTGTGTGCCGCCGATTCCGCTCAACGCCGCTGCCGCCGGCAGCGTGACGGCCGTGGCCGAAGATCCGCCGGATCCACCGATATATTGATCCGGATTTTCAAACGAAATTCCAGCCGTGAACTTGTCATTCATCGCGTGGTAGAGAATGCGAGCGCCGGGTTGACGGCTCCAGGTCAAACCCGCCATATAGTTCACGTCTATGGCTTGCGAGTAGAACAGATCGCCAGGCAATGCCGAAAGACCCGTGCGGTTGGGCGTCAACAGACTCCAGCTCTGGCCCGCGAGGAATTCGAGGTTGTCCTTGCGAACATCCACCCAGAACAAACGAATACGTGGAACGAACGCTCCGTTCGTCACGCCGAGGTTGTTGGTTCCGCTGGTGCCGAGAAAATCGAACTCGTTGTAGGCCATGAAGTGCGCGCCCTTCCAGCTTCCATCGAACCGGAAGCCGAGGCGCGAGTTCTGCGGAGAGAATCGAAATTCGGAGAGCATCCCGGCGGTCGCATTGTTAAAAGGAATGTTGCCGAAGTTGCTGCCGATTCCCGAAGCGGCGTTCTTGTCGCGCCAGATCGAGGTGAAATCCATGAAGCCGACTGGCACCAGGCAAGTGTCGCCGATGTGTATGAAGGTCGGCGATTGTGCTTCACCGGCGGCCTCACAAGGGTTCGCCGCGTCTTTGCCAGGACTCTTCTGCGGCGGCGGTGTCACGGGAAATGGAATGACCGGCGGCAGCGGACTGGCTTTCGCTAATACGGTCGAAGGAATGTACGGCACAGTGCTTGCGACCTGCGTCGATGTGGCCGCACTCGGCGCCACAGCAGATGGCACCGTTACCGTTACCGCTTCCTTTTTGGTCACGTTGTCGATTTGCTTTTTTTGCCCCAGAACGATCAGGCGCAAGTCTTCAATCTGCTTCTGCTGTTCCGCCAATTGCTTCTTCAGCAAGTCGATCTCAGTGGCGTTTTGTTCGTTCGAAACAGCAGCGCCGCGCTGGTCCGCGGCTTTATCCGATTGAGGTGTTTCGCCCGCTGGACTCAAGCCAGCGAACAGTGCAAACACCGTGGCGAGGGTGGTTAGGCGACTGGGTTTCATAATTTCCTGAAGTTGAAGTAATCCCCTCGAAAAAGAGGATCATGCCAGTTGGCACTAGCAAAACTACCATCCAGTCATTGGGATGGAGTTAACAGGAAGTTACAGTATGATGACAACCGCTGAATTACGCTCGAGAGGCTCGAATCGCCAGGATCAGACATAGCGCAATGAGGATTTCCGCAATCACCGGACCCGGGAAGAAATACGCCGCGGAGTTCACCGCGAGTGCCAGATATCCCGCCGCGAACGTCGCGAGAATCGGACGCAGCCGCTTCGCATCCGTCTGCGCGAGAGTGCCCAACTGCCAAAGAATGATGGCCTCGATCAAAAGGAAGATGCTGACGGCGAGCCCCATGCCATGGTAGAAATCCCAATAGCTCCTCATCGAGCCCATCAACGGAAACTGGTTCGCCTTCATCACAGACACCGTTGACTCCGCGCCCGGCGCAGGCTTACCGAACACGCCGCCGATCGTGTGCAAAACGGCATGGACGAAGGTCAAACCGGCAGCAACGCGAAGAAGAACAGTTGGACGCATTTTGATTAGACTATCGCTTACCAACTTCACCAGTCAAGGATGTACAATGATCGGACTGGAGAAATCCGCCATGTTCAGCGAAGCCCCGATTCGTTCCCGATCCCGTCGAAAGTTCCTGCAGCGCGCCGTCGGATTTACAGCCGCTTCCATCTGGGCTGAGTCCACTCTCGAGACTGCCCTCGCCTATGCGAACACGTCCTCGAAACCGTCCGATCTGAAGATTACGGATCTTCGCGTCGCCACACTAACGAAAGCGCCGATGACGTGCCCCGTGATCCGCATCGACACCAATCAAGGTATCTACGGCCTCGGCGAAGTCCGCGACGGAGCGTCGAAAATTTACGCGCTCATGCTCAAAAGCCGGATACTCGGTGAAAATCCGTGCAGCATCGACAAGATATTCCGCAAAATCAAGCAATTCGGATTTAATGCCCGCCAGGGCGGCGGTGTCTGCGCGATCGAAATGGCCTTGTGGGACCTCGCTGGCAAGGCGTACAACGTTCCGGTCTATCAAATGCTCGGCGGAAAATTCCGCGATAAAATCCGCTGCTACGCGGACACGACGGAGTCCGACGATCCGAAAGTGTACGGCGATCGCCTCAAGAAACGCCACGAGCAGGGCTTCACCTGGCTAAAAATGGATCTCGGCATCGATCTATTAAAAGGGATCCCGGGCACGCTCAGCTATCCGCTCGGCGAGAACCTCAGCATGAGCTCGACCAAGGAACACATGTTCGCCGCGATCGAGGTTACGCACAAAGGCTGCGACATCATGGCGAACTTCGTCGGCGTCGTGCGGGACGCGGTCGGGATGGATGTTCCGTTGTCGATCGACCACCTCGGACACATCGGGATGCACAGCGTGATCCGCCTCGCGAACGCGCTCGAGAAATACAATCCCGCGTGGATCGAGGACGTCGTTCCCTGGCAGCGCACCGAACTGCTCAAGGAGATCAAAAATCATATCGGGGTTCCGCTGCTCACCGGCGAGGACATTTATCTGAAGGAAGGCTTCATCGAACTCGCGCGCAACCACGCCGTCGACATCCTGCATCCCGATCTCGCGACTTCGGGCGGCATTCTCGAGACCAAGAAAATCGGCGATTCGATTCAGGAATACGGCGTGCCGATGGCGATGCACTTCGCCGGATCTCCTGTGTCCGCGATGGCGAATGTCCACTGCGCCGCGGCAACGGACAACTTCCTCGTCCTTGAGAATCACTCGGTCGACGTCCCCTGGTGGAGCGATCTCGTCGAAGGCGTCGAGAAGCCCATCGTCAACAACGGCTTCATCACCGTGCCCGATAAGCCGGGCCTCGGCATCACGCTCAACGACGAAGTCATGAAGCAGCACCTCGCCGAGCCGGGATATTTCGAGCCGACTCCGCAGTGGGATAAAGAGTCGACGCGCGTCAACGATCGCCTGTTCTCATAAGCCCACGACGCGGCTGCGGCGCTCCATCTTCACCGTGTTGCGCCAGCGCCCGGCGAGGCAACCGACACGTTCGCGCTCGCCGATCACGCGGAAGCCGGCCGCGCGATGCAGCCGTATGCTCGCTTCATTTTCCGGAAAGATTCCGGATTGTAGAGTCCATATGCCCGCGGCTTCCGAAGCCTCGATCAGACTCGTGAGCAGCAGGCTTCCCACGCGAAGGCCGCGCGACGCCGCCGCGATGTAGATGCTCACTTCGGCGACGCCTCGATAAACTTCCCGCGCCGACACCGGACTCAACGCCGCCCATCCGGCGACCAGACCCGCATCGTCAACCGCAACCAGCCGCGAATGCTGATGATGATTCGCATTCCAACGATCCCAATCCGGCGCGGACTCCTCGAACGTCGCGTTCCCTGTCGATTCCCTCGAGATAAATCGCGCGGACTTCGGGCCAATGCCGCTCCTCGAGCGATTCGATCTTCATACGGTACTGAAATTGTAACTATCCTGGAAAGAATGGATCCCATCCGCGTCATCGGCGCCGGACTCGCTGGAACCGAAGCCGCCTGGCAACTCGCGCGTGCCGGTCTTCGCGTCATCCTCTATGAAATGCGTCCCACGCAATCGACGCCTGCGCATAAGACCGCGCACATGGCTGAGCTCGTGTGCAGCAATTCGCTCAAGAGTGAAACAGAAAACACCGCCCCCTGGCTCTTGAAAGAAGAATTGCGCCGGCTCGATTCTCTGTTGCTGAAAGTCGCGCAAGCCGCGCGCGTCCCCGGTGGCCAGGCGCTCACCGTCGATCGCGACCGGTTCGCTGAAGGCGTCAGTGAGGCCATCGCCGCCGAACCGTTGATCGAAGTCCGCCACGAGGAAGTCCGCCAGCTGACCGGTACCGCGGGCCTCACGATTGTCGCCACCGGACCTCTCACCAGCGGACCTCTCGCCGAGTCGATCGCTCAATTAACCGGGACAGATCGCCTGTTCTTCTACGACGCCATCAGTCCGATCGTCGATGCGGAATCGATCGACCTGTCCATCGCATTCCGCGCCTCGCGCTATGGCAAATCGATCGATGGCAGCGATGATTATTTGAACTGCCCATTCGACAAGGAACAATACGATCGCTTCCTCGACTCGCTCATCGAAGGCCAGCCCGTGCCGGCTCACATTGAGGAGGACAAGACTCCATTCTTTGAAGCCTGCCTGCCAATCGAGGAGATCGCCCGCCGCGGCCGCGACACCCTCCGCTTCGGACCGATGAAGCCTATGGGACTCACAGATCCCCGCACGGGACGCCGTCCCTATGCGGTGGTCCAACTGCGTCAAGAGAACGCTCGTGCCGGATCTTACAACCTCGTCGGCTTCCAGAATCATCTGCGCTTCGGCGAGCAGGCGCGCATCCTCCGCATGATCCCCGGACTCGAGAACGCCGAGATTCTGCGCTATGGGCAGATCCATCGCAACACGTATATCAACGGCCCCGAGCTGCTCGATTCAACTTTGCGCCTGAAACAAAATGGCAACATCCTGTTTGCGGGCCAAATTTCCGGAGTGGAAGGATACGTCGAATCAATCGCCACCGGACTGCTCGCCGGACGCACCGCCGCCGCACTGGCACGCGGTGAAACGCCGATCCTCATGCCCCGCGCGACCGCTCTCGGATCCCTGTGCACCTACATCTCCGGCGCGGATCCCAAGCATTATCAGCCGGCAAACATCACGTTCGATCTGCTTCCGAAGCTCGACGAGCCCACGCTCGTGAAGCTTCGCCGCGACAAGAAGGCGCGCCATGCGGAGGTCTGCCGCCGCGCGCTGGCCGCGCTCGAAACGGTAACCGCCGCGCCGGTTGGATAAAAGATGGCAACCACTCTCGCCGCGCAAATCGAACACTACCTGGGCGAGCTCGCGCGCCGCAACTCATCGCCGCATACGATTCGTAACTATCGGTCTGACCTCGAGGCCTTCGTCGAGTACCTGACTCCTCCGCAATCGTCTGCGCCCCCGCCCCAGGAAGTCGACTTGCTCACACTGCGCGAATGGATGGCGCATCTCTTCGATCAGCAGTTCGAGCCCGTGTCGATCCGCCGCAAACTCGCGGCCGTGCGTTCGCTCTTCAAGCACATGCTGCGCGAAGGAGTCATCGCGAAAGATCCAGCGCGCCTGCTGCGCACTCCGAAAGCACCGAAAAAATTGCCGCGCGTTCCCACGACCGAGCAGACGAATCGCCTGGTGGACGACGTTTCGAACAATCGGCTCGACCGCCCGTTCCCCGAGCGCGACGTCCTCATTTTCGAATTCCTGTACGGTTGCGGATTGCGGATCAGCGAGCTCGCCTCACTGAATCTCGACGACATCGACCGCGGCGAGCGTTGGCTCCGCATCGACGGCAAAGGAAACAAGCAGCGCCAGGTTCCGTATGGCGCGAAGGCCGCGACCGCACTCGAAAGGTATCTCGTCAAACGTGCGCCGCACTCGCCAAGCGATCGTGCTCTACTGATGAATCATCGCGGATCGCGGCTCACCGTCCGCGGACTCCGCGACATCGTGAAGCTCTACGCCCAGCTGCTTTCCGGCGACTCCTCGATGCACCCGCACACGCTGCGTCACGCTTATGCGACGCATCTTCTCGCCGCCGGTGCGGACCTCCGCGCGATTCAGGAACTACTCGGCCACTCGCAGCTTTCGACCACTCAGAAATACACGCAGGTCTCACTCACCGATTTGATGGCGGTCTACGACAAGGCACATCCGAAGGCGCACTGAACCTTCAGCGGACTTTTTCGAACACCTTGCCGGTATCCGCATCGACGAATCCGGATTTCTTGGCCGTGCCGACGCTCGTTCCCCAAATGACCCGCCACGTCAAATCCGGAAATCGTGGAGTGAACTGGAGCTGAAAGTTGATCGGCTCATCCTTGTCCGCGGGCACGCCTAAGGCCTTGAACGCCTCATCGGAATCGACCCGCAGCGCCTGGTTGAAAAATGGCAGCGCCTGATCGAGCTTTCCATTAAAATCCGTCTGATCATTTGCAAATACACCCTGCTTTAAATTACCCGGCGCATCAATTGCCGACCAGGTAAATGTTTTTGCCTTGCGCAATGACGCGGATGAAAAGATCGCCTGCCACGCTCCGGAGGTTCCCGGAGGGCCGGAGACATCCTGCAGTGTGATGCTCGTTAACTGGATCCCTTGCGCGTCCGAAGCCCACAGCCGCGCCGCTGGAAACATCTTGTAAAACGCCGATCTACCGGTAATCGGTTTCGGGACTTCCGCTACTGCAGGGGTCGCCTTCTTGACTGGCTCAGATCCGCAGCCGGCGAGGAAAAGGATCAACAGACTCGCGCTCGCGAAAACATGTCCAGCGCGCGAAACGAGTAACGATAAAGACATCTCTGGCTTGATACCCTTTCTCGACAAATATTTAACTTACAGAGTGAACCGAACGGCTCGCTCAAACGTCTACTAGGGTAACGAAGCAGCGAGCCCCGCGCGGACCCTTTCCCCAACTTGAGACATCCGTGCGGGGCGTCTTACTGTTCGATCCGTCTATCCTACAGCAATTCCTCCTTGAATGCTAGTGCAAAGTTCTACCAACTAAAGTTAACGTTGTCTGTTGAGCTTTTGGCCTACTCTGTGAAACAATCGGGATGGAGGCAATAGATGCAGCAAGGACCCCTGCAGAGTCTCGAACAGTGGGACGACTTCGTCACCGAACGCTACGATCCGAACAAAAAGAGCGACGACTTTCGAAACTACGCCGACACCACCCCAGGTGTGCGCGAGTTCTATCGATTGAACCATCAATTTCAAACCCGTGAATACGTTCTCGAAAAGAAGCGCCAGTATACCGGCCTTAAACGTTCGAAAATGGGCATTTGGGACGCCCTCGACTATCTGAATACCCTGGTCGACGAGAGCGATCCCGATACGGACCTCAGCCAGATCGATCACAACCTCCAAGCCGCCGAGGCCATCCGCCGCGACGGACATCCGGATTGGTTCCAGCTCACCGGTCTGCTGCACGACATCGGTAAAGTTTTATGCCTCTACGGCGAGCCCCAATGGGGAGTCGTCGGTGACACGTTCCCCACGGGCTGCGCCTATTCGGACAAGATCGTCTTTCACGAATTTTTCGACGCCAATCCGGACTCGAAGAATCCCGCCTACCAGACGCAGACCGGAATTTATGAAAAAGGTTGTGGACTCGACAAGGTCGACTTGTCATGGGGCCATGACGAATATCTGTATCACGTGATGAAGCCGTACCTTCCTGAGCCGGCCCTCTACATGATCCGATACCACTCCTTCTATCCTCAACATCGTGAAGGAGCCTACGATCATTTGCTGAACGATCACGATCGCGAGATGTTCGAATGGGTCAAGAAGTTCAATCCCTACGATCTGTATTCGAAGAGCGATCGCAAGCCGAGCCTCACCGAGTTGCGGCCGTACTACAACGGCCTGATCAACAAATACTTCCCTGCGGAGATCGACTTTTAGTTCGACGCCGTGCAACGCATCGTACTCGCGGTGGGACTTCCGGGCTCGGGAAAATCGACCTATCTCGAACGCCTGGGAGTTCATGCTCTGTCGAGCGATTCCATCCGCGAACTGCTCGCGGACGATGCCACCGATCAGACGATCCACGAACGCGTCTTTGCAACGCTACGGTATCTGCTTCGTCATCGTCTCGCAATCGGCCGTCCGGTAACGTATATTGACGCGACGAATCTGACGGCGAAAGAACGCAGCACGTGGATCTCGGTCGCGCGGGAAAGCAACTGCGCGATCGAGGCTTTGTATTTTGACACTCCGCTCGATGTCTGCCTCGCTCGAAACGGTTTGCGCGCGCGCCGCGTCCCCGATGAAGTGATGCGCGAAATGGCGAACAAATTGACGCCTCCGCAACTCGAGGAAGGCTTCGCGCTGGTGGAGATCGTCACGCCATGCGAGTAATCCGGTTTTTGGGCGCGGGATTCTTAACCGCACTGCTCGACAACGGAATCTTCTTCGTCCTGCACCGCGCAACGGGCGTTCGATTTCTTTCACTCGCCGTATCGACGCTCGTCTCGGTCGCGTTCAATTACCTCGTCGTGCGCCGACTGGTCTTCGAAGCGAACGTGGATCACAAAAGCGCTCTACCGAAGTATCTCGGAGTGCACGCCGCCGGACTTCTCGCGCGTTACGGGATCCTCGAGGGAATCATCGCCGCGTTCCATATAGGCCCGAAACATTGGGGAATTTACGCCGCGAAGCTCGCCGCCGACGGCGTTGTCTATTCGCTGAAATACATCATCCAGCGCGACTTCGTTTTCCGCGCCGCACCCGCCGCTATTCGTACCGAAGCGCCAGAATCGGATCGATCCGGCTCGCCCGCCGAGCCGGAATCAACCCCGCCAGTGTCGCAACTGCGGCCAGAATTGCGATCGTAGTCAACGCGATCATCGGATCGGTTGCCTTGATCCCATAGAGCTGTGTCGCGACTAATTGTCCAAGCGCAATCGCCGACGGAACGCCGACGAGGAGCCCGATCGTCAACAAAATCAGGACTTCCCGCATCACGAGCCAGATGACCGATCGCGGCTTCGCACCGAGAGCCATCCGCACGCCCATTTCCTTGGTGCGGCGCGTCACGACAAACGCCATCACGCCGTAAAGTCCAATGGTCGCGAGCAACGTGGCGAGCAATCCGAAACCCGCCGACAGCAATGCGATCAGCCGATCCGTCAACAGGGTTTCATCCAACACCGTCGACAGCGCCTTCAATTCGTAGACGGGCATATTCGCATCGAGCTTCTTCACTTCACTGCGAATCACCGAATACGCCGATTGCGTCCCGAGCGATGTCCGCACATAGAATGCGACGCCGCCCTTGCCCCAATTCGGAATATAAACCTGGCGATGCTGGCCGTCGCGCGGCCCTTCATACAAGGTGTTCTCAACGACGCCGATGATTTCGGTATCGAGCTTGGCTTTCGGACCTCCGCCTTGCGACAGGTGCCTGCCCACCGCGCTTTGACCAGGGAAATAATGCTCAGCGAATTCGCGGTTCACGATCGCGACTTTCGATCCGCCCTTGTCGGTGTCGTGCAGATCAGAGGGAACGAAGTCGCGCCCCTCGAGGATCGGGATGCCCATCGTCGAGAAGTAGTCGGGCGATAGCGCGTTCATGAATCCCTGCATGTCCTCGCCATCCGCGGCGCGGTGTCCTTCGACTGAGAGACTGTTATCCCATTCGTTCCCCGACAACACCGAGACGGCAGCCAGCGCCGCCGACTTGACGCCCGGCGAGCCGCGCAATTGATCGAGCAGTTGATTGTAGAAGAACACGGTGCGGTCGTTGTCGTATCCGCTTAACGCCGGCGACAATTGGAACGTCACGAGATTGTCGAGGTTCTTGAAGCCCGTGTCCTTGGCCTTCAGATTCGCAAGACTTCTCACAAACAACCCGGCGCCGAACAATAAGAGGAAGCTCAACGCGACCTGCGCAGTGACCAATCCTTTTCGCAGGAACAGAGATCCGCCGGATGCCGCGATCGATCCCATCGCATCTTTGAGCGTGGTCCACAAGTCCGGACGGCTGGCGCGCAGCGCGGGTAGCAATCCAAATAGGACGCCCGTCAGCAGCGTGAGAACGAAAGTGAACGCGAGAACGCGCATGTCCGGTTCCGGCCGGATCAACAACGGATTGGAATCGCTCGGAATCAGCGCAATCAGGCCGCGCGTCAGCGTAATCGCCACGAAGATCCCGGCGACACCGCCCGCGAACGACAACACCAGACTCTCGGTCAGCAACTGCCGGATCAACTGTCCTCGCGACGCGCCGATCGACAGCCTCACCGCGATCTCCTTCTGCCGCGCAAACGCTCGCGCGATCAGCAGATTCGCCACGTTCGCGCAGGCGATCAACAGCACCAGACCCACCATGCACATCAGCACGATGAGCGCCTTCGAAAAACTGTTCCGCAGTTGCGAGTATCCGGTCGCCGCCTGCTCGACATTCATCGTGCCCTTCATGAAGCGATCGCGTGAAAACTTCGACCAATCCTTCGCGCCCGGCAGAGTCATCTCGTATTCGCGGATCTGGTGGAACAAACCCTGAGAAGGACCCTTCGCCGAGTCGACCGTGTAGCCGGGCTTCAAACGTGCGAACACCTGCACCCATCGTGAGCGGCGATCGTCGAAATGCACCCATCCCCACTCCGGCATGATCACCGGCTTCATGAGGATCGGCACACGAATCTGCGGTGAGTAGGCGGGGTCGAGTCCGGAAAACCCCGCCGCCGACACTCCGACGATCGTCATCGGATAATTGTTCACCAGAATCTTCTTGCCGATGACCGACGGATCGCTCGCAAACCGGCTGACCCAGTAGGCGTAACTCAAAACAACATTGGGATGGCCTTGATAGACGCGGTCATCTTCCTGCGACGAAAACACGCGTCCCAAAGCCGGTTTCACGCCTAACATGGAAAAATAATTTCCCGAGACCATCTCGGTTTGGACGCGTTCGGTCTGTCCCTCGACTGCGATCGAAGTGGACGTGATCAGGCGGCACAATACTTCCGAGAACGGTTCGGCCTTCTGTTGGAAGTCCTGGTACATCGGGTACGAATGCATCCGGTCGCCCATGTTCGATCCGTTGTGCGCGCCGCGTTGGAACAGCATCACCAACTGATCGGGATCCTTCACCGGCAGCATCCGCAACATGATCTGATCCATCAGCGAAAAGATCGCCGTATTGGCGCCGATGCCGAGCGCGAGCGACAGAATCGCCACCGCCGCAAACAGCGGAGCGCGCCGGATCGTTCGCAGCGCGAAATGCAGATCGGTGAGGATATTGCCCATGATCGTTATACGGACCAAGGCATGCGCAGTTACTAAGCGCAGGCGAATATTTCGCAGTGTTTTAGCAGCGTCTCCGCGGGACTATCCGAATACGAACGTTGTGATCAGCAGGACGTCCGGAATTGGGACAATCCGGCTTACACTGGTGCGTATGCGACCCGGTGATCCGCGTCCTCTGCACGCTCTCCTCTCGCAAGTGCTGGTCGCTTTCACCATCGAATTCGACAATCAGTTCGAACAGCAAATGAGCGATGCCAGCTATGCAGGCGCGCGTTTGTCGTTGGTGTTGTGGGCGAACCTGATGCGCTTCCTCACGAACGGCCCAATCACCGTGCGAGATCTGGCAGCTCTTGCCTTAGCGCCCGCGAATCGGATCAAATTTGAACTCGGCTGTCTCGAGCGTTGGGAGTTCATCTTCCTCGAAACGCCAAACGCCCTCGAGCCTCGCGACGGCTGGGGCAGCGGACGCGGCATTCGCGCTTCATCAATCGTCCAACGCACAACGAAAGGGATCGCAGCAAGCCGGATCTGGCCGCCGCTCTACAGCACGATCGAGCATCGATGGGAATCGCGCTTCGGCAAGGATGTGATCGACGGCCTCCGCGAGGCTTTAGAACAGATCGCCGGCAAAATCGAAATGGAACTGCCAGAAGGCTTACCGGCGAATTTGGAATCAAACACGCCGTATCCGCCGAAGGCCTCGCGCGGCGGCGCATCGAAGCTATCGCTGCCGGCATTACTTTCGCCAGTGCTACTCGCGTTCCGGCTCGAGTTTGACCGCGAGTCCGCCGCACCGCTGACTCTCTGCGCGAACACGCTCCGAGTGCTGGATCGCGAGAAGCCGATCCGCGAGCCCGAACTTCCCGCTCTCACTGGAGCATCTCCCGAAACCGCCGGACTCGGCTGGCAGCTCAAGCCCTATGTGCTCGTCGCCCGCGGCAAGGGCATCCGTCTGTCCGAGCGAGGCTGGCAAGCCCAGCAAGACTATCACCGCCTGGCCGCCGAAATCGAACAGCGCTGGCGCCAACGCTTCGGTGCGCCGCTCATCAGCCGCCTTCGCGAGTCGCTCGAAGGCTTGTTCGAGCGGAACGGTCCAGAAGGCCCATCGCCTATCGCCGAAGGCCTGGTAGCGCCCCCAGGCACCGTACGCGCCGGTCACCAGGCACCGGCCCTCGGACGCCGCGATATCGGCTCCGCGGCGCGCCAGCGCATGCGCGATCTGGTCGCCCAGAACGACGCATTCCTGCGCGATCCGGCAGCCGCGTTGCCGCACTATCCGCTGTGGGACATGAACCGCGGCTTCGGACCCTGAGGATCAGTCGTAGCGCAGCGCGAGGATCGGATCGATCCGGCTCGCCCGCCGCGCCGGAATCAATCCCGCCAGCGCCGCGACTATGAAGAGAACGACCACGGTCGCAATCGCGATCGTCGGATCGCTCGCCTTGATCTCATACAACTGCGAAGCGACATAGCGGCCGAGCCCCAGCGCCGCCGGCAGGCCAATCGCCAATCCGATCGCCAGCAGCAGCAGCACTTCCCTCATCACGAGCCATATCACCGTCGACGGATGCGCGCCGAGCGCCATCCGCACGCCCATTTCCTTCGTGCGCCGCGTGACGACGAACGCCATCACGCCATACAATCCAATCGCGGCCAGCAGAGTCGCCAGAATGCCGAAGCCCGCTGACAACAGCGCCACCAGCCTCTCCGAGAGCAGCACTTCATCCAATTGCGAAGCCAGCGTCTTCATCTGATACACCGGCATCGTCGCAGCCAGACTCTTCACGGCATCGCGCAAAACCGCATAGGACGCGGCGGAATCCATGCCTGTGCGCGCGTAGACCGCGAATCCGGATCCGGCTCCGTCGTAAGGAACGAACACCTGCCTGTGGACGCCCTCGCGCGGACCTTCGAACAGCGAATCCTCGACCACGCCGATGATCTCGAGATCCCCCTCGCGCTTCACATGGCGGCCGATCGGACTCTTGTCGCCAAAGAAATACTGCGCGAATTTGCGATTGACGATGCAGACCTTCCACGGCGGCGCCAGATCGCGCCGGTCGAAGTCGCGGCCTTCGAGCAGATGGATCCCCATGGTGTTGAAGTAGCCGGGCGAGAGCGCATTCATGAACGCCTGCATGTCCTCGCCATCTTTCGCCTGATAACCTTCAACGGAAACCGAGCTGTCCCATTCGTCGCCGCTCAGCAGCGGTTCGGTCGCGACTCCGGCGCTTTTCACCCCCGGAATCGCCCGGATCCGCTCGAGCAGATCCTGATAAAACGTCAGCGTCCGCTCGGTCGTATAGCCGCTCAGAATGGGCGACAACTGGAACGTGATGAGGTTGTCGAGATCCTTGAAGCCAGTGTGCGCCGACTTCAAATTCTCGAGGCTGCGCACGAACAAGCCCGCGCCAAACAGCAGCAGGAAGCTCAACGCCACTTGAGCCGAGACCAATCCCTTGCGCAGAAACAGCGATCCTCCTGAGCTCGCGATCGATCCGACAGCGTCCTTGAGCGTCGTCCACAAATCAGGACGGCTCGCCCGCAACGCTGGCAACAATCCGAACACGAGACCCGTCAAGCACGTCAGCGCCGCGGTGAACAACAGAACCCGCGCATCCGGATCCGACTTCAGCAATAACGGACTTCCCTCGACTGGAATCAACGCCAGCAATCCGCGCGTCATTCCGATCGCGAGGACCACGCCCAACGCCGCGCCCGCGAACGACAACACGAGACTCTCGGTCAGCAATTGCCGGATGAGCTGGCCGCGCGACGCACCGATCGAGAGCCGCACCGCGATCTCCTTCTGCCTCGCGAACGCTCTCGCGATCAGCAGATTCGCCACGTTCGCGCAGGCGATCAATAGCACCAGCCCCACCATGCACATCAGAACAATCAGCGCTTTTGAGAAACTCCGTCGCAAGTCGGAATAGCCGCTCGCCGCCGCTTCGATATGGATCGCGCCGCGCATGAACTGTGCGCGCGCATAAGCCGACCAGTCCTTCGCCGCCGGCAGTTTCGCTTCCTCTTCGCGGATCTGATGGAACAGCACCGCCAGCGGCGCCTGTGCCGTTTCAGCCGTGTAACCCGGCTTCAGACGTGCGAACACTTGCACCCAACGCGACCTGCGGTCATCCACCTGGAGCCACTTCCAGAACGGCGCCATCTCCGCCTTCATGAGGATCGGCACGCGGATCTCCGCAGCCTGCGCTGGATCGAGTCCCGCAAATCCCGCGGCTGAAACTCCGACGATCGTCATCGGATAATTGTTCACCAGCACTTTTCTACCGATCACATTCGGATCGCGGTTGAATCGCGAAGCCCAGAAGTCGTAGCTCAGCACGACGTTCGGATGTCCGCCATAAACCTGATCGTCTTCGGCCGAACTGAACACCCGCCCCAGGGCCGGCTTCACGCCGAGCATCGAAAAATAGTTGCCCGACACCATCTCCGCGTGGACGCGCTCGGGCCCACTGTCGACACTCAACGACGCCTCCATCAGCCGCCGGCACAGGACTTCGGAGAACGGCGCCGCCTTGGTTTGGAAGTCCCGGTAGACCGGATAGGAGTTCATCCGGTAGCCCATATTGTTGCCGTTATGGGCTCCGGTTTGATAAATCATCACCAACTGCTCGGGATCCTTGACCGGCAGCAGCCGCAGCATGAGCTGGTCCATCAGCGAGAAGATCGCCGTGTTGGCGCCGATGCCAAGGGCCAGTGACAGAATCGCGACTGACGCGAACAAAGGCGCCCGGCGGATCGTGCGCAGTGCGAACCGCAAATCCGGAAGCAGGTTTCCCATGCACTAAATACGGGCAGAGCGGCCTCGGGTTACTTTATTTCTTCGGATACCCTGGCTGTGCCTTGATCTCGCGGATCTGCAGAATGTGCCGCTGCGCATGCGTCGAGATTTCCACGATGCCCTGAAATCCATCGCAGCCCCAATCGGTAAACA